>JBFKEA010000213.1:0-4439 GCA_041619375.1 Spongiibacter sp. | reverse complement strand
CCGACACGGGGCAGAATGCTTTCGTCCTCGACCAGGGTTTGGCGCTCGGCGAGCGCCTGAGCCTGATCGATAATCTGTTGCTGCTGTTGTTCGCTCAGAGAGGCTTTTATTGCGGCCAGTCGCTGCTTCTCGGCTTGCTCCGCGCGCTGCTGGTATTGCTGGTCGGGGCTGAACACCAAGGTCAGGCGGTGGGGGTTGTCCAGCAGCTGTCGCAGCAGCCCGCTGATATAATCGGGGCCAGCAATTTTCTCACGCAGGCGCGCCAGCGCAGGATCGAGATTGAGTGCGTCGATGGGGTTGCCGCGGTGGGTGGCGGCGCCCAGGCCATTGAGTATCAATTGCAAGCCGTAGGGGTAGCCGTCGCCGCTAATCTCCCGCTGGTGTAGCTCCAGTTGGTGAAGGACTGACTCGACTTTATCCGGGTCTACGCCGTCTGCCGCCAGGCGTTCCAAGGTGCCTAATATCAACTCCTCAACGGCGTTCATATGCTCGACTTCACTGCCTTCCAAACCACAGGCCAGCACCATTTCGCGCATCGAGTCTTCCAGGCCGCACATCGGCGATGGCGAGCTGCCCAGTTCGCTGGTTTCCAGTGCGTGCAGCAGTGGGCTGGCGCTGTTGTCGAGTAATATCCCGGCCAGCAGCTGTGCTTCCAGTAAGCTGTCTAGATCGCTGCTGTTGCCCAGTAACCAAGCCATGACAATATGTGTTTTACCGCTGGGGTCGTCGCCGGCGGGCAGTGGGTAGGCTTCGTGGGCGCGTATCGGCGCGTGATAGCGTTTTTCGGCAGCGACGCTGATAACTTTGTCCAGAGCGTCGAAGCGCGACAGTGCCAACTCTTCAAATCGCGCCTGATGTTCGGCTGCGCTGACGTCGCCGTAAGTCATAAAAATGGCGTTGCTGGGGTGGTAGTGGCTGGCGTAAAAGGCTTTTAGCTCCTCGTAGCTCAGGTCGGGGATCGCTTCCGGGTCGCCGCCACTGTTGTGGTGGTAGGTGGTGGTCGGAAACAGGTATTTGCACAGGGTGTGCCATAGGCGGCTGGGGATTGAGCTCATCGCGCCTTTCATTTCATTAAACACGACGCCCTTGAATTGCAATTCAGAATTGGGGTTGTCGCGTTCGGTGAACTCCAGTCGGTGACCTTCCTGGGCAAAATCTAGCGGGTGAAGGCGTGAGAAAAAGACCGCGTCCAGATAAACCTGTAGCAAATTGTCAAAGTCTTTGCGGTTGCTGCTGGCAAATGGGTAGGCCGTCCAGTCAGAGCTGGTAAAGGCATTCATAAAGCTGTTCAGCGAGCGCCGAATCATCATGAAAAATGGGTCGCGCACCGGGTATTTTTCACTGCCGCAGAGGGCGGTGTGCTCGAGGATGTGGGCGACCCCTTTGGAGTCGTTGGGCACGGTGCGCAGGGCGACCAAAAATACATTCTCGGCGTTGTCGGCACTGATATGGTAGTGACTGGCGCCGGTTTTACGGTGGCGGTATTCACTCAGCGTGACGCCGAGGGCGTCGATCGCTTGGCTGTGCAGCAATTCAAAAGCGGAGTGTGGGGCGGTGTTGGCAATAGCGCTCATATGATCCTGTCTTGTTGGGTTTAACCATGGGTGCAGCCTAGCATTTTTAGTCGTTGGCTGCGGAATTTGTCGTTGTGTTGAGGCGCGGCAGTGTAAAACGTATGCGATGGATCTGGGGCCAGAGCTTGCCGGTCACCAGCCAGCTGTCGTCGCGGGCGTCGTAGGCAATACCATTGAGAACCGCCTCTTCCTGTAATCCCGGGGGCTCAAGGGCGCTGAGATCCAGCTCGCCCATGACGGTGCCGCTGGCGGCATGGATAATGACAATGGTATTGCTCTTCCAGCGATTGGCCAGTACATAGTCGCCGTGACACTCGAGCTCGTTAAGCCGTTGGTAATTTCCGGGGCCGCTCACGCTGCGGCTTTCGACTAGACTGAAGTCCCCCGGGCGGCGCCACTGCAACTGGTCACTGCCATTGCTCATGGCGAACAGCTTTCTACCGTGGTGATAGCACAGCCCCCAGCCCTGCCCGGTGTAGCGGTGCCTGCGCAGCAGGGCAAAGCGCTCGGGATCAATTTCCAAGACTTGGCCGGCACGCCAGGTGAGTACATAGAGTCGGCCATTGTAGAAACTTAAGCCCTCGGCAAATAGCGTTTTGTCTAGGCTGACACCGCGAAGGCTGGGCGTTGCAGGGAAGGGGGGGATGGGCTGGGCGACAATCTTCGAATGGCCGTAGAGGCCACTGCTTTCAAACAGCTGGTCGTGAAAAATTTCGAGACCTTGAGTGAACAGCACGGCCGCGCGCGGGTAGCTTGCCAACAGGCGGTAGGGCGTCGCCTCGACGCTGTTGCCGGGCAGCGGCAGTGTCAGCAACAGCAGACACAGAATGTGGCGGAAAACAGTGTTGTACACGGCGTTGCTATTCACGGTATTAAGGGCTGGGTTTTACTATGCCAGTTCTGCGGCGTCGGCGCACCTGCGTCGTTAGTCATCGCCGCGATATGTACAGGGAGAGAAGGGCAATGAATAGCGAGAGCGTGTTGTGGGAATTAGCGGCGAAGCAGGCGATCCACGAGCTGGTGTTGCGCTATTGTCGGGCGATCGACCGCCGCGACTACGCGGCGCTGAGTGAGCTATACCACGGCGATGCGGTGGAGAATCACGGGGCGATGTTCAACGGCAGTGCCAGCGACTATATTCGCTGGCTACCCAGTCAGTTAGCCGCGATGACGGCCACCGCGCACGCGGTGCACAATCACCTGATCGAGGTCGACGGCGAGCAGGCCGTCGGCGAGGTCTATTGCCAAGCCTACCACCGCTACGCCGCCGCCGAGGGGGAAGAGGAGTTGATCATTGGCGGCCGTTATCTGGACCGCTATCGCTATGACGGCGGGCAATGGCGTTTCAGTTGTCGACACATTGTCACCGACTGGAACGACTGCCGGCCCAGTCGCAGTGACTTTAGCTCGCCGATGTTTGCCGGGACGCCGGTTGGTACAGCGCTGCCCGCTGATATCTCCAGCGCTTGGTTTAAGCGTGGCTAGCGGACCTTAGCTGGCTGGCATCTGGTTGCCAGCGTAGCGAATAACAGCCTGCTCGCCGGAAAAATCGATAATTTCCACAGCGTTTACGCGAAAGCGACTAGCGCTGATGCGCCACTGGCCGCCAATACGTTGATATTCGTCGTGGTAGCGGCCGGCGAGCTGCAGTCGCGTTTTGTCGCGGGTGTTCAGGCTGAGAAAACGCAGGCCGACATCGCCGCGGGCGCTGTCCGGGCCAGTTAGGCTTATCAGTGGGTTTTGTGCGTGATGCATGTCGACAATGTGCTCGTGGCAGCCCAGTTCTTCAAAAACGGCGACAAAGGCCTCGCGGCTGCTAAAACGGCCGATGTGGCCGAAGTCGATGACAATCTCACCGGCGGCAAAGCAGTTCAGGACGTCGTCCGGGCGTTTAGCGTCGCAGGCGTTTAGGTAGCGATATTTCAACTCGCTAATGGCGCGAAGGTCTTCCAGTTCCTGTAATCGTTGTGCCAGCGCTTCGATGTTGTTCACGGTGCCTCCAAGGGACGAGTACGGCGGCGCCGAGCGTCGTCGGCCGATAAATTGTCAGGTGTACTATGCCAAGTTAACGGCGGTTGCGCATCAGGTCGCGAATGATAAAGCGCGCCGGCGACAGGCTTTCACAGAGATGTCGCGGCAGAGGGCGACTCTCTTGGCAGATGTACGCGGCGAGCAGCTCGGCGGCAATAGGCGTTGAGGTCAGTCCGCGGGAGCCGTGGGCGACATTCACATAGAGGTTTCGCTGGTAGTGGCCGGGGGTGGCGATCGCCCGTTTGGCGTCCTTGCGCAGCGCGCCGTAGTCGCGGTCGAACGCGGCGACATCGGGGAGAGCGCCGACAATGGGCAGGTAGTCGGGGCTGGCGCAGCGCAGTGCCGCTCGGCCGCCGATAGCCTGACTACCGGGCGCCAGCAACTCGGGGCTGAGGCGCTCAAGAGTGGCGATATTAAATTGGTGGTCGTCATCGCGCAGGGCGGTATCGTCGCTCTTCAGGTCAAAGCTGGCGCCGATACAAAATTGTCCGTCAACTGGCGGTGCAAAATAACCTTCGTGGCAGACGACGCATTGCGGGGTTTGGCGGATATCTTCAGTGCGGAAGTAGCTGAGCTGACCGCGAATTTTGCGCAGTGGCAGGTAGCAGCTTTGCTCGAACTGGCCGGCATCGTGGCTGTTGGCGATCACTACCACATCGGCACTTGCGATCGTTGTGCCACTGGCATCGACGGCCTGCCAGCGCTGGCCATCGTCGTGTAATTGCATGGCTTGGCAATGATTGATGAGGTCGATAGCCGGGTGGTCGCAGCGTTCACGGCACACTGCAGGCGGCGATAGCCAGCCCGCCTGTGGGTAAAAAATGCCCGGCCGGT
>JBFKEA010000212.1:0-4459 GCA_041619375.1 Spongiibacter sp. | reverse complement strand
AATGTACCGGGCGACTCCGGCGCCGAGGCTGACAGCGACGCCGATATCGAGGCGCGGGTACGCAGTTATCTGGAAGTAAACTGCGCCCACTGTCACAACCGTCGCGGTCTGGCCCAAAACACCGGCTTCTATCTGGATGTCTTCCGTGAGGTCAACGACACCTACGGTATCTGCAAAGGCCCCACTGCCAGTGGCACCGAGGGTCGCGGCGGCCGCGAGTACGACATTGTGCCGGGCAGCGCTGACGACTCGATTCTGCCCTACCGCATTGGGCCCGAGGCCACTTCGCTGGCCGCCAAAATGCCGCCACTGGCACGCAGCACGGTGCACGGCGCCGCCTTTGACCTTGTCACCCGCTGGATTAACGAGGTCGTAGACGACAGCTACGACAACGCCGACGCCTGTGGCAACAGCGAGGAGGGCAGCGAGCAGCCCGCCGTGCCGACCTGCGCCCCCGGCCAAGTCCCCGGCATTGGCGGCGAGTGTCTGCCGCTGTAGCCCGCCCGCTGGCGGCGCGAACCCGCGCCGCCACAAACAATCCGGCAAAAAAAAGGGCGCCCAAGGGGCGCCCAAATTACCTAGAGTAGGAGACTTCGCAATATTAGTGCGCCGCCAGCGCGGAAAGTTCCGCCGCCGCCGGGGCAAACCAGTAACTGCCGGTCAACGGCCGCGAAAACTCGGTCAGCCGGTCGACCACGCCGTCCTCGCTCTGGCCAAACATACTCGCCAAAATATGCTCATAGCGCTCGATCTCGGCACTGAACGCCAGAAAGTACAAGCCGTGCTGTGACACCCCGCCATAGGGCACACTGCGCCGGTACAGCTTCTGCGCGCGGCCGTCGATTTTCACATCACTGCGACTAACATGGGCATCAATGGGCAAGGCCTCGCCCTCCAACTCGATGCTGTCGGGCTTGGTGCGACCAATCACTTTTTCCTGCTCGCTCTGCGGCAGGGCGCGAAACGCCTGCAGGCTGTGCTGCCACTGCTGCGACAAGACAAAACTGCCGCCGGCGCCGGGCTGCCCCTCGGGAATCAGCGCCACCTTGCGCTGGCCCTCGCCCTTGGGGTTTTCGGTGCCGTCGATAAAGCCGCTGAGATCGCGGGAATCGTGATAAACAAAGCCCTTGAGCTCCAGCGCCAGACTGACCGCCGCCGCCAGCGCCTCGCTCGCCGCCAACGCGGCGTCAAACAACGCGCTGTCGTCGTCGCCGTGCAACCACAGCAGAATACTGCGCTGACTGGCCGGGGCCTGCGCCGCGCCGCTGCCCACCGGCGTAAAGGCTTTCAAACCCGCCGGGCGCTGCGCGCTGAGTGCAGCCCAGCAGTCTGGACCAAATGCCCACACCGCGTGCAGCAGGCGGCCGTCCGCCGCCTGCGTGGCAGCTATGGCGCGACCCAGTGCGCCCCGCAAGGCGGCATCATCAGTGGCGTCGGCACGTTCAAACTCGAGAAAAATGTGCTTGCGGCTGCCCTCGACAAATATACCGGGCTGGGGAAGACTCATGTGGATGCTCCATAATTGAATTTCGCTGGGCGTGGAGGCCAATTTTTAGCAAGACCGCGACCGGCTGGCAATCCCGCGCGCCGTAAAGCTTGTCCACAATAGGCCGCGGAATTACACTGTTCGGCCTTTTCGAGTCCCGCCGAGGATAGTTATTTGGCTACACGTTTTGAGCAAAGACTGGCATTTTTGGCCCAGCCGGCACAGCACAGCCTATTGAGAGCGATTCGTCGCGGCATCGAAAAGGAAAGCCTGCGCGCCACCGCCGACGGCCAGCTGTCGCGCCGCCGCCACCCCGACGCCTTCGGCTCACCGCTCTGTCACCCGTCGATCACCACCGATTTCTCCGAAGCGCTGCTGGAATTCATTACCCCGGTCAGCGACAGCATCGACGACACCCTGGCCGAGCTGGATAACATTCACCGCTTTGCCAGCCGCAGCCTCGACAACGAGCTGCTGTGGAACGCCAGCATGCCCTGCCATCTGCCCGCCGCCGACGAGATTCCGGTGGCCCAGTACGGCAGCAGTCACTCGGCCACCATGAAAAGCCGCTACCGCCTCGGTCTGGGCCATCGCTACGGCCGCAAAATGCAGACCATTGCCGGCATCCACTACAATTTCTCCCTGCCGCCGGCCCTGTGGGACGCCCTCTACCAGCTGCAGGGCGGCGAGGGCAGCGCCGACAAAGACTTCGTCACCGACAGCTACTTTGCACTGATCCGCAACTTCCGCCGCTACTCCTGGCTGCTGATCTATCTGTTCGGCGCTGCGCCGGCGGTGTCCAAGTGCTTCGTCAACGGCCAGACCCACGGCCTGCAGGAATTTGGCGACACCACCCTCTACGGCCCCCACGCCACCTCGCTGCGCATGGGCGACCTCGGCTACCAGAGCAATGCCCAAAAGGGCCTGAACATCTGCTACAACCACCTCGATTTTTATATCGACACCCTGCGCAACGCCATCACCACCGCCCACGGCGACTACCAGTACTTCCCCGTCGACCAGCAACTGAGCAGTGGCCTGCTGCAAATCGAAAACGAATTCTACAGCCCGATCCGCCCCAAGCGGGTCACCGACAGCGGCGAAATTCCCCTCGGCGCCCTGCGCCGCGGCGGCGTGGAATACATCGAGGTGCGCTGCCTGGACGTCAACCCGCTGCTGCCACTGGGCATCGACGCCCAGCAAATTCGCTTTCTCGACGCCTTCCTGCTGTTTTGCCTAAGCAAAGACAGCCCGCTTTGCGACGATCAGGCCAACGGCGCGATCAGCGACAATCTGGCCAAGGTGGTCAATCGCGGCCGCGAGCCCGGCCTGACGCTGATCGATGACGACGGCGACGAGCGCGAACTGGTCCACTGGGGCGAGCAACTGATCGACGGTATCGAGCGCCTGGCCGAGCTGCTCGACAACGCCCACGACAGCAGCCAGTACCGCGAGAGCTGCGCCAGCCAGCGCGCCAAATTGCGCAACCCGGCGCTGACTCCCTCGGCGCGCATTGTCGACGCCATAGAGCAGCGCGACGGCAGCTTCTTCGACTACGCCCTGCGCCAGTCCCGCGAGCACGACCGCAACTTCCGCGAAGGACAGCTGACACCGGCGCAGTTGCGCCGCTTCGCCGAATTGCGCTTCGACTCGCTGGAACAGCAAACCGCCATCGAGGCCCGCGACGAGGGCAGTTTTGACGACTATCTGGCGCGCTTCTACCAGCAGTACCAGAACCTGTGACACTGCGGTGAACTACCTCGCCCACTTCCATCTCGCGGAGCTGGTCGGCCAGCGGCGCGGCGAGGGCGGCGATGCCCTGCTGATCGGCGCGCTGCTCGGCGACCACGTCAAGGGACCGCTGCGCGGCGACTACCCCGCCGACTGGGAAGAGGGCATCCGCCTGCACCGGCGCATTGACGCTCTCACCGACCGCGACCCGGCCACCAGCGCCTGCCTGCGCGGCTTCCCCGACCCCTTTCGCCGCTACGCCGGCATTGCGCTGGATGTGTGCTTTGACCACTTCCTCAGTCAGCACTGGCAGCGCGACTGGGGCGCGCTGACCAGCCCTGAACTGCCTGTCTTCAGTCGCGACTGCTACGCGCGTCTGGAGCAGGCCAGCGCCGCCTTTCCGCTATCCGCAAAGCGCCAAAGCCGCTTTCTGGCCGACTACAATGTTCTGTGCTCGCTGCAAGACTGGCATAATATCCACCGTACTCTGGCGCGGATCGCCCGGCGACTGCGCCGCGACAACCCGCTGAGTGACAGCGCCGCCGTGTTGGCCGCGCAGCGCGAGCAGATAGAGCAGTGCTTTTTGGAACTCTATCCGCGATTAATCGACCAACTGTGCAGTGAGTTCAGCGCCTGAGCGTTGCCACAGCAAAACGCCACCGGCGTCGTTCACTGCGCAAGCACCGTTACCGGCCTCGGCCCACCACCACAAGAGAACCGCCATGCCCATCAGCGCCCGTTGGATCTACGCTTTTATTCTCGCCAGCTGCAGCGGCCTGCTGGCTTACGCCCTTTACAGCCAGTACGTCGACGGCCTTCACCCCTGCCCGCTGTGTATTACCCAGCGCGCTTTCTATGTGCTCACCGCACTGGTGGCCCTGCTTGCGCTGATCTTCCAACCCCGGCAAATCGGCCGCTATATCGCCGCGGCACTGATGTTTGTCAGCTGCGCCGCCGGTGCCGGCTTTGCCTACCGCCAGGTGTGGCTGCAGGGCCTTCCGCCCGAGGAAGTGCCGGCCTGCGGCCCCAATCTGTCTTATATGTTTGATAACCTGCCGCTCAGCGAAGCCTTCAGCACCCTGCTGATGGGCGACGGCAACTGCGCCGAAGTGGTGTGGACCCTGTTTGGTTTGAGTATGCCCAACTGGTCGCTGATCGCCTTTATCGGCCTGGCACTGGCCGCCGCCACCAGCGCGCTGCCGTGGGTTCGCCGCTGATGCTGGCGGGCTTTCTCACCCTGTT
>JBFKEA010000211.1:0-4461 GCA_041619375.1 Spongiibacter sp. | reverse complement strand
GGCAATGAGTGATGTGAACTACCGCGAACTCTCGCTTAACGGCCTGTGGAAAAACAACCCGGCCATTGTCCAGCTGCTCGGCCTCTGCCCGCTGCTGGCGGTCACCGGCTCGGTGATCAACGCCATCGGCATGGGCCTGGCCACCATCTTTGTGCTCACGGTGTCCAACAGCTGCGTATCGATTATCCGCAACATCACCTCAGACGCGGTGCGACTGCCGGCCTTTGTGATGATTATCGCGGCGGCGGTTACCTGCATTGAACTGCTGATGCAGGCCTTTGCCTACGAGCTGTTCCAGATTCTCGGTATCTTCCTGCCGCTGATCACCACCAACTGCGTCATTCTCGGCCGCGCCGACGCCTTTGCCAGCAAAAATCGCCTGCTGCCAGCAATGTACGACGGCTTAATTATGGGTCTGGGTTTCTCGGCGGTGCTGATCCTGCTGGGCGCCATCCGCGAAGTGGTCGGCACCGGACACATTTTTGCCAATATGGATCTGCTGTTCGGCGAGTCTGCCAAGGCCTGGAAAATTGTGCTGGTTGAAGACTACAAGGCCTTCCTGGTCGCGATACTGCCGCCCGGCGCCTTTATCTTTACCGGACTGATTATCGCCCTGAAGAATCTTATCGACGGCGAAATCCAAAAACGCGAAGCGGCAAAATCGGCCGGCGACGAGCCCACCAGCCGCCGCGTGCGCGTCACCGGCAACATTAGCTAAGCGCAGCAGACGCCGGCTAGCTCAAACCGCGCACTGGCAACAGTGCGCCGTGCATCGCCGAGGCCTCGCCCGAGGCCAAAAAACACATCACATTCGCCAGTTGCTGCGGGCTCACCCACTTTTGCGGGTCGGCCTGTGGCATCGCCGCGCGGTTGGCCGGGGTATCAATAATACTGGGCAGTACCGCATTAATATTAATGCCGCGTTCGCGGTACTCCGCCGACAGGCTCTCGGTTAAATGCATCAGCGCCGCCTTCGCCGCGCCGTAGGCCGACAGCTGCGCGCTGCCCTGCAACGCGCCCAGCGCGCCAACGTTCACAATAGCCCCGCTACCTCGCGCCACCATGCCCGGCAGCAGCGCGCGACAGGCATTGCGCGCCGTATTTACATTAATCATCTGCATCGCCTGCCAGTCGCGCTCGGCGTTATCGCTGGCAAAGGCCGCCATAGTAAAACCGCCGGCGACATTGCACAGCACATCCACGTCCGCCAGCGGCGCCAGCACTCGCTGGCACTGCTCGGCATCGCTCAGATCCACCGCCAGCGCATCGCTGCCGTCGCTGCGATGCAGCACGCGAATCACCTCCGCGCCCAACTCAGTGGCGCGCTGCACCAACGCCTGGCCCAGTGCGCCGTTGGCGCCGGTCACCACCACGCGTTTATTTTGTAGAGTCATGCCATCACCCCCGAAAGAACTTACAACTGGAATAATAGATGCTGGCTGAGGTCGCCGATCAGGTCGACATGCATCTCGCGGCGCACAAACTGCCAGTCGCCATCACATTTCCGCAGCTGGTCGCAGTAACGGCCGCTGATAATGGCCCGCAGGGGCAGCGCCTCAGTCGCTTGCAACACAGTATAGTAGGAGCGCGCCTCGGCGCTGACGCCATCGGCCGCCACCTCGATAATGGCATTGCTGATCAGGTGGCGGGTGTTCGGCGTGCCGCTGTCGGCATACAGGCGCGTGGATTGGCGGTACATTGCCAACACCTGTTCAGCGCCCTTCACCACACTGTTGTGGGCCGGAGCGTGAATCTCCGCGTCGCGGAACAAGTCGGCAATACCGGCAAAATCACCGGCATCAATCAACTCCGCATAGCGGTAGAGGAGGTTTTCTATGGCGCGGGCATCATCCATCTCAAGGTCTCGCAATCGGCTGTCGGTCGCCCGCACTACACGCCATTGGCAGCCCTCGGTCAAGCTGGGCGGCTAGCCGGCCTGCAACAGCATGCGGTAACGACCGGGGGCCTGCCCATACCAGCGCTTAAAGGCTTTCTGAAAAGCGCTCTGATCGCTAAAGCCCAGCTCCGCCGAGATATCCAGCAAGCCCAATTCCGAGCGTGCGATCAAACCGAGGGAGCGCTCCTTGCGCGCCTCGTCGACCAGGCTCTTATAGCTGGTTTCGGTGTTATTCAGCCGCCGCTGCAGGGTGCGCGGGGCAATGCCCAGCTGCGCTGAAATATCCTCCAGTCGCGGCACCCCTTCAGACAATTGACTGACGATGCAGTCGCGCACCTCTTTAATCAGCCGATCTTCAAACTGCAAATTCGACAGCTCGACCAACGCCGCCTGTTCCAGCGATTTGTGAATACCGGGGTGAGGGTACAGCGACGGCTGGTCGAGCAACTCGCGGTCAAAATGCACCGCATTGGCTTTTTTGTCGAAATACACCGGCGCATCAAACAGCGCTTGCAGCTGCTCCTCGCGGCCATCGGCGTCGTGGGCAAAATGCACCTCGCGGCGGGTGGCGCCGCGATCCAGCATCGGCGCGTTCACCCGATACCAGTTGGCAAAGAAAAACTCCACCACATGGCGCGACACCTGCTGGCGCGGTGGCTGCTGCCAGCTCAGGCAGGCAGTCGTGCTGTTGATTTCACTAAGCCGCATATCGCCGTGGTCAATCAGCAGACGGGAAAAACGCTGCACCGCATCCACCGCGCCGCGGTTATTAGAGGCACTCATGCCCAAGTAATTCACCATGCCCCAAGGGCTTCGCGAACAATGCGTGCCGGCGTGGGCACCCACACAGGGGTCATTCAGCAAGCAGCTGCCGGCATCCAGCGTCATCTCAAACAAGCGCAGTGGCACCCGCCCCTGCTCGCTCAAATGAGCCTCGGGGTTCAAGCGTAACACCGACTGCAATTGGCGACTGCTCACCCCCTGCCCGGCAAGGTATTCCAAAAGATTATCGAGATACTCTTTGCATACTGTCGGTGTGCGCATACCCGCCCTCTCCTTGCGTGTCGCCCTGCTATGGGCAGGGACATATTGTTATTGGCTTCTTCTTATCCACCGACCGCCATCGCAGCGGCCAAAGCGACCCCAACAGACTAGCAAGTTCAGCGCGGCACTTGTCCCCCTACGCCAGGCAAAGTATTATCATTTGTGACCGCAAATTTATATCATTTTTGGCCATAGTCGATTATTCCCTGTGCAATTAATAGAAATGGAACAACTCGGCGCCCGCTTACTGCGGGTGCTGTGGCGCCTATTGCAACGCCAATACCCCCATATCGACTGCGCCGAACTGGGCCGGCGCTGCGACTTGGGCGAGCAGTGGTGGCAGGCGCAAACCGGCGACAAGCTGGTCAATACGCTGGTACTGCTCAACCACCTGCGCAGCGGCGACGCCCCGGCCATTGCGCTGGAACTCGGCGACCTTGCCCAGCTCAGCGACCTCGGCCTACTCGGCTACGCCATGCTCACCTCGGCCAATTGCGAACAGGCCACCAACATCAGCTGCCACGCCTTTAGCGAGGCCAGCTTTCTGGTCAGAGTGAATCTTGAGCGCGACGAGCAACACGGGCTGATTCGCTTCCACCTCGGCGACAACGCCCTGCCCATCGAACAGCTAATTATGGAGCTGTGCAGCGTTGCCGCGTGGCGCTATGTACAGGGCATTCTGCCCGAGGGGCGCGCGGCGGTGCCGAGCTATGTCGAGCTCAGTTGCAGCGCACCCGACCACGCCGAGCGCTACCACCAACTGCTTGGCTGCCCGGTGCATTTCGACTCGCCGCGCAACACCATTGCCCTGCCGCTAGCTTGGCTGCAACGGCCCATTCCCAGCGGCAACGAGCAGGCACTGATCGCCTGCTCGCACTATGTTCAGCAAGTCCTCGGCGACAGCTATCGCAGCGCCGGCATTGTTCCCCAGGTAAAACGTCTGCTAATGTCACGGCCGCAGGACTGCGACTTCAAGCTGGAAAATACTGCCAAGCTATTGCGTCTCAGCCCGCGCAGTCTGCGCCGCCACCTGCAGCAGGGCGACAGCAGTTTCCGGCAAATCTGTCTGGACGTGCGCATGGAGTTGGCCCGCGAGTATTTG
The DNA here is from genome assembly GCA_041619375.1 of Spongiibacter sp. Lineage (GTDB taxonomy): Bacteria > Pseudomonadota > Gammaproteobacteria > Pseudomonadales > Spongiibacteraceae > Spongiibacter. The sequence continues at coordinate 418 of JBFKEA010000211.1, read as the reverse complement.
CACAATACGCGCATGAGCCTGAAGGAGATCGCCTATCAGCTGGGCTATACCCACCCCAGCAATTTTAATCGCGCCTTCAGCGACTACTACCAACAGTCGCCTCAGGCCATGCGCCGCGCCCACTACGCCGCCTTTCAGCAGCAGTAAGGGAGCTGGCGCAGCGCGACATAACTGGCGTCGCCAGCCCTACAGTCAGCGCGCCGCACAACGCACAATAAGCCGCCGACCGGCCCTGTCGCCGCACGGTTTTTAACAACATGATTTTGCAAAAGGTTTTACTATGATCGCAGCCGATAACACCCCGATTCTGGTCGGCGTGAGCCAAACCACCTACCGCGACACCGGCAACCCCGAGCGCAGCCCCACCGACGCCTTTCACGAGGTACTGGAACAGGCCCTGCAAAACAGCGGTCAGGGC
>JBFKEA010000210.1:0-4466 GCA_041619375.1 Spongiibacter sp. | reverse complement strand
GGCTGGCGTCGCAGAGCCGCACCAGCTGGCGCAGCGCCGCCGGGTTCTCCATCAGCAGCACTAAATAGGCGGTGCGGCGCAGCACCGATTCGATCAGCGGAATCAAACGCAGAAAGGCCCGGCCGCTGTCTTCCGCGCTCTGCAGCTGCTCCAGCAGCAGCGGCAGAAAATCGTCCAGCCGCTCGCGGGCGCTGCCCTGCATGCGCTGCACATTGGCGCTGCCCAGCAGCACCAACAGACGCCGGGCCACCTCCTCGGCTTCGCTGAATCCGGCGGCCTGCAATTTGGCGCTGAGGCGCTCGCCGTCGCCGTCGGCCAGCAGCGCCTGCCAGCGCTGTATCGCCGCGCGGTCGGTGTCGCTGTCGTCTTCCGGCGCGGCAATCACATTGGCAAAGTGCTCGTCCACCCGCGCGCGGTGCTCGGCCAGCGCCGCGCTGAACGCCTGCCAGTTGTCGAAACCCATGCTCAGCGCCAGTGCTGCCTGCGGCGCGGGGGCGTCGGGCAGCTGCTGAGTTTGCTCGTCGCGCCAGGCCTGAATGGCGTGCTCGGTGTTGCGCAAAAAGATATTGGCGGCCTGCAGCTCGGCCACCACTGGCGCCGGCAACAGCTCCATGTCGCGCAGCTCGTCGAGAATCACCCGCAGCGGCCGCTGCTGCAGGCTGGGCTCGTGGCCACCGCGAATCAACTGAAAGCACTGGGCGATAAACTCGATCTCGCGAATGCCGCCGGCGCCGAGTTTAATATTGTGCTGCAGGCTGCGCCGCGCCACCTCGCGCTGAATCATCGACTTCATATCGCGCAGCGAGTCGATGGCGGAAAAGTCCAGGTAGCGGCGATAGACAAAAGGCCGCAGGCGCGACATTAACTCGGCGTTAGCCACTTCGTCACCGGCAATGCAGCGCGCCTTGATCAGCGCGTAGCGCTCCCAGTCGCGGCCCTGGTCCTGATAGTACTCTTCCATCGCGTCGAAGCTGACCACCAGCGGGCCGCTCTGGCCGTAGGGCCGCAGGCGCATATCCACGCGGAACACGAAGCCGTCGGCGGTGCGCGCATCCAGTGCCTTGATCAAGCGCTGGCCGAGGCGAATAAAGAATTCCTGGTTGTCGACACTGCGCGGCCCGCCCACGGTGCTGCCCGCCTCTGGGTAGCTGAACATCAGGTCGATATCCGACGACAAGTTCAGCTCGCCGGCGCCGAGTTTGCCCATGGCCACCACGGTGAGCTGCTGGGGTACGCCCTCGGGCGACTGGGGCTCGCCCCACTCGGCGCACAATTGCCGGTGCAGCAGCGCCAGCGCCTGCTGCACGCAGACGTCGGCCAGTGCCGACAGCTCGGCGGCGGTGGCAGGCATATCGGCCAGGCGGTTGAGGTCGCGCCAGACGATACGCAGCCAGTGGCGATAGCGGAAATGGCGCAGCGCTGCGGCCAGCGCGTCGGCGCTGTCGCAGTGCTGACAGGCCGCGCTCAGCTCGTCCTGCAGTTGCTGCTGGCTGATCTCGGTGTCCAGCAGGCCCTGTTGCTGCAGGCCGATCAGCGCTTCGGGGTCGCGCTGGCAGTAGTCGATAAACACCGGGCTGGCGGCCAGTACCCGCAGCAGCCGAGGGCGCGCCGACGACTGGGCAAAGGCGCGATACCAGTCAGCCTGCTCGGCGCTGCAGCGCTGCAAAAACGCCTGCCAGCGACCGTCCAGACCGTCGGCCAACAGCGCCGGTAATTCGCCGTCGGCGACCTGCAATGGTTTCGTCATAGCTTGCTTCCCCTGCAACAGACGGCGCTAGTGCGAGTGCACCGGCGGCGCCACCCGCATAATTTCCGCGATATTGGTTTCGCCGCTGGCCACTTTGCGGGCGCCACTGAGGCGCAGCGTGCGCATGCCTTTTTTCATCGCCAGCAGGCGCAGTTCTTCCAGTGCCACATCGTCTTTGATTGCCGCTTGCAGCTCGCCGTCGAGGGTGAGGATTTCGTAGATACCCTGGCGGCCGTAGTAACCGGTATTGCGGCATTCCAGACAGCCCGGCGCGGTGAAATAGCGCGCCGGCGGCGACAGCTTCCACGGCGCGGTCAGCGCCGCCCACTCGGCGCCTTCGGGGTCGAGCTCGGCGCTGCTGTGCGGCGCCTTGCAGTGCGGACACAGGCTGCGCACCAGCCGCTGAGCCATGACCCCGAGCACGGTGGCGCGGATCAAATAGGCCGGCACCCCCAGTTCCAACAGCCGGGTCACCGCCGACGGCGCGTCGTTGGTGTGCAAGGTGGAGATCACCAAATGGCCGGTCAGCGCCGCCTGTATGGCCATTTCGGCGGTTTCCAGGTCGCGGATTTCGCCGATCATAATAATGTCGGGGTCCTGGCGCAGCAGGGCGCGCACACCGCCGGCGAAGTCGAGGTTGATATTGTGCTGCACCTGCATCTGGTTAAAGGCGTCTTCCACCATTTCAATCGGGTCTTCAATGGTGCAGACGTTGACTTCCTCGCTGGCGATCTGCCGCAGGCTGGAATACAGGGTGGTGGTTTTACCGGAGCCGGTGGGGCCAGTGACCAGCACAATACCGTGGGCGGCGCGAATCATCGACTCCCAGCGGTTGAGATCCTCGCCGCGCAGGCCCAGCTCGGCAAAGCTGCGCAGCAGCACCTCGGGGTCGAAGATGCGCATCACCATTTTTTCGCCAAAGGCGGTGGGCAGCGTCGACAGGCGCAGCTCGATTTCCTGACCGACCGGGTTTTTGGTTTTTAGCCGGCCATCCTGGGGGCGGCGTTTTTCCGCCACATCCATACGCCCGAGAATTTTCAGGCGGCTGACCACCGCGGTGAGCACCGGCGCCGGCAGCTGGTAGACCGTGCACAGCACGCCGTCGATGCGAAAGCGCACATTGCCCTGCTCGCGGCGCGGCTCGATATGAATGTCGCTGGCGCGCTGGTCGTAGGCGTATTGCAGCAGCCAGTCGACAATGTTGACCACGTGGCTGTCGTTGGCATCGAGGTCTTTTTGTTGACTGATTTCCAGCAGTTGTTCGAGATTGGTGGTGGCGCTGCGCTCGCCACTGCTGGCGCCGCGCACCGAGCGCGCCAGACTGTAGAACTCCACGGTGAAGCGGTCGATGTCCTCGGCATTGGCCACCACCCGGCGAATCGGCCGGTTGAGGATCTGCTGCAAGTCCTTGATCCAGCCCTCGACATAGGGCTCGGCACAGGCGATCACCACTTCGTGGTGGTTCGAGGCCAGTGCCAGAATGCGATGGCGCTGGGCAAAGGCGAAGGACATCACCTCGGTGACCGCCGGCACGTCGATTTTCAGCGGGTCGATGCGCTGGGCCTCCAGTCCGCAGTGGCCGCTCAACCATTCCAGCAGGCTGTCTATAGTGAGGATCGCGCCGCTGCGGCGGGCGTCGGGCAGCTGCTGGCTAGCCAGATAGTTAAGCGGGTGCTGCAGGCGCTCGCCCTTGCGCGGCGGGCTGACGCCACTGCGCTTTGCCACTGCCGGCGACACCAGGCCGTCGTCGACCAGCTTGCGCAGTAGCACGGCGGTGTCGAGTGGGCCGTTACAGTTCAACGGACTGGGCATTGTGACTCCAGATTCTGATAATTATTAACGCTATTATGGCAAGCTCGGGCGCCACTCGGCCAGCGCGGTTTAAATGGCGCAGAAAACTGGTGGCTGCGAAGCGAGCACCGTATAATCGCCGGCACTTTCACCTAGACGCGACAAGGAGCCCTATCGTGCCCTTAAACAAGCTGAATAATCTGTTTGGCAAATCACCGTTTGAGCCAATACAGGAGCATATTAAGAAAGCGGAAGCCTGTGCGATGGCACTGCAGCCCTTTATCAGCGCGGTGATCGCCAAGGACTGGGACAGCGCAAATACCGCCCAACAACAGATCGTCAAGCTCGAGCACGACGCCGATCTGATAAAAAAACAAATTCGCCTCAACCTGCCCAGCAACCTGTTCCTCCCCGTTCCCCGCTCCGACCTTCTCGAACTGATCAGCATGCAAGACCGCATCGCCAACTGCGCAAAAGACATTGCCGGGCTGATGCTGGGCCGGAAAATGGAAATTCCGACGCCGCTGATCGACAGCATGGGCAAGTACATCGACCTGGCCATTGCCACCTCTTCGCAGGCGCGCAAGGCCATTGAAGAGCTGGACGAGCTGCTGGAAACCGGTTTCCGCGGCCACGAGGTCAAGCTGGTGGAAAACATGATCGAGGAGCTGGACCGCCTGGAGTCCGAGGCCGACCAACTGCAGATCTCCATCCGCGCCAGCCTGTACAGCATCGAACGCGAGCTGCCGCCGGTCGATGTGGTGTTTCTGTACAAAATCATCGAGCTGATCGGCGAATTGTCCGACAAGTCTCAGAAAGTGGGTTCGCGCCTGCAAATTGTTATTGCCCGCTAAGCAAGGGTATCAACCGTTTTTTAAGGACGACTCATGTCTATCATTGCTGAACACGGGCAACTGCTGCTCATTCT
>JBFKEA010000209.1:0-4534 GCA_041619375.1 Spongiibacter sp. | reverse complement strand
GACGACAACGACGGCGGCACCGCCCGGCGAGTACTCGGCACCCTGCTGACCTGGATGGCAGAACAGCGCAAACCGGTATTTGTGGTGGCCACGGCCAACGATATCCAGCGACTGCCACCCGAACTCATCCGCAAGGGCCGGCTGGACGAAATCTTTTTTGTCGATTTACCCAGTGCCGAAGTCCGCGCCGAGATCTTCCGTATTCATTTGGAAAAACGCGACCACGACAGCAGCCGCTTTTCTCTGGCGGCCCTCAGTGAAGCCAGCGACGGCTTTACCGGCGCCGAAATCGAGCAGGCTGTTGTCGCCGCCGGCTACACCGCAAGAGCTCGCGACGAAACACTGAGCAACGCGCATATTATCGGTGAAGTCACCAACACCGTACCCCTGTCCATCACCATGAGCGAGCAAATAGCGGCGCTGCGCCACTGGTGCCAACAGCGCGCAGTCGCTGCAGACTGAGCTACAGGCCCGGCTCCTGCGCCGCAACCTCGCGCAATATTGGCATCAGCCCGTAAGCGTTAAATACCGCGTCAATCTGGCTATCGTTGCCCCCTCCCTTACTCTTATTGCGCTGCTTGAGTGAAACTTCCTGACTGCCGGCGATAATCGGATAACGCAGCATCCACACACCGCGACCTTCGACCATTGAGCAAACCGTGCCGGCCTTCAGGCTCATCGCCTTTAGCCAGACATCATCGGCGTTGGGTGCCAGACGTGTAAAAGCATCAACATCGGCAATCTCCTCGGCAAAACAACCGGGAAAATACAATACGCCGCCCACACCTGTCGGAAAAATCATCAGCGAGCTATCGCGGTCATCGCTGCGTCGCCACCACTGCTTGTAAGGCAGTAATTGCCCATTTTCATCCAAACGAATGCGGTGCCCGCGGGTGCAGTGTATCTGCTGCGGCGCCCGCAAATGCGCGCGGTACAGCTGGTCGATCATATCCTGCGGGTACAGAATATCGTCATCGACGGTTAGCAATAGGGCATCGGGGTACTTTTTCAGGGCGTAGAAAAACTTAGTGTAGGGCCCTAAATCTTTCTCAACAAATTCAATATCGAGACCGCGCTGGCGCTGTAAATTTAGCACCGCCGGAATATCCGCCTCAGTAAATTCCTGTGCCGATAACCACAGCACGATACGGTCGGGCTTGTGCGCCTGCTGCAACAAACTTTCAATGGTCAAATACACATCGTGAATGCGCTTGCTAAAGCTAGTCAGTGATACCACTAACTGGCGGGGGCTGTTTGCCGCCACACCGCTGTCGCGGCGCCACAGGGCATCGGCTTCAAAGCGCTGGGTCAATGCTTCAACACGGCGGTCTATGGCCTCAGCCAAGGCGCGCTGCTGGCGCTTTTCCCGACGGAGTTTTTTTAGCATGGCAATCTTGTTTCCTTTTATCTCCAGCTGAGCGTGGCGCCGCCCAGCCTTGTCGCGGTATGCTGCGCACTGTATCAAACCGTGAACAGTCATGCCTTTACTCGCTTTACAACAACTGTGCTGCCCGCTGGACGGCGCCGCCATGCAGCGCGATCAACACCAGTGGCGTTGCCCTGCCGGCCACAGCTTCGATATCGCCCGCCAAGGGTACATCAACTTACTGCCGGTGCAGCACAAAAAGTCCCGCGACCCCGGCGACAGCAAGGAGATGGTTGCCGCCCGCAAACACTTTTTGGACAGCGGCCATTACGCCCCCATCGCCGCAGCGATCAATGCGCTGCTAAACGACCACACAGCCGACCACAACAGCCTGCAAGTCCTCGATGCCGGCTGCGGCGACGGTTACTATCTACAGGCACTGAGCCAGGCATTGGATCGCGAAGACCGACAGCTTACCGCCACCGGTTTAGATATTTCCAAGTGGGCACTGCGCAGCTGCCTGCAGCGCAATCGCCAGCTCAATGGTATTGTCGCCAGCAATCGCCAGGTGCCGCTGCCCGATGCCAGTGTCGATATCTTGCTGTGCGCCTTTGGCTTTCCAGTTTATACCGAGTTTGCCCGCCTACTGCGTCCCGGCGGCCTGTACCTGCAGGTGGACAGCGGCCCCGACCATCTATTGGAAATGCGCCAGCAGCTGTATCGCGAAGTGCGTCGCAGCGACGCCCCCAGTCTCGACGCCGGCCAACAGCACATTGGCCCGATCATCGCAGAGCGCCGCCTGCAGACCCACACCGCCAACCTCAATACCGAGGAACTGACACAGCTGCTGCAAATGACGCCACACTATTACCGCGCTAGCGCCGAAGCGCGGCAACAACTGCCGGCACAGGCGCCCATGGCGCTAAGCCTCGATGTGCGACTGCGCTTGCTGCGGTGCGAGGCAGTTTCTCCTGCCGGCAGGGAATGAATCGCGCCGCCATCGGTCTACATCTGCTGCCGGCGGCAGGATTATACGCTTGAAAAACGCCCGACCATCCCCACCTAGTGGCAATAAGTAGAGACAACAACAGGGAATCCCCGATGACCGAACACCAGCAGCTCAGCCAATTAAACGACTGGCTGAACACCCAGATTATTGGTCAGCAGCAACTGACCCAACGCCTGCTGATCGCCCTGCTTGCCGACGGCCACTTGCTCGTCGAGGGCGCGCCTGGGCTGGCTAAAACCAAGGCAATCAAAACCCTGTCCGATGCCATTGAAGGCAGTTTCCAACGCATCCAGTTCACCCCGGACCTACTGCCGGGCGACGTCACCGGCAGCGACATCTACCGCCCGGAAACCGGCGTTTTTGAATTTCAACGCGGCCCGATTTTCCACAACCTGCTGCTGGCCGACGAGATCAACCGCGCCCCGGCAAAGGTGCAGTCGGCACTGCTTGAAGCAATGGCCGAACGCCAGGTCAGCGTCGGCAGCAACAGCTATCCACTGGAAGAATTATTCCTGGTCATGGCCACCCAGAACCCGCTGGAGCAGGAGGGCACCTATCCACTGCCCGAGGCCCAGCTGGACCGCTTCCTGATGCACGTCAACGTCGACTACCCCAGCGCCGAGGCCGAACTGGCTATCCTGCGCAGCGTGCGCGCCGAAGCGCAGGGCGCAACGCCGTCAGCGCCGCAAATCAGCCAGCAAACACTGTTCAATGCCCGCCGCCAAGTGCTGACCCTGCACATGGCCGAAGCCGTCGAGCAGTACTTGGTGCAGCTGGTTGTCGCCACCCGCAATGCCGGACAATTGGACAGCGAGCTCGGCCAGTGGCTGGATGTCGGCGCCAGCCCGCGGGCCACCCTGGCACTGGACCGCTGCGCCCGCGCCCACGCCTGGCTCGCTGGCCGCGATTTTGTCAGCCCCGACGATGTTCAGGCGGTCGCCCACGATGTGCTGCGCCACCGGCTGATTATCAGCTTCACCGCCGAGGCCGAAGGCGTGCAGCGCGATCAGCTGATCGACCGCCTGCTCAGCCTAGTGCCGGTTGCCTGAGAGTGGTCGACCCGCAATGACCGGCAAGCCCATCGCCAAGCGCCAGTACGCCATTCGCGGCGCCAGCGTCAGCCAATCCGCGCTGATCGACGCGCGACTGGCCGCCCGCCAATTGCGCCTGCGCCAGCAACGTCGCCATGTTGCCCGGCAGGCCGGCAGCCACCCGGCGCCCTTTAAAGGTCGCGGCCTGAGTTTTCAGCAGCTGCGCGCCTATCAGGGCGGCGACGAAATCCGCCACATCGACTGGCGGGTGACCGCGCGCACCACCAAGCCCCACACCCGGCTGTTCGAAGAGGAACGCGAGCGCCCCATCGTGATCGGCCTCGACCAGCGCCGCAATATGGCCTTTGGCAGTCGCCAGTGTTTCAAATCGGTAATGGCCTGCCACGCCGCAGCTCTGCTCGCCTGGAACGCCCTCGACAGCAGCGACCGTGTCGGCGGTTTTATCTTTGCTGACCACAGCCACAGCGAGAGCCGACCGCGCCGCAGTGCCCGCGCGGTGCTGCACTTTTTGCACCGCGCCGGCGACGTCAATCAGGCCCTGCTGGACACCGCCGGCGATCCGCAGCCGCCCCAGCGGCTGGCCCACGCGTTGGAAGAGCTGCGGCGCATCACTCGCCCCGGCTCGTCGGTGTTTATTATTAGCGACTTTCACGACTACGACGACGATGCCCACCGCCAACTGCTGTTACTGGCGCGTCACAACGACATCGTCGCACTGTGTATCAGCGACCCGCTAGAAGAAACACTGCCGCTGCACGGTTTGCTGCCGCTCAGTGACGGCCAACAGCGGCGCAGGGTTGATATCGACAAATCACTGCAGGGCCGCTATCGGCAACACTACCAGCAGCAGCGTGAACAACTGCAACAGCGCCTGCGCCAGCTCGGCGTTGCCCTACTGCAATTGCGCACCGACGGCGACCTCCTTGAAGTACTCAGCAGGGAGATTCGCTTAACATGAGTCCTCAGCAGCACGACCCGCTGGCGCAGCTCGCCGACATCCACCTGCCCGCCGCCGTGCCCAGTTTTCCCTGGGCCTGGGGCTGGTTCGCGGTGCTCGGCGCCGCCGCGCTAGTGCTGGCGATCGCCGGCTTTCTGCTGTGGCGCCGG
>JBFKEA010000208.1:0-4580 GCA_041619375.1 Spongiibacter sp. | reverse complement strand
GTCGACTGCGGTGCCGCCAACGGGCAATTGGTTTACAATTGCCCCCTTTACGCCGTTTCGGGTTAGAGATTGATGTTCCAGAAAATCCCCACGCAAAAGCCGTCGACGCCACTACTCGATGGCATCGCTGAACCCGACGACTTGCGCGATTTGGAAGTACAGCAATTAGGCCAACTGGCCCGCGAATTGCGCGAGTTCATGCTCTACTCGGTAGGCCAAACCGGCGGCCACTTTGGCGCCGGGCTCGGCGTCGTTGAACTGACCATTGCCCTACACTACATCTACAATACCCCCGACGACCGCCTGGTTTGGGATGTTGGTCACCAGTGCTATCCCCACAAAATTCTTACCGGTCGCCGCGACCGCATGCTCAGCATGCGCAAAGCCGGCGGCTTGGCAGGCTTTCCCAAGCGTGAAGAAAGCCCCTACGACACCTTTGGTGTCGGCCACTCCAGCACCAGTATCAGCGCCGCCCTCGGCATGGCCATTGCCGCCCGCCAGCAAAACATTGATCGCCGCACCGTGGCGGTCATTGGCGATGGCGCGATGACCGCCGGCATGGCGTTTGAGGCCATTACCCACGCCAGCCACACCGGCGCCAATATGCTGGTGGTGCTCAATGACAACCAGATGTCGATTTCCAAAAACACCGGCGGTCTCAATACGTATTTCTCCAAAATCTGGGCGTCCAAGACCTACAACCAGCTGCGCAGTGGCGGCAAGTCGGTGTTGCAGAAATTTCCCGGCCCAGCGACGGAAATTGCCGCCCGCCTGGAAGAATACATGAAGGGCATGGTGTCTCCGGCAACCCTGTTCGAGGAATTGGGCTTTAACTATATCGGTCCCATCGACGGTCACGACCTCGACGTGCTGGTACCGACGCTGCGCAATCTGCGCGAGCTAGACGGCCCGCAAATGCTGCATATCATCACTAAAAAGGGCAAGGGCTTTACGCCCGCAGAGCAAGACCCGGTGGGCTTTCACGCGATCTCCAAGATCGAGCCCGACGCCGCCCCGGACAAGCTCGCCGAAAAGCCGAAGAAAAAACCCAAGTATCAGGATATTTTCGGCCAGTGGCTGTGCGACGAGGCCGCCGCCTGCGAGCAGCTAGTCGCCATCACCCCCGCCATGTGCGAAGGCTCAGGCATGGTGGAATTTTCACAGCGCTTTGAAGACCGCTTTTACGACGTCGCCATTGCCGAGCAACATGCCTTGACGCTCGCCGCCGGCATGGCCTGCGACGGCCTCAAGCCGGTCGTCGCTATCTACTCCACCTTTTTGCAACGCGCCTACGACCAGCTGATCCACGACATCGCCCTGCAAAATCTCGACGTCACCTTTGGCATAGATCGCGCGGGCCTGGTCGGCGAAGACGGCCCCACCCACGCCGGCGCCTTCGACCTGAGTTTTCTCCGCTGTGTACCCAATATGGTCATCATGGCGCCCGCCGACGAAGATGAAACTCGGCAAATGCTACACACCGGCTACTGCCACCCAGGGCCCGCCGCCGTGCGCTATCCGCGCGGCACCGGCCCCGGCATCGCGCCGCAGGCTGAAATGCAGTGCCTGGAAGTTGGCAAGGGCCGACTGCTACGCAGCGGCGAAGATATTGCCATTCTCAGTTTTGGTACCCTGCTGGGCGCCGCCACCGCCGCCGCAGATCAACTCAATGCCAGCATTGCCGATATGCGCTTTGTTAAACCGCTGGACACAGCGCTGATCGACCAACTGGCCAGCAGCCATCGCCTGCTGGTTACCGTCGAGGAGAATGTGATTGCCGGCGGCGCAGGCAGCGCGGTCAGCGAATACCTTAATAGTCGCGGCATCGACCTGCCCCTGCTGCAGCTCGGCCTGCCCGATCACTTTGTCGACCACGGCAACCACCAAACCCTGCTCAGCGAGCTGGGCCTCGATGCCGCGGGCATTGAGCGCAGCATACGCCAGCGCCGCGAGCTGCTCAGCCCCGAGCTAAACGCCAGCGGCCAGTAAGCGGCCGCGCAAATTCAGCTACCAAAAAGCCGGCGCGGCGGCCGAACAGAGGGATATTAGGCTAGGGAAAGCCGGCAGCCACTACTGCAGCTGCAACAACTTAAAACAGGTGGCCGAGCTTGCCCGACTTGGTGGCAAGATATTTGGCATTGTGGGGGTTTTGACCGGTTTGCAACGGCAGGCGCTCAACCACATCAATGCCCTGATCGGTTAACGCTTTCACCTTGCGCGGATTGTTGGTCATCAGCCGCACTTTGCTGATGTTCAGCTGTTCGCACATCACTTTGAGCAAGCTGTAGTCGCGCATATCGGCGCCAAACCCCAGCTGCTCATTGGCCTCAACGGTATCGGCACCCTCGTCCTGCAATTTGTAGGCGCGAATCTTGTTGATCAAACCAATGCCGCGACCTTCCTGACGCAGGTAGAAAATGGCGCCGCGGCCCTGTTCGGCCACCTTTTCCATCGCCGCCTGCAGCTGCGAACCGCAGTCACAGCGCATACTAAACAGTGCGTCGCCCGTCAGGCATTCCGAGTGGATGCGCGCGAGCACAGGCTGGCCGTCGCCAATATCGCCAAGGCTTAGCACCACGTGCTCCTTGCCGAGTTCAGCGTCCTCGAAACCATGAATATCAAACACTCCCCACGGGGTGGGAAGCTTGGAGGACTCAATAAAGCGGACCGCCACAGGCATCTCCAAGAAAAAATCCGGTGGCGCATTTTATCAGCGCCTGCGCCATCAGGCGAGCCGCAATCCACTCAGCACAGATTAATGAGAGGTCAAGGTGAGGATATTACCGCGCTCCTGAATATCGACGTGCTCCAAAAAGCTCATCCCCAGCAGGATGACATGGGGGTGATTGCCATCAATAATCACCGCCGGCACTTGGCGGCGCTCGATGCCGCCCACCGATAATTTATTAAGCTGCACGGAAAACCCGCGACTCACGCCGGAGGCCGTAGCTATACTGACAACCGGCGCATCGTCGTAGCGAATACCGAGCTGTCGGGCCTGAGTGGCACTCATCGCCACCGTTGTCGCGCCGGTATCGACCACCGCGTCAGCCGCGCGACCATTAATGTGCAAACGGGTGCGGTATTCGCGGTTGCTGTTGCGCTGCAACACCACCTCCATATTACCGCTGTCGATATAATGAGCGCCGATGCGCTTATTGAGCTGCAGGCGCAGGGTTTTGCCCTGATAGCGCACCACGGCGGATCGAGAGTCGGCGGCGATCACTCTGGCGCCCTTGGCGTGACTGCTGCCAGTACGCACCAGTTGCTGCTGGCCATCGATATCGAGCAATACCGCATTTTTGAACAGTCCAATGACCGTCAGCTCGGCGGCATGAAGAGAAGTGGCCAGCAGTGGCAATAACATGAGTGTGAGCAGCTTTTTCATCGCGGGTTCCTTTTTGCGGCAGCGCCGCAGCTATTCCCGACAGGCGACGACTTACTGCCTGCACATTACAAGCCCCATGCTACTACCCAAAAAATATTATTCGATACGTAATAGCCGCGACAAGCGCTGCGCTATTGCCGCCGGGCAATGCCTGCCGCCTGCCGCTGAAGCAGCTCGATAAACCAGCGGTGGCCTGCATCGCCGTCGAGACTGGCCGGCCACATTAGCCAGATCGGCACCGCCGGCAACGGCAGTGGAAAGGCGAGGATTTGCAGCGGATAGACTGCGGAAAATTGCTCGGCCAACAGCCGCGGCAGGGTCGCCAGACTGTCCGTCTGCGACACCACTGACGGCATCGCCGCAAAGTGCTGCACATGCAGGTCTACCCGACGCTGCAAGCGCTCCCCCCCCAGCGCCAGCTCCAACTGGCTGCGATAGCGACTGCGTTGGCGCAATAAAATATGCCCCTCAGCGAAATACTGCGCCGCACTCAAGTCGGCACTGATCCGCGGGTGACCCCGACGGGCAATCACCACCAGCTCCTGCTCGCCCAGCTGGGCACTGGACACCTTGTCGGACTCCTCCCGAACAAAGTCAATCACCGCGTCGTATTCCAATCGCGCCAGCGACCGCGCAACATCCTGACGCTCCAGCACTTCATTGCGCAGCGTCAGGGCCGACCCCGCCGCCTGCAGGGCGTGCAGCAGGCGGCCCAGCGCCGTTATTTCCAACAAGCCATCGGCCAGTAAACTGAATTCGCGCCGCGCCGTCGCCGGGTCAAACTGCTGCTCGGCGGTCAGCGCTTGCGCGATCAGCGCCAGTGCCTCGGCCAGCGCGGGCTGTGCCGCCAAGGCCCGTGCAGTGGGCTGCATACCGCTGCGCGTGCGCACAAACAGCTCGTCCTTCATGGTCAGCCGCAGGCGCTGCAGGGCCGCACTGACCGCCGGCTGACTCATCCCCAGCTGCTCTGCCACTCGCGACATATTTTGCTCGCGCAGCAGCGCTTCAAAGACGGTAAGCAAATTCAGGTCAACAGCACGTAAGTTCAGCTTCATAAATAATACATATACAAATTATCAAATTTACAAATATCGCAATTTCCGTAGGCTGTCCATATTGGCTCACGATAATACGAACAGAGGACGCCTATGAACATTCAACCCAGCCACCTTGTCGGCGGATTTATTATTCT
>JBFKEA010000207.1:0-4595 GCA_041619375.1 Spongiibacter sp. | reverse complement strand
CCAGTGGACGGTATTGCCCGAAGTTGAAGCACTAAAAGTCAAGGCCCGCGAACTGGGTCTGTGGAATTTGTTTTTGCCCGATCCCGACTTGGGGGCTGGCCTGACGGTAGGTGAATACGCGGTGCTGGCCGAGCAGATGGGGCGCTCGCATTTTGCCCCCGAGGTGTTTAACTGCAACGCCCCGGATACCGGCAATATGGAAGTGCTGTGGAAATACGGTAGCGAGGCGCAGAAACAGCGCTGGCTGGGGCCGCTGCTCAATGCCGAGATCCGTTCGGTGTTCTTTATGACCGAGCCCGACGTGGCCTCCTCTGATGCGACCAATATGGCGGCGACCATTGAGGTCGACGGCGACGAACTGGTGTTAAACGGCAAAAAATGGTGGTCGACCGGGGTGGGTGATCCGCGCTGCGAAGTCGGCATTTTTATGGGGCTGAGCAATCCCGAAGCCGCTCGCCACAGCCGTCATTCAATGGTGCTGGTGCCGATGAATACCCCCGGCGTGACCATCAAGCGCATGCTGCCGGTGTTCGGCGGCTTTGACGAGCCCATCGGTCACGGCGAGGTGTGGTTCGACAATGTGCGGGTGCCCAAAGACAACCTGATTCTCGGTCTTGGTCGCGGCTTCGAGATTGCCCAGGGTCGCCTTGGCCCCGGCCGTATCCACCACTGCATGCGCGCCATTGGCGCCGCCGAACGGGCGCTGGAGTTGATGATTCAGCGCGGAAAATCCCGCGAGGCCTTCGGCAAACCGCTGATCAAGCTGGGCGGCAATCCCGAGCGTATCGCCGACCTGCGTATTGCCATCGACCAGGCGCGACTGCTCACCCAGTACGCCGCGTGGATGATCGATCAGGTGGGTGCCATGAAGGCGCTCAGTGAAATCTCGGCGATTAAAGTCGTCGCCCCCAATGTCTTGCAGCAGGTGGTCGATGAGGCGATTCAGATGTATGGCGGTGCCGGTTTGAGCAATGACACGCCGCTGGCGTCGATGTTTGCCATGGCGCGGGTGCTGCGCATTGCCGACGGCCCGGATGCGGTGCACCGCAATCTGATCGCGCGGCTCGAATTTGCCAAATACGACTAGTGTTAAGCCCCTGCAGAGAGAACAACTATGGCGAGCAATAATCAAGGTCAACAGCGGGTATTTATCACCGGTGGTGCCTCCGGGCTGGGGCGGGCGCTGGCCGAGCGCTTCGCCAGCGCCGGCTACTCGGTGTGTATTGGCGACGTAAACGATGAGCGCGGGGCAGAGACATTGGCCGTGCTGCAGGCCAGCACAACGGCTCACTATCTGCACTGCGATGTGCAGCAAGAAACCGATTTACAGGCCGCCGCCGACTGGTTGAAACAGCACTGGGCGGGGGTGGATATCGTGGTCAATAATGCCGGCGTGGCCACTGCCGGTGCCATTGACAGCTTTCCTATGGAGGACTGGCAGTGGGTGATGGATATCAATGTGCTGGGGGTGGTGCGCGGTTGCAAGGTATTTACGCCGCTGCTGCGTGAACAGGGCGGCGGCCAATTGGTCAATGTGGCGTCGCTGGCGGGCATTATTCACCCGCCCAAAATGGCGTCGTACTGCGCCACTAAGGCGGCGGTGGTGGCGCTGTCAGAGACCCTCAGCCTGGAGCTGGAACGCGACAATATTGCGGTGTCGGTGGTATGCCCTGCGTTCTTTCGCACCAACTTAGCGGAGTCCTTGCGTGCCTCTGATCCCAGCAGCACGGCGATGACCCAGAAGCTGGTGAATAAGGCGAAAGTGGGCGCAGAAGAGATTGCTGAAAAGGTGTTTAAGGGAGTGCAGCGTCGGGATTTTCATATTCTTACGCACAGTGACAGCAAGCGCTTTTTTATGCTCAAGCGCCTGCTGCCCTACAGGCTCTACCGGCGAATTATGATGAAAAATACAGCGGGGATGATGCGAACCAAGCGCTGATTAACACAGCGCCATCAGCGCGTTAATGGCCAATGCCAGCAGGGCCACACTGCTCAGGGCAAAAATACTAAAGCGCACCATCACCTTATTATTGGTGCCCTGAACAATGCTGTGCACTACCCGGCAGCCGACGTAGAACCATGCCAGATAGAGGTTGATGCCGTGGCCTTGACCGACCAATGCCAGCACCAGTGTAGTGGCGTAAAAGATGGTCGGCTGTTCCATCAGGTGGTTGTAATTGTCGGCCTTCCACTGAATATGCTTGTCCATTTTGGTGGCCAGCTCGGCGGTGCGCTCGCCGGCGGTAGGGGGCATGCGCGCCTTGCGCATGGCAGGCAATCGCGCCCAGGCCATCCAGGTGAGCACCACTAGGCTCCACAGCACTAGAATAATGACCGGCAGTAAGATCGGGGAAGCATCCATCGTTGTTTCCTTGTTATTTATAAGGGTTTGTATTACACACCGGCGCGCCGGTGCAGAGCGCTGAATATAACAACATCAGCAACAATGGAAATGAGATCAGAGGACGCTATGTTCAGAAAGAATATATTGATTACCGGTGCCAGTTCCGGGCTCGGCGAGGGCATGGCCCGCGCATTTGCTGCCAAGGGCTGTAATTTGGCCCTGTGTGCCCGCCGGGTGGAAAATCTGGCGGCGATCAAGGCGGATATCGAAGGGCAGTACCCGCAAGTTACCGTGCTGATTAAGGCGCTGGATGTCTGCGACTTCGGGCGAGTGTTTACTGTTTTCAATGAGTTTCGCGATGAGTTGGGCAGCCTCGACCGGGTGATTGTCAATGCCGGCATGGGCAAGGGGGCTTCGATGGGCACCGGTTATTTCCACGCTAACTTGCTCACCGCGCAGACCAATTTTACCGGTGCGCTGGCGCAGTGTGAGGCGGCGATGAGCATTTTTCGCGAGCAGAATGCCGGCCACTTAGTGACCATTTCCTCGATGAGCGCACTGCGCGGTATGCCCCGCGCGATTAATATTTACGCCGCCACCAAGGCGGCTTTGCGCACCATGACTGAGGGTCTGCGCGCGGACGTGATCGGCACGCCGATCAAGGTCAGTTGCATTCTGCCGGGCTTCATTCTGACGCCGATTAATGAAGAGCTGAAAAAAGCGCCGATGCGGGTGGATCTGGAAACCGGCTGCAAAGCGTTGGTGAAGGCCATTGAAAAAGAACCGGGTGAAGCCAAGGTGCCGGGCTGGCCGTGGATTCCTATGGGCTGGTTGATGAGGATTATGCCGTTAAGCATGGTGGCAAAAATGACCTAGCTGCAGAGTTGGTCGGCTGCCGGATATGCCATTGCCAAGCGATTGAGCCGATTGATTATTTATCGACTTGATCGTGCCGGCTTAGCTGGCGTAAACCCTACATTGTAGTGCGTACTGTGGTGACGGCATTTCACGTATTGCGCGCAACTGGGTTAGTTGACGAAACTTTTTTAACTTTTTTTGTTGGTTGAGCTTTTTCAGCCTTCGTACGGTTGCACTAAGCGGCAACAGGCGACGACAGCGTCCACATTCACCGCTGAAGTGGCTGAGGCGGTGGTGGTTGATGTCGGCGGGCGTGTGCAGTCGCACGCCGGTGATTTTTTCAAAGATATCCAGCGGCATTTGCGCTTGCAGTCGTCGCTGCGCGTCGCTCAGTGGCGACCGCGATGAGGTGCTGAGGAAGGGGGAGATAATTTCAAACTCAGTGTCGTGTAGCAGCGGTAGCGTTATTTTGCAGCGTCGACAAAAGTGCTGTTCCATGTTCCTTCCTCCCTGCTGCGCACCAAAGTGGTGCGTACAAGCCGAGCATAGCTAATCCGCAGCGCTGGCTGTAGCAGTCTTCGCCACTTCAGTCTGTGAGATTCTGACGGTTATCCTCCGGCGAAGTTCATCTCTGTTGAGGTTGATCGCGGTGCTGGGTCACTCCGGCGCCAATTTCCGCCGCGGGCCCGGTTATGGGCAGGCCGCAGGCGTCCCCATAATGTCGAATTCAGCGGACTGGCCGGCGTAGTGTTGCAGCGATCCGGCGCGGTTGGCACTGCCTTCAAAGCGCAGGCGGTAGCGGCCCGGCAGCGTATTGTTGGGAATGCGCCAGAGAACCTCAGCGCGGGAAAAGGGGCTGGGGCTAAACTGCGGCTGCGGTGAGTCGGAGTGCCAGACAAAGCTGGTCTCCGGGTCGGCGTCATGGGCAATCGTTTGCCATTCGCCGTGGTTTTGTCGGCGTTCTACAAATACAAAGCTGCCGCCGGTTTTTAAATCGTGGTTGGGGCTGGAGGCTTGAAACACTGCGCGCGCGGTGTCCCCGGGGGCGTAGCGGCTGGCGACGTCTTCCAGGGTGTCGCCAAAATTGGCGCCCGGTGGTGTGCTGTCCAATAAGTTTAGCGGTTGCAGCTGCATTAGCGTGGCGGTGGTGCGCGGCGGTGTGGGGCCAATGTCACTGGCGACATGCTCGGCCATATCGGTGGCGAGGCGGCGCATTTCCTGCTGCACGGCGGCCAGCGACCAGGGGCCGAACTGGTTGGAGGCGCCCTCGTACATTTGTAGGGCGTACTCCTCACGGGTGGTTAGATAGCTTACATAGTCATTGGCCAGACCGTTAATCACCACATAGTCCACGCCATCGTGTTTCAGCTCGTTGAGCACGGTGTCGCGAATG
>JBFKEA010000206.1:0-4626 GCA_041619375.1 Spongiibacter sp. | reverse complement strand
GTCGAGAACGGCCGACAGCCAAGGCAGATACGTTTGCAGCTGAGTCGACACGGCCCACAGCAATAGCACAGGGGGAAGCACCGCGACGCTATAGGCCAGCGCACCGCGCAGCAAGCGAGCAGTTTTGCCGCCGCAATTCAGGCGGGCTTCTAGGCCACTGGCTAGGGCGCCGAAGGCAACCAGCGGGTGGCCGCGACGGGGCTCACCGAAGAGGCGATCGAGGACAACGGCCAGTAACGCCAGTAAAACAGCCGAGCTTAGCAATTCATTCATGGGTCATTGGCTGACAGCGCATATTCACAGCCGACAGACGTTGGCGGCTAACGCAGCACCGGCAGAGGCCGTGTAAACAGAGAAGGACGGCACTGTAATCAAGCCCCCAGCAGCGGTCAAGCGCCGCTGGCCCGCCGCATTAGTTGAGTCGGTAAAACTCTACGGCGTTGTGCCACAGTACCCGACGGGCATCGGCGTCGCCCAGGGCATTGCCAATAATTTCGATATCGATGGGATTGAAAGGCCGCGGCGACCGGGTCGATGGCAGGTCCGTGCCAAACATCAATGCGCTGGGGTTAATATTGAAAATACGACGAACCACCTGACTGACGGCGAAGTCCACCCGCCCGAAGCCCGTCGCCTTGACCCGAACACCTCGCTCCACCAAGCGATACAGTAAAGGCAGCCCGTCTTTATTCAGCCCCAGGTGGTCAATACTGACCGCCGGCAGCTCGCTCAGAGTCCCCTCCAGTTGCGCCAGCGCTTTACTGTCGCAATAAATTTCCGTATGCCAGCCGAGCATTTCATGGATCCGGTTGGCAAAATGGCAGAGGTGCTCAACGGTCTCAGAGCCGCCGCGACGGAGATTGAAGCGCACAGCCCTCACCCGCTGCCGATCAAGCTCGAGTAAAGCCTCGTCTGAAGTATTGTAGGGAAGCTGGGTAACACCGACAAAATGCGGGCCGAGGCTGGCCAAAGCCGCCTGCAAATAGGATTGATCAAAACTCTGAAATGAGCCGGAAACCACCGCGCCGCCGGCAATGCCCAGCGTCGCCGTCTGATGTATATAGTCATCGACGGTAAACGCGGAGGGCAAAAAGCCAGCATTACTGACCAGCGGGTAAGCGGGGTCAATAATATGCAGATGTGCATCAAAAATCAGGTGGTTCATTCTGTGCCAGACTCCCTCCGCAACACCGCTCTCCTAGCGCCTTGTCAGGAACGCCGCTAGGCGGCCCAAACATTGCTCACAATTTGTACAGCACAGCAAACATGGCAGATCACCCGCGACAATGCAAACTACCGATTGCCCTCAGCGGCCGCGGCCTCGCGCTCGGCCAGCCGCTGCTTGCTGGCGATCCACTGCGACATATACTGGTGACTGCGCAAACTGTGGTGGCGCAGCATTTCACCTATAAAGTTTTGCTGCCGATGCGTTGCCAGCCTGCCTGTCAAATCCAGCAAGCGCTCCGCCAGCTCCGCGTTATACCGCTCGGCGGAAAAACTCGGCAACAAAGCCGCGCCGCGCGCAACCGCTTGTTGCCAATGGTGCTCGTCTAAATAGAGCGCCACCACCGCCTTAATATAGGCCTCGGCGTCATCGGCCTGCGCGCCGGGCCAAGGTTGTCCGCCAGCCATTCCCTCAGCGCCGATGGCCGTAGTCACTGACGGCGTACCGCACTCCATAGCCTCCAACAACTTGCCCTTTTGACCGGCGCCAAAGCGCAGCGGCGCCAAACACAGCTTGGCGCGGCGCATCACCGCCACTGCGTCCGGGGCCCAGCCCTTGAGTAAAAAGCCCAATTTATCGCTGTGTAATTGCTGCGCCTTGGGCGGCGGGTAAGCGCCATAAACATGGCACTCTACCCCCGGCAGGTGCCGGCGAATCTCCGGCCACAGCTCGGCGCGTAAATAGCGCAACGCATCCCAATTAGGGGCGTGGCGAAAATTGCCTATACACAGGCAGTGGCGGCGCTGGGCAAAATCAGGGTTATCGGCGCGCAAGCCATCGCTTAACAGCGGGTAGTAATGCAGCAGCTCCGGCGCTACGCCATAATGATTTTGTAACAGTGCGAATTCGGCTTGGGAGATAATTAAACTAAGGTCACTGCGCCAGATAGCCGCCAGTTCACGCTGTGCTAACTCGCCGTTCAATTCGCCGAGCGCAGGCTGTAAGACGTCACCTCCGCGCTTTAAAGTCTGATGACGCGCCTCGCGCAAACTGTGTAAATCTTGGGTATCCAATATGCGCAGGGCCTGCGGACAAACCCTGGCCACTCGCCAGGAAAACTGCTCTTCACTCAGAAAGCGATCGAACACTACCAGTTGCGGCTGCAGCTCAGCGAGCATTTGGTCAAAACTGTCGCAGTTCAGCCGAATTGGCAACTCCGCCACACCCAGCTCGGTCAGCGGAAAGCGATTTTCAGTCGCCGCTGCCGCGCAGCCAAAGCTAATCTGCCAACCCTGGCTGCGCAGCAGTTTAAGCAGCGCTAAGGTTCGCCGCCCCGCCGCCGAGGAATTGGGCTCGGGCCATACATGACCAATATAAAGTAGTGGGCGGTCAGCGCTCATTGCACCACCCCTGCTTAAAGCTCACTGCATTCACTAATCAAAATCACTGTAGGGTATGGGCGGTTGCGGCGGGCTATAAATAGCCTGCCAGCGATCATCAAACTGGTATTTTACATACAGCGACAAATGGTTAGGCTCATAAAAATCGGCGCGCTCGATATCCGCCGCCAGTCCCAGATACCAGTGTCGACTCAGACGTCGCTCCACTGCGGCCTCAAGCGAATAACCAAAACCGCCGCCGGCACCGCCGCCTTCTCCCAAACGATAGAGAGGATCTTCATCGCTCCACGAGTGCGAGACAGACGCCGCCAACAGATACGACCAATTGTCGCCCACACGACCGTAATAACGCACGGGCACTGAAAGAGACAGGTATTGCTGGGGGCTGTAATAAGCGCCGTGCCCCAAACTGTATTCACTCAAGTTTTTGTCATAAGCGAGCAGCATCGCATTCAGGCCGATACGCAGATTGCGCGTATCTTCGGCGACCAGCCGCCGATAAACGCCCCCCAGCAGCGCCTGTCGGCTGTTGTCAGCAACCGTATCGCCCGCTAACTGGTGATATTGCAAGCTAGACCAAAAGCCATACTCAGCGCCACGATCGTAGCTCAGCCCGACTTTCAGGCCGCTACTCAATACCCCACCCCAATCCCGGCCGGCAAACGCGGCGCCATCGGGCACGGTCATACCCGCGTAGGACAGCGCCGTCCCAGTCTCTGGCCGCCGCGACAGGGTCGCCGACCAGCCAACTTGACCCAAATCACCACGCAGTGACAGGCCGCCAACAAGGCCGCGCTTTTTAAAACCGATGGGCGTGGTGCCTATGTCAGCCTGCCAACGCTGCGCCTGCCAGCCAATGCCCACCGCCGTGCCCTGGCGACGCTCGTCAAAGGCGATCCGGTTTAGCCCCGGCGGAATATTGCCATCGGGGTCGAGATAGGCGACCGAGCCAGAATCAACCGCGACCCGATCGATCCGCAACAACAAATGTCCGGCATAATCCCGGAAGGGCCAGCGCAGCTCCATCGGCAATTGCCGCAAGCCACTACCGGCGCGCCGCTGGCTGAGGTCTATGCCCACCTTGATATGCCCCGAGCGGCGCTCCCGCGCCTGGTCGAGAACCGACAGCACATTGCTCGTTAGCCAATAATTGCGATCGGCGCGACGATACAGTTGCCTGCGCTGCGCCTCGCTTAGCGACAAGTCTAAGTCGGGCTGATTGTCAGCGCGTTGCAGCGCGGCATAGCCATAGCGCTCGGCGTTTTGCCAATCGCCAGCAGCCACCGCCTGCAGCATGGCTGCGCGCCACTGCTGATCAGAAAGACTTGGCCGCGTCCTCAGCAACGACAAACTGCGGCGCTGGTGTTGCGGCTGCTGATACAGCCCCTGAAGTACCGCTGCCCGCAGCAGCTGCTCACCGCTGAGCTCATCGGCCTGCGCCAACAGGCGTTCACTGTAATGGACAAAGCTGTCCTCATCGTCACATTCGCCGCTGAGCTGCATCAGTGCCAGCAGTGCCTCACCGCGCTGTTGCACAGCTTGACTGGCAACCCGGCGGAACTGACCCCGCGCCAACAGCGGCTTGCCTAGCTGCTGATAATGACGCCCCTGTGCTAACTGATAGTCGACGCCAACGGCGGCTAAATCCTCGCGGGACAAGTCGCTAGTGCCGGCGTCAACACGCACCACCGCCGGGCGGAACCACTGCTCAAAAGCGCCAAAATCGGCCATATCCAGCCACAATCGGGCAACCGCCAACTGCTGCGCTGCCGGCTGTTTAGCCAGTGGCTGGTAGGCCTGCAGCAATTGCCGCGCGGCGGCCTGATCACCGGCATCCAGCCACAAGCGCGCGATGCGCAGGCGCGCCACGGGATCGTCGCCAAAGCGCTGCGCAAGTTCCCGCAGCTGTTTACGGCGCTCGGCGTCGCTACTGGCAAGCTCCGAACTGGCCTCGTCAAACTGCAAGCGCTGCAAATTGGCCTGCATGGACGCACTGCGCTGGCCGGCGGGAATGGACTGCAACAAGGCAATTGCTTCGCGGCGCTGCCCCCGTCCCGACAG
>JBFKEA010000205.1:0-4652 GCA_041619375.1 Spongiibacter sp. | reverse complement strand
GTGGGCTGCCAGATCATGGTGACTTTGGGCGTAAAATCATAATCGCTGTCACTGCTGGTCACATCAAAGTCTTCTTGACCGGTGACCACTGGCCCCGCTCCGGGTAGCCCCCGCTTGCCGGAAACCAGTCTGCCGGTGCGCGAGTCCTCGCCGTAGCGCAGCCCCAATACCGCCGTTACCGTGTCGGTCAGATACCAGTCAAACTGCATAAAATAGGCGGCGCTGTCGGTCTCTACGTCAGTGGTGGCGAACAGGGTTTCGGCCTGACCCTCGTCGTCAATGTCGGGGATATTGCCCGGCAAAAATACTTCGGCCAACAGCGGGAAGTCCGAACCGGGGTCATAAAACGCCCCGGCTGCCGCATAGGATGCCACCCCCGCGCCATTGGTCTGGCGGATCGATGAACTGTGCTCGGATTGCGAGAAGAATGCTCCGGCAATAAAGTCGATGCCGTTGCCGATACCAAACAAGCCCGGCATCCCACCGCCCAGACGCAGCTCCAGCATGGTTTGCTCATAGGCGTTGGGTTTTTCTGTGCCAAAGTCGATGAAGTCGATGGGCGAAAAGTCGCCGTCGATGGCATAGGGTGAACTCAGGGCTGACCAACCGGCAATGGCCTGCAGGTTCAACGCCGAGAAAAAGTTGTCGGGCTGCCAATTTTTCGAATACTTCAGATTGATCGATTCGGTATCGCGATCAGAATAGGTATCGCGGTTCATCGACAGAGTCTCGTTGAATTCGTTGGCTTCTACCTCGGGGTCTTTCTTGCGAAATTCATTCAGTGACTTTTCACTGGCGATTTTCAACTGGGTAATCAGTCCGATTTCGCGGTGCTTGGACGCCCACACATTCAATAGCAGGTCGGAGGATTCATTGATCCACCACTTCACTTTTAGGCGCGCCGACAGGTCGTCGACTTCATTTTGTTCATCGCGAGCGGTGTTATACACATGACTGTCGCGCTGGCGCGCGCGCAGCGCGATCCGCGCCGCCAACACATCGTCGATCAGTGTCATCGACGCCGCCGCCTCGACTCTCACCTCATCAATTTTCGAGGTGCCCGCCGACACAAAGGCGCCGTTGTCAAAATCCGGATCGCGGGTGGCAAAGTTCAGCACCCCAGCGATGGTGTTCTTGCCAAACAAGGTGCCTTGGGGGCCGCGCAGTACTTCCATGCGCTCCAGGTCAAAATTGGTGTCGTTGATATAGGAGGAACGGCCGTAAAACACATCGTCTATCGACAGCCCCACCGAGGGCTCCAGACCGCGCCCCAGCGGCGGCGTACCAAAGCCGCGAATGGTCAGCACCGGGGAGTGCCCCAGCGAGTTATCGAATTTGATATTGGGGGTGTACTGCACCAGTTCGCCAATATCGACGGTCGCCATATCGGTCATAAAATCGCGATCGAAGCTCGACACCGACACCGGCACATCCTGCAGGCTTTCCGCACGCTTCTGCGCGGTGACAATCACCTCTTCGATGACCCGCCGCTTCTTGCCTGCCGCCTCTGTGCCGGCCTCGGCCACAGCATTACTGGCAAGCGACAGGCTCAGCAGCAGTGTACTCAGATTTTTATAGTTGGCTATCCGCATCGAAATCTCTCTTCTACCACACTGTGATCAGCGACAGCAGTTTTGTGTTATAGGAATTATTGCGGGCGAGACTAACCCGCGTATCTCACAGCCAGTCTATGCGAGGGGACTTTGCCGACGCCACGACATGCGGTGTCCAATGCCCGGGGGCCGGGCGGATGCTGGATAAACGTCGACGGCCAGCCCGTCGCCCGTCGCTAAACAGGCAACGCAGGCGCGCGCAAACCCCGCCAGACCGCCGGCCAGCGCAGGGCTGAAATTATTGCCCGCGCAGCTCGCGGCGCAGAATCTTGCCAACATTGGACTTGGGCAGCTCATCGCGAAACTCGATCGCGCGGGGAATCTTGTAGCCGGTAAGCTGCTCGCGGCAAAAGGCGGTCAGCGCCTCGGCCGACAATTCGGCATTGCTGCTCACCACATAGGCCTTCACCGCCTCGCCCGATTTCTTGTCGGGCACGCCCACTACCGCGCACTCGACGACATCGGGGTGGGAATACAGCACGTTTTCAATTTCGTTGGGGTAAACATTGAAGCCCGACACCAGAATCATGTCTTTCAGGCGGTCGACGATACGAATAAAACCATCGGGCTGGATAATGGCGATATCGCCGGTGCGAAACCAGCCTTCTTCGTCTATCGCTTCGGCGGTTGCCTCCGGGCGCTGCCAATAGCCCTGCATTACCTGTGGCCCCCTGACCAGCAGCTCGCCCTCTTGGCCGGCCGGCAGGCGCTGGCCATTGCTGTCGACCACTTTGACCTCCTGGGCAACCATCGGCTTGCCCACGGTGCCCAGCTGACGGTCTGCGCCGTGGCCATTGCACGACAGCGCCGAGGCGGTTTCCGACAGACCGTAGCCCTCGAAAATTTCCATGCCGGTACGCCGCTGCCACTCCTCGGCGATCTCTTCAACCAGCGCCGCGCCGCCGGCAATAACGCCCTTGAGGTGGCTAAAGTCCAGCGAATCAAATTCCGGGTGGCGCAGCAGCGCGGTGAACAGGGTATTCACGCCGGCCATGGACGTCACGTTGTAGCGCTTGAATGCCTCGATAATGCTGTCCGGGTTGCGGGGGTCGGGAATCAATACCGACAGCCCGCCGTCGAGAAACACCGACACCACATTCACCGTAAAACCATAGACATGATAGAGCGGCATCGGCGCCACCAGCACATCGTCCAGCTCGCGATTGGGCTGGTTTTCTACCAGCGCCGCCGACTGCAAACTGCTGGCAAACAAATTGCCCTGGGTGAGTACCGCGCCCTTGGCCACACCGGTGGTGCCACCGGTGTACTGCAGCAGCGCAATGTCGTCCATGCTGTGACTCACCTTGGGCAACTCGGCCGCCGCGCCGCGCGCCAGCACATCGGCAAAGCCGTGCAAATTCGCCAGTGGCGACTCCGGCAATGGCTGCGCTTCCATCAGGTCGAACACATGGCTGGAAACCACCGTTTCTATCGCGGTCTGCGGCACCACCTTCTCCACCACCGGCAGCAGCTCGTGGAGGGTGAACAGTACCCGCGCGCCCGAGTCATTAAACTGATGCACCAACTCACGCTCGGTATACAGGGGATTGGTATTCACGAGTATCAGGCCGGCGCGCAACACGCCCCAAGCGACGATCGGGTACTGAATCAAGTTGGGCAGCTGCACGGCAACGCGATCGCCGGCCTGCAAGCCCAGCTCACCGCGCAAATACGCCGCGATCTGACCACTCTTGTCACAGATCTCGGCAAAGCGCATTTCCTGGCCCAGACAGGAATACGCCACCCTCTCGGCGTATTGCTCGCAGGCCTGGTCAAACAACTCAATCAGCGAGGCGTAGCCATCTACATTGAGCTGCTGTAATTTTTCACGGGCAAAACTAAATCGGTCCGCCGTCATCGGTCTCTCCGTCTTTGTGGCATGCGCCGCTATGGGGGCGCTTGGTTTTCATTATTAATATTGGCCAGCGTCAGGGCGCAGTGACCACCGCGGTCGACGCCGCTTTTTTTCGCTCGCTAATATGCTCGCGAATCTCCCGGTGCCGGCTGGCGTCCAGTGGATAGCGCGAGGAAATCAGCAGGGTCATGGCAAATAACAATACCGACACCGGCCCGGCGAGAATCGCCAAACTGTCGATCGCCGACTGCGGAACCGTTTCCGGGCTGGCGCCCTGGGGAAATTTGATCAGGTCGAGGGCAATACCGGCAAAAAAAGTGCCCAAGCCATAACTGGCCTTGGTCGCCAGTGATCGCGCGGCAAAAAACAGCCCCTCTTCACGGCGCGCGGTATGCAGCTCGTGCTCGTCGATGGTGTCCGACAGCATGGAGTCCAACAGGATCACATAGGCGATAAAGAAGGCCTGAGCCAGGCCATTGCTGATAAACACCAGCAGCATTTTTTCGCCGCTGCTCATCAACTGCAAACCGCCAAGAAAATACAGCAAAAAGGGAAACGTCGACAGCAGCGCCCCGCCGACCACGCACACCGCCAGCGCCCGCTTCTTATCGAGACTCAGCGAAACCCACTGCGACAACCACGGCGCCACAACAATACCGATGACCACCGAGGAGGCGATCAAGGCCATTTCATCGGGCTGGAATTCAAAAATATAGGTCGCCACGTAAATCAGCAGGGTTTGCGTTACACCGGCCAAAATCATAAACATCAACGTGGTGGAAAACAGAATGCGAAAGGCGCGTTGCCTCAGCGTTAAAAACACCGTGATAAAGGCCAGCAGCGCGCTTTTGGCTTCGGGGTCAAACCGCGGCTTTGCCAGCTGCGGAATAAGCCTCCAGGTGCTGGCAACGGCAATCAACATGGCCACGCAACCCATAATGCCGACAAAGGCACCAAAGCCACTGTAACTGTCGGGGTTGAGCATGCCGTTGCTGAAGGCCTCGCTTGCGGGAAAGAACACCGCAAAACCGATCACCGACGTCGCCAGCACTCCGGCGTAAGAGAAAAACACCCGATAGCCGATCAGCGAGGTACGCTGGTGATAGTCGGTCACCATTTCCGCACCCAGCGACAAATGCGGCACAAAAAACAGCGTGAGCATCAAGCGCACCGACACCGAGCCC
>JBFKEA010000204.1:0-4672 GCA_041619375.1 Spongiibacter sp. | reverse complement strand
GCCTTGGCGCCGATGTTACTGCGGCGTCAACGACCGGCCTCCACGGCTGTTGCCCTGGTAAGTTTATTTGCGGTGTGTGTTTACGGCGGCTATTTCAATGGCGGTTTGGGCATTATCTTATTGGCGGCGCTGAGTCTGTTGGGGCAGCGCAACTTGGCGGCGATGAACGGGCTGAAAAACGCCATGTCGGCGCTGCTGACGGCGGTGGCGGTGGCGGTGTACTGGGCGGGCGGCTTGATCGCCCTGCCACCGCTGTTGATTCTGGCCGGCGCCGCCATAGTCGGCGGCTATGCGGGTGCGGCGCTGAGCTACCGCATTCCGGCGGCGGCGCTGCGGGGCTTTATTGTCGCGGTTGGGCTGGCCTTGGCGCTGCTGTTCTTTTTACGCTGAGCGGCGCGTGCTCGCCGCCGGTCTGGTGATAGAAGATTTGTAACTTGCGTTATGATACCTTTTTGCCTGGCCGCGTTGCTGGCAACGCGGAACACCGCAATAAGGAGTGACTATGGACGCCTATCTTTACGACTGCCTGCGCAGCCCGCGCGGCAAAGCCAAACCTGAGCAGGGTAGGTTGGCTGCACTGGCGCCCCAGGCCATGGTGGCGCAGTTGGTGGACGGTTTGGAGCAGCGCCATCCCGGTCTGCGCGACTGCGCTCAGCAATTGCTGTTGGGCTGTGTCGGTCAGGTGGCCAGCCAGGGTGGCAATATTGCCCTGGTGAGCAAGGTGGCGGCGGGGCTGCCCGATAGCGCGGCGGCCTACAGTCTGAATAATTACTGTGTGTCGGGGCTGACGGCAATCAGCCAGGCGGCGCTGGCGGTGCAGGCCGGGCTGAGTCAAATGAGCCTGGCCGGCGGCGTGGAAAATATGAGCCAAGTGCCGTTTATGGCCGACCGCGCCAGTTATTATCAAGATACCAGCCTGCCCCGCGCCGGGCGGTTTTTGCCGGTGCCGGTGGCGGCGGATTTACTGGCCAGCCACAGCGGGGTAGCCCGTGCCCAGCTCGATGCCATCAGCTTGCGCTCCCAGCAGCGCGCCGCGGCGGCGCAACAGGTCGAGGCCCTGAACGCCTCGATGGTGACGATGCGCGATGCTGACGGCACAGTGTTGCTGGACCGCGATGAGGCGGTTCGCGCCGGCGTCACCGCCGAGGCGCTGGCGGCGATGCCGGCAGCCTTTGCCGAGTTCGCCGCGCCCTATCGCGACACCATTGGCGATCGTCCCCTGCAGGCGCTGCACAGTTTTGCCCATATGCCGCCGATGGTCGACGGGGCGGCACTGGCTTTGATCGGCGGGCCACAGCTGGCGCTGGACAGTGCGCCGCGGGCGAAAATTCTGGCGGTATCAGAGCACTGCGGCAGCGCCGCCGAGTCCCTAACCGGTGGCTTTGCGGCCATGGAACAGGCCCTTAGCCGCGCTGGCCTGGGGTTGAATGATTTGGACTGCATAGAGTTTATGGAGGCCTTTGCGGTGGTGCCGGCGCTGCTGGAGCAGCGCTATAAGGTGGACCCCGACAAGGTAAACATTGCCGGTGGCCACCTGGCCAAGGGGCACCCCCTTGGGGCAACCGGGGCGGTGTTGTTGTCCTGCTTGATGGACGCGCTGGAGCATCGCGATGGCCGCCTGGGCATGGTGGTGGCCACCGGCGCCTCGGGCATCGGCGCGGCGATGATTATTGAGCGTCTGCGCTGATACACTGGGGTTTTCAGCGTACAGTGGGTTAACTATGGCGATTGCAGAACCGGGCTACGGCAATGCCGATACCTCTTTTAAGGCGGCCGGCGAGTTGGCCGGCGTGACCGCGCTGGTCGATGCCTTCTATGACATTATGGATAGCGCGCCGCAAGCGGCGGTCATCCGCGCCATGCACCCGGCCGACTTGGGCGAATCGCGGCGCAAGCTGTGTTACTTCCTCTGCGGTTGGTTGGGCGGGCCGCGCCTTTACCAGCAGCACTACGGCAGTATTAATATTCCCGATGTTCACAAGCACCTAGCGGTGGCCGGCGCCGAGCGCGACGCCTGGCTGTGGTGTATGCAACGCGCGATAGACCGCCAGCCCTATGCACTGAGTTTTAAGGACTATCTCTATCGGCAACTGTGTGTGCCCGCTGAGCGGGTGCGCCAGCGCAGTGCCTTGCGGCGCGCCAGCGATTGAATTTTCCCCGCTGCTGGCGGTCACCCCATTGATGTTACGGCAAAGGAGGTATCGATGAATGAATCGCCCACACCGCCGTCTAGTCGCCATGCCCGGCCGGCGGCGAGTCGACTAGAAGAGCAGTTGTTACTGCTATGGGATGTCGCCATTATTGTGTTGGTGTCGGTGAATCTGCTGCTAATCGTGTTTGATAGCCTATTTATCTTCGCGCCATTCAAGCAGTTGTTGGCGGAGCTGTGGCCGCGATTTCACGCCGTTTACAGCGAGCGTGTTCACAGCAATTTTCAGCGCATAGACCTGTTGTTTGTTGCGGTGTTTGTCTGCGACGTATTGCTCGGTTGGGCTTTGGCGATCTGGCAACAGCGCTATGAGCGCTGGTGGTTTTATCCCTTTGTGCACTGGTACGACGTGTTGGGCTGTATTCCGCTATCTGGATTCCGCTGGCTGCGGATTTTGCGGGTGGTGTCGATTCTGTTTCGCTTGCAGGGCCTGGGACTCATCGATGTGCGGCGCTGGCCAGCCTACGGCGTATTGGCGCGCTACTACAGTATCGCGATCGAGGAATTATCTGACCGCATTGTCGACAATGTCTTGGCTGGCGTGCAAGGCGAGTTGCGCAGCGGGGCTTCGCAATTGCCTAGTCAAATTGTCCGTCAGGTACTTGCGCCGCGCCGCGCCGCGAGGCGCTGGCCAGTGCGTTGGCGGCGCGCATTGGTAATACCGCCAGTACGGTATACCGTCAGCGCCGCAGTGAAATCCACGACTATATTGCCGAGTTAGTGCAGCGCACCATTGCCCACAATGCGGCCGCCCAGCGTATCGATCGCCTGCCCGGCATCGGCGATGCCATTGTTGAACTTATCGAAGGCCTTTTGGTAAGTGCCAGCCGCGACACCATCGATGAGTTGTTGGCTTACTATCCAGGAGAGCCAGCGTTAGGCGGCGACCTGCTGGAGAAGATTGTAGAGAGTGTGATCGACGACATTGTTGACGAGCAGGGGCGACAGTCGCGGGACTTTGGCCCGGCACTGGACGACGTGGTGGCGCTGTTGCGCGAACAGGTGAAGCGCAAGCGCTGGATGGAGGCCTCGCCGCAGGCTCTGTGAATACCTCTGTGCTGCTCAACGCCGCCTTCTCTCATCGCTAGATGGTGCTTGGCCTCCTCATGGCGGTGCAACGCCGCTCAAGCCGCTGTGTAATAGTGCGCGACTGCGGTCCTGCCAGCGAGCACGCCGGCCTAATGTTGGTGCAGAGTTGGTGTATTGTGCCGGGGTCGACGATTTCTTCGCAGTAA
Source organism: Spongiibacter sp. (assembly GCA_041619375.1). Taxonomy (GTDB): domain Bacteria; phylum Pseudomonadota; class Gammaproteobacteria; order Pseudomonadales; family Spongiibacteraceae; genus Spongiibacter. Next base: position 1,228 of record JBFKEA010000204.1, on the reverse strand, counting down.
AAAAATATTTTCGCGTTAGCGCAAAAGGCGGCCCGTTCTTTGCTGTAAGCACTGCGCAACCGCTTGCTAGACAGGCGCCGCTTACAGGAAGGCGAAAATATTATGAATTTTGGTTTCGGAAAATATCGCGGCATTATCGTCTCGATTGCACTCTTTCTATTGCTGGATGCCTCGGTACTGACGCTGAACTTTTACATTTCCTATGAAATTTCAGAGGACGCGGTAGGCGTTAACATTGCCGGTCGCCAGCGAATGCTGTCGCAGCGCATGATGAAATCGCTGCTCGCATTGCAATTGGCCGACGATGCCGACAGCCGCCAGCAGGCCCTGGCGGAATTGCAGCGCACCACCGAGCTGTTCGATGCCACCTTGCAGGCCTTTATACACGGTGGGCAGATCGCCGGTGCCGATGGCCGTCCGGTGACGCTGGCGGCGGCGAATTCGCCCCTTGCCGCAGAGGCCCTGTCGAAGGCGCTGGCGATATGGCAGCCATTTAACGAGATACTGGCCCCCCTGCTTGCCGTTGATGGGGAGGAAAGCCTCGGTGGTATGGCCGGGCTGGTGCCGGCGGCAGTGGCCTACGGCCGCCGCCACAATGTCGGGCTGCTGACACTGATGAACGACTTGACGGTGGAGCTGGAGAATGTTGCCGACTCCAAGGCCAAGCGCCTGCGCTTGATTCAAACGGTGGGCATCAGTCTGGCAATCGTCAACTTTTTAATCATCATGTTTCATTTTTTGCGCCAGCTTAAAAGCAGTGATGAAAAGATTGCCTTGGCGCGAGAGGAGACGGTAGAAATTTTAGAAACTGTCAACGAAGGCTTGTTTCTATTAGACAGGGACCAGGTCATTGGCGGTCAGTATTCTGACGCGATGCACAGCATTTTTGGTCGCCGAGATCTGGCGGGAAAGCATTTCGACAGCTTGCTCGACGGCATTGTCTCCGATAAGCAGAGTCACACCGCGGCCAGTTTTATCAATCTGTTGTTTGATCCGCGTAAGAAACAAAAGCTGATTGGCGATCTCAATCCGTTGCGCCAGCTGGAGGTGCATATTCCCCAGGCCGATGGCAGCTTTGCCAACAAACACCTGAGCTTTGATTTTTCGCGGGTCGAGAAGGACGGCCAAATCGTCCACATTTTGGTGACAGTGCAGGATATTTCTGCGCAGGTGCAGCTGGCGCGCGAATTGGAGAGCGCTAAGTCGCAGGGTGAGGAACAGCTGGAGT
>JBFKEA010000203.1:0-4682 GCA_041619375.1 Spongiibacter sp. | reverse complement strand
GAAGCCGACATCAAACGCTTCAGCGGCGAGCGGGTAGACGGCGGCTACCATTATCTAGAACTGGAACGCATGGCCTACTATGTGCACAAAGAGAGCTACCGACGCAGCCTGAAACGCTATATTCAGCGCCTGCAACGTGATTTGCCAAACCGCGAAACCGCCTATGTACGCTGACATCGACGTCGCCTTCAGCCCGCAAAGTCTGATACTGCTCAACGGCATTCTGGCCGGCATGATCTTCGGGGTATCGATGGGCCTGCGCCGCGAAGATTTCGTTCGTGTATTGCGCCAGCCCCGCGCGCCAATTGCCGGACTGATCGCGCAATTCATCTTGCTGCCCGCTGCCACCTGTCTGGCCACTATCATCTTCGCCGTGCCCGCCGAACTGGCACTGGGCATGATCCTTATTGCCTCCTGCCCGGGCGGCACCTTTTCGAATATTATGACTTGGCTGGGCCGCGCCAGCGTACCGGTGTCAGTTAGCATGACGGCGGTATCCAGCCTTGCCGCCATTGTGATGACACCACTTAACTTTGGCCTGTACGCCCAAATCAATCCGGCAACGCGTGAACTGCTGCGCGGCATTAGCCTCGACCCCGTCAATCTGCTGTTGCTGGTAACGCTGGTTCTGGCATTGCCGATGCTGCTGGGCATGGCCTTTGGCAAACGCCACCCGGAAGTGGCAATTCGCGCTGAAAAACCCATGCGCGCGGTCACCCTGCTGGTGTTTCTCTGTTTTGTCGCCATCGCGTTTGCCCGAAACCAGCAGCTTTTTATGGCCTACGCCGAGCAAATTCTGCTGCTGGTCGCCGCGCAAAACATCGGCGCACTGCTGCTCGGCGACCTCGCTGGGCGCGCCATCAAGCTTCCGCAAAACGAACGCCGCGCAGTGACCATGGAGGTGGGCATTCAAAATTCGGCGCTGGGCTTATCGATTATTTTCACCTTCTTTCCCCAGGCCGGCGGCATGATGCTGATTGCTGGCTTCTGGAGCTTTTGGCATTTACTGGCCGGGCTGTGCCTGGCCCTTTACTGGTCGCGCAACACCGAGGTCGCCCATGCCTGACTGTATTCTTATCACCGGCGCGGCCGGCTATATCGGCGCGCAACTGATGCAGCGGCTCAGCCCGCACTACAAGGTCGTTGGCGTCGACATTCGGCCCGCCGCTGGTGCGCCCGCTTGCATAGAACTCTGTGATATTCGCGACCCGGCACTGGGCGCGATCATCCGTAAACACCGGGTGAGCCACATTGTCCACCTAGCGTCGGTACTGGAGGCGAGCGGCGACGAACAGCGCGACTTCGACATTGATGTAAATGGCACCCGCAATGTCGTGGAAGCCTGTATCGCCACCGGTGTTCGCCATCTCACGGTCACCAGCTCCGGCGCCGCCTACGGCTACCACCCCGACAACCCCGCGTGGATCGATGAAAATGATCCACTGCGCGGCAACGACGAATTTGCCTACTCCCGGCACAAGCGTCTGGTTGAAGAGTATCTGGCCAAGATTCGCCAGCAACACCCCCAGTTGCAACAGTTAATCCTGCGCCCCGGTACGGTACTGGGCCGCCACACCCGCAATCAGATCACCCACCTGTTTGAACAGAAACGCCTGCTGGCCATTCGCGGCAGCGACTCGCCCTTTGTGTTTATCTGGGACGAAGATCTGCTAGCCATTGTCGAACGCGGCATCGTTGAGTCCCGCACGGGCATTTACAATCTGGCGGGCGATGGCGCGCTAGCCATCGACCAAGTCGCCGCCGCCTTGCAAAAACCCCTGCTGCGGCTGCCCGCCGGCCTGCTGCGCGCCGCCTTGCGCGTGGGCCACCGCTTGGGACTGAGCCGCTATCGCCCGGAGCAAATCAATTTTTTGCGCTACCGCCCGGTGCTGAGTAACCGCCGCCTGAAAGAGGAATTTGGCTACCAACCCCAACTCAGCTCTGCGGCGGTGTTAGAGCTATTTGTCGACTGCGCCCGCGCGCGCGGGCAGTTATGAAAACGGTGCTAATCACTGGCGCGGCCAGCGGCTTGGGCTGGGCGCTGGCCCAGCAGTTTTACCGGCGCGGAGACAGTCTGTGGCTGGTGGATCGCAATGCTGAATTGTTGCGCGAGCGCTGTGACGCGCTTGGCGCCGAGCGCGTTCACAGTGTGGTAGCAGACCTGAGCTGCGACGAGGGTATTGCCTGCGTCGTCACTGCGGTGCGCGCCACTGGCCGACTCGATGTACTGATCAACAATGCCGGTATCACCCACCGTTCAATCGCCGCCGACACCGATCCGACGGTGTTTCGCCAGGTCATGCGTATCGATTGGCAGGCACCGGTGGAGTTGGCCACCGCCTTACTGCCACTGCTGCGCGACAGCCGCGGCAGCATTGTCAACATCGGCTCCATGGCGGGCTGGATGCCGGTGCTGGGGCGCGCCGCCTACTGCAGCGCAAAGTCCGCACTGGCGCAGTTCTTTGAAGTACTGCGCGGCGAAGAGCGCGACCGGGGCCTGCACATATTGATGGTCTACCCCGCCTTCGTGAACACCAGCATCGAACAGAACGCCCTCGGTGGCGACGGCCAACCGGCCCGCCACGCCCGATCGACTCTGGGCAGCGTCGGTGAAGCTGAACCGCTGGCGGCGGCGATTGTGCACGCGCTGGAGCAGCGCCGGCCACACCTTTACCCGCACCGCGGCATCTGGCTGGCCAGCCTCCTTTGGCGCCTAGCCCCAGGATTGTTTCACCGACTGATGCGCCGCAAATTTGCGGTCGAATTGGAGCAACACTGATGGACCCGTGGATCTGGCTGGCGCTATTTGTTTTTGGCGCCTTTACCATTGAGGCCATCACCGGCTTTGGCAGCATTGTTATCGCCCTGTCGCTGGGTGCGCTGCTACTGCCCATCCCCGCCATGCTGCCGGTCTTGGTGCCGCTGAATATTTGCATGACCGGCTATTTGTTGGCGCGCCACTACCGCCACGTTCACCTGCCGACGCTGCTGAAAATGATTTTACCGCTGATGGCCGGCGGCACCCTGCTCGGCTACGGCCTGCGCCCCTGGCTCGGCGACCAACTGCTGCAACTATTGTTTGGCGCCCTGGTCATTTGGTTTGCCGGCCGAGAATTACTCAAGGTCTATCGCGGCCTGCACAGCCGCCAACACGCCAGCTGGTGGACCCGCAGCTGGATGCTGGCCGCCGGCATCACCCACGGCCTGTACGCCTCTGGCGGGCCCTTACTGGTCTATGCCCTGTCGGGCACCACCTTGGACAAGGCCGCCTTTCGCGCCACCCTGATTACCGTATGGTTCAGCCTCAACAGTCTGCTGACGCTGGTCTTTGCCCTGGACGGCAGCCTGCAGCCGGCACTGCCAAAAATCATCATGACACTGCCGGCACTGATTGCCGGCCTGACACTGGGCGAATTCCTGCACCACCGGGTTAACGAGCAGCGCTTCCGCCTGCTGGTTTATATACTGCTGCTGGTGACCGGTAGCCTGTTAATCATCACCGGCCTGTAAGCCTCTGCGGCATATAATAAAAAGGATACCGCTATGACAATCGATTACCGCCAGCTGCTAATTCTTTGCATGGCCATAAGCCCCACCACTTGGGCGGAGTCACCACGGGTACTGGAAGAAGTGCTCGTCACCGCGCAAAAGTCGCAACAGAGCCTGCAGGATGTGCCAATTTCCATCAGCGCCCTGTCGGGCGACTTTATGCAGGACAATGCCATTAGCGATCTGGTGGCGGTGTCGGCCTATGTGCCCAATGTCCGCGTCGAATTTACCAGTCCGTCATCGCCACAGGTATTTATTCGCGGCTTTGGCACCAATAGTTTTAACCCCAGTTTTGAGCCGGCGGTAGGGCTGGTGCAGGACGAGATCTTCTACGGTCGGCCCAGCTATTTCAGTGAATCGATGTACGACCTGGCGCGCGTCGAAGTCCTGCGCGGCCCGCAGGGCACGCTGTTTGGCAAGAACACCATCGCCGGGGTATTCAATGTCAGCAGCCAAGCGGTGCCCGGCAACACCGGCAGCGAGGGCAAGCTCAACTACCGCGCAGAAGAATACGGCGAGCAGCGCATTGAAGCCGGCATTGGCTATCGCCTGTCGTCTAACTTCGGCCTGCGCTTGTCGGGGCTAAAATGGCAGCGCGACGGCCGCTTGGAAAACAGTAAATTACAGCGCAAAGAGGACGACCGCGACCAAGATGCCCTGCGGCTAAAGCTAAACTGGCAGCCCAATGATCGCAGCGAACTCGAACTGATTGCCCAGCAGTCCAATACCCATGTCAATTTCTGGCCGCGACAACTGATGAAGCTGGACGATGACACTCGCGAGTATCTGCAAAATTTCGACCCCGACATAGAAGACGACCCACTGAACTTCCAAACCAGTTTTAATGATGACGGCAAGCTGTATCAAGGCTCCGACAGCATTGTGCTGCGCGGCAACTACGACTTTGGCGAGTTCGCGGGCCTGTCTCGCCTGGACAGCACCGTGGTGCTCGGCGTGTCGTGGCTGGACGTGGAGCAGAGTCAGGACCTCGACGTATCGCCGGCGGATCTGCTCAAGCTCGACGAGGTCGACGACTATCGCCAGAAAAGTATTGAATGGCGTTTCAGCGGCGCCGCCGACAGCCTGTTTGGTCTCGGCGGTCAGGTCGAGTTTATCGCCGGTTTATTTTACTT
>JBFKEA010000202.1:0-4724 GCA_041619375.1 Spongiibacter sp. | reverse complement strand
GAAGAGCTGTCTGAGCTGCTGACCCCGATTGCCAAGGCCTTTGTGACCGAAACGGGCCTGGAGTCGGCCAACTACGGCATGCAGATCTTTGGTGGTCACGGCTACATTTCCGAGTGGGGCATGGAGCAGATCGTTCGCGACCTGCGTATCTCTACCCTGTATGAGGGCACCACCGGTATTCAGGCGCTGGACCTGCTGGACCGCAAAGTGATGGGCTCTGGTGGCAAACAGCTGGCGGTGTTCACCAAGATTATCCATAAATTTTGTGAAGAGCAGTCTTCGCGCTCGGAAATGGCCGGATTTGTTAGTAAACTGGCCGAACTCAACAAGGAGTGGGGCGAGGTCACCATGAAGTTGGGCGAGAAGGCCATGCAGAACCCCGACGAAGTCGGTGCGGCCTCGGTGGACTACCTGATGTACTCGGGTTATATCTCGCTGGCTTATATGTGGGCGCGCATGGCCGCAGTCGCTGTCGATGGCGCCGCCGATGATGACTTCCTCAAAGCTAAGTTGCAGACGGCCCAGTTCTACTACGACCGTCTGCTGCCGCGCACTGAGTCGCACAAGCTGGCCATGCTCAATGGCGCCGATAGCCTGATGGCCATGCCGGCCGAGGCGTTCGACCTCTAGCGTTGATCTTGAACGAGCAGCGCCCGCCCTATGGCGGGCGTTTGCGTATAAACCGCGATGGTAGGCTGTCCGGTTAGAACAGAATATGGAGAATGTCCAATGCCCGAATATAAAGCGCCCCTGCGCGATATGCAGTTTTTGCTGCACGAAGTGTTTAACGCCGAGCAGCTGTGGCAGAGCATGCCCGGCACCGAAGAGGTCAACCGCGAGCTGGCCGACGCGATTTTGGAAGAGAGCGCCAAGATCAATGAAAACCTGATTGCGCCGCTGAGCCAGTCTGGCCACGAAGAAGGTGTGAAGTGGACCGACGGTGTGGTGACTACGCCCAAGGGTTACCCGGAGGCCTTTAAGCAATTGGCTGATGGTGGCTGGGGTGGCCTGACTGGCGAGCCCAACTACGGCGGCCAGAATATGCCGAAGATGCTGGTGCTGTTGTTTGAAGAAATGCTGTACTCGTCAAACATCGCCATGGGCCTTTACCTGACGCTGACGTCCGGTGCAGCGCTGGCGATTGATAACCACGCCTCTGATGAGCTGAAAGAAACCTACCTGCCGAATATGTATTCGGGTAAGTGGGCCGGCGCCATGTGTCTGACCGAAAGCCACGCCGGCACCGACCTAGGAATGATCCGTACTAAGGCGGAGCCCCAGGCCGACGGCAGCTATAAAGTGAGCGGCACCAAGATATTTATTACCGGTGGCGACCACGACCTCACCGAGAACGTGATTCACCTGGTATTGGCAAAATTGCCGGATGCGCCCGCGGGTTCTAAGGGCATTTCGCTGTTCCTGGTGCCCAAGGTGAAAGTGAACGCCGATGGCAGCCTTGGCGAAGCCAATGGCGTGAGCTGCGGCAGCATTGAGCACAAGATGGGCATCAATGCCTCGGCCACCTGCGTGATGAATTTCGACGGTGCCGAAGGCTATCTGGTGGGCGAGATCAATCGCGGCCTGCAGGGCATGTTCACGATGATGAACTACGAGCGCCTGTCGGTGGGTATTCAGGGCCTCAGCGCCGCGCAAACGGCCTATCAGTGGTCGTGTGAATACGCGCGCGAGCGCCTGCAAAGCCGTTCGCCCAGTGGCGCCGTTAACAAAAATGGCCCCGCCGACCCGATCGTGGTTCACCCCGATGTGCGCCGCATGTTGTTGACCCAGAAAGCGCTGGTAGAAGCCGGTCGCGCCTTTGCCGTCTACGTGGGCAAGCAGTTGGATATCGCCAAGTTCGGCGACGGCGAGGCCAAAACGACGGCGGCTGGCATGGTCGAGTTGTTGACGCCGGTGGCCAAGGCCTTTTTGACCGATAAGGGCTTTGAGGGCACGGTGCTGGGTCAGCAGTGTTTCGGTGGCCATGGTTATGTGCGCGAGTGGGGCATGGAGCAGCTGGTGCGCGACGTGCGTATTGCGCAGATTTACGAGGGCACCAATGGTATTCAGGCGATGGACCTGATGGGCCGCAAAGTGGCCGCCAATGGCGCTAAAAACCTGCAGGCGCTGATCGCCGAAATGCGCGAATTCAGCGCTGCTTCTGCGGCAGTTGCCGGCATGGAAGAGTTCCTGAATCCGCTCAATGAAGCCGTCGACAACCTCGAGTCGCTGACGCAGTTTGTGCTGGAGCAGGCCGCTGGCGATGCCAATGCCATTGGTTCCGCGGCGAACGAGTATCTGCACGTGATGGGCTTCACCCTGTTCAGCTATATGTGGGCGATGATATCGCGCACCGTACTGTCCGGTGAAAGCCAGCAGGGCGAAGAGTTCGACAAAGCCAAGCTGCAGACTGCGCGCTTCTTCGTGCAGCGCCTGTTGCCGCAAACCCGCGGCTTGAGTGAGTCGATCCGCAACGGCAGCAGCACGCTGATGGATATTGCCGAAGAAGCCTTCGTGTAAAACGGCCATTTAGCAGCCGCTAAGGTGCGCCACCATGGTGCGCTTTAGCTGGAGTTAAAGGCGGCATCCTGTGATAATGGAGCCGCCTTTTTTAATGCCTGTCGTTTGACCCGCAGTGGTGATTCTATGGAAAACGAACACAACAAGCTCTATCCGGAAGATCAGGCCAAGGTCGACGAGTACCTGCAGGCCGGGTATAACGACGTCGAGCGCAAGCCCTTCAAACCCTTCAAATTGCTGCTGATACTAGCGGCCTCGGTCACCTCGATGACCCTGCTCAGCCTGTGGCTGGCCACCCTGATCGGTATCGAGTAAGTCGCCGGCCGCTGCGCCGAAGTCATTGACACTCGCACTTGGCCGCCCTGCCTTTGCCAGTGGCGGCGCCTGCCGTTGACAAATCGTTCTTCGCGATCTCCATGCATGTCTTCCTGAGCTATGCCCGTCATGACTGTGCAGGCGGGGTGGGTTTTCTTGTTTGCCTGTGTTGGCTTGGCAGCCAGCGCGATAGCGCTCGCAGCTGTGCGGCGGGTTTGGCCAGTGATAGGCCCCCGCGCTATGCTGTTGTCAGCGACTGAATGTGTTAATTGGCCCGGCTTGAAATACGCTGTCCATTGACTGCGCCGGTCAGCGGCGTAGGGAGGCGAGATGAAACCACGTTTAACCCACATTGCGCTGCAGGTGCGCGACCTGGAGGCGTGCATTGATTTTTATCAGCGCTATGCCGACTTGCGGCTGAGTCACCAGCGCGACATCCCCGGTGGTCGCGTGGTGTGGTTAGCCGAGGAGGGACGCGAGCGCGACTTTATTTTAGTGTTGCTGCCCGGCGGCCCGGGGCACAATCAACGCGCCGATGACTTTTCCCATTTGGGTTTTGCTCTATCCAGTCGCGAGGCAGTAGACGCGATTGCCCGGCGCGCCGAGGCGGCGGGCGTTCTCGCCTGGCCGGTAAAAGAAGAGCCCTATCCAGTCGGCTACTACTGCGGGCTGCGTGACCCCGATGGCAATTTTGTTGAGTTTAGTTTTGGTCAGCCGCTGGGGCCGGGAGCTGAGGATGGCGCTAGCTAGGCTGATCAATCTCCGCGCGGTGATGGCCGCCAAGTCACTGAGGAGAACCACAATGAGCCAGTGGTATTGTCGCCCTGCCGATTACCAGAGCCGGCAAGATTGCGCGGCGATTTTGGCGCTGATGGATTGTTATGCCGCCGACCCGATGGGCGGTGGCGAGCCGCTGGCCGCCAGCGTGCGCCAGCGACTGTGCGCCGCGCTGGCGGCGCAGCCCGGCGCCTTAACGATTCTGGCGTTTGAGGGGGAGCTTGCGATTGGTCTGGTCAATGCCTTGCAGGGATTTTCCACCTTCAAGGCGCAGCCGCTGCTGAATATTCACGATGTGATTGTCCGGCCTGAGCGGCGCGGCCGCGGCGTGTGTGCGGCGATGCTGACGGCGGTTGAAGAGCTGGCGCGCGGCCGGGGCTGCTGCAAATTAACGCTTGAGGTGTTGGAGGGCAATACGGCCGCCCGGCGCAGTTACCAAGGCTTTGGTTTTGTCGACTATCAGTTGCGCGCGGAATACGGCAACGCCCGCTTTATGGAAAAGCCAGTGGAGATCAATCAGTGACTGCTGTGCCGATTGGTCGAATCGTGGTGCTGACCGGCGCGGGGATCTCTGCAGAGTCGGGGATTCAAACTTTTCGCGCCGCCGACGGTTTGTGGGAGAAGCACCGTATTGAAGATGTTGCCACCCCGGAGGGCTTTGCCGCCGATCCCCAGCGGGTACAGGACTTTTATAACCAGCGGCGCCGCCAGCTGTTGTCGCCGGCGGTGCAGCCCAATCCCGCGCATTTTGCGCTGGCGAAATTGGCGGCGGAATTTTCCGGTGAAATGCTGCTGGTCACCCAGAATATTGATGACCTGCACGAGCGCGCCGGTTCAAAGAATATTATTCATATGCACGGTGAATTGTTGAAAATGCGCTGCCGTCGCAGTGCTCAGTGTTTCGCTATTGCCGAGGATATTGGGCCCCAGCGAGCTTGCCCGTGCTGCGGCCTGGCAGGCACATTGCGGCCCCATGTTGTGTGGTTTGGCGAGATGCCCTTGCAGATGGCGCGTATCGAGGCGGCGCTGTCGGCCTGTGAGCTGTTTATTGCCGTGGGAACCTCGGGGCAGGTTTATCCCGCCGCCGGCTTTGTGCAGCTGGCTCGGCAGGCGGG
>JBFKEA010000201.1:0-4794 GCA_041619375.1 Spongiibacter sp. | reverse complement strand
TCGCGCCGCAAGCCCTGCACCTGCCAGCCCCTTGCCAGATAGTGGCTGGCCACACCGCCGCCGATATCGCCACAACCCACTATCAATAATCGCTTTTGCTTGGTGTCCATGCTTTCTGCCTAGTCTCGGTTCAAGCCCGAGCGCAGCTCAGGCATACTTGGGCACACTCGCCCTCACAGGCCCGGCAGCATAGCAAAGGGGAACAGCAATGACAGCGCTTCCAACATCGTGTCGCTACGTTCAGGTTAACGATGACCACAGTCTCAGCATCGCCGAGCAGCCTCTACCGCCCTGTCGCGACGACGAACTGCTAATTGAAGTGGCCGCCGCCGGCGTCAACCGCCCCGACCTGATGCAGCGCTACGGTCTCTACCCGCCACCCAGCGATGCCAGCCCGGTGCTGGGCCTGGAAGTCGCCGGCCGAGTTGCCGCCGTGGGCTCGGCGGTCACCGGCTGGCAAGTTGGCGACCGGGTCTGCGCGCTGTGCAACGGCGGTGGTTACAGCGACTATGTCAGTGTCCCCGCCGGCCAGTGCCTGCCCATTCCCGACACCCTCAGTGATAGCGAAGCCGCCGCCCTGCCCGAAACCTATTTCACCGTCTGGCACAATGTCTTCGAGCGCGCCGGCCTGCAGGCCGCAGAGAGCTTGCTGGTTCACGGCGGCAGCAGCGGCATCGGCACTACCGCGATCACTCTGGCCGGCGCCTTTGGCGCACGCGTATTTGCCACCGCCGGCAGTGCCGAGAAATGCGCGGCCTGCGAGTCGTTGGGCGCCAGCATCGCGGTCAATTACCGCGAACAGGATTTTGTTGAAGTGCTGCGCGACGCCACCGACGGCCGCGGCGTCGATGTGATTCTCGACATGGTAGGCGGCGACTATATCCAGCGCGATATCGAGCTGGCCGCCACCGATGGCCGCATTGCCTTCATCGCCTTTCAGGGCGGCTTTCGCAGCGAGCTGAACTTCCTGCCGGTGTTGATGAAGCGCCTCACTCTCAGCGCCTCTACCCTGCGCGCCCAGAGCAGTGAACAGAAAGCCGACATCGCCCGCGCCCTGCGCGACAAGGTCTGGCCACTGCTGGCCCGCGGTGAACTGCAGCCCTGTATCGATCAGGTGTTTTCCTTTGCCGAGGTCACCCAGGCCCACCAGCGCATGGAGAGCGGCCAGCATATTGGCAAGCTGGTTCTCGACCTCAGCCGGTAGGCAGCTGGCGCGGCGGCGTTGTACACTGTCGCGCCATAGCCTAAAACTATCGACACAGGCCAATTAGTGACTCTTACCGAATTGCGTTACATCATTGCCCTGCAGGACACCGGGCATTTTGGCCGAGCCGCCGAGCAGTGTTTTGTCAGCCAGCCGACCCTCAGCGTGGCGATCAAAAAACTCGAAGAAGAGTTGCAGTTGAGCCTATTCGAGCGCCGTCGCGGCAAAGTCAGTTGCACCGCCATCGGCGAACAGGTTATTCGCCAGGCTCGCTATGTGCTGCAGCAGAGTGATCGCATTCGCGAACTGGCCCAGCAGGGCCGCGACCCGCTGGGCAGCGCATTGGCGCTGGGCGCCATACACACCGTCGGCCCCTATCTCTACCCGCGGCTGGTGCCCAAGCTCCGCCAACTCGCCCCGCAAATGCCGCTGTATATTGAAGAGAATATGACTGCCGTGCTGCGCGGCCGGCTGCGCAGCGGCGAGCTCGACGCCATCGTTGTCGCACTGCCCTTTAACGAGCCCGACGTGGTCAGCCAGGCACTCTACCAGGAACCCTTTGTCGTACTGCTGCCCGGCGACCACCCGCTGGCCGCCAAGTCGGCCATAGAACACCGCGACCTCTACCAGCAGGACGTGCTATTACTCGGCGAGGGCCACTGCTTTCGCGACCAGGTATTGGAAGCCTGCCCGGGCCTGCGCGCGCACCTGGCCCGCGGTGATCGGCTGCTGCAATCCGTGGTCGAGGGCAGCTCGCTGGAAACGCTCAAGCACATGGTCGCCTCGGGCCTGGGCATCAGCATACTGCCGCTGTCCGCCGCGCAGGTAAGCACTTATGGCGACGGCCTGCTCTGCACCCGCCCCTTTGTCGGCACCGCGCCCTCACGGACCCTCGCGCTGGCCTGGCGCAGCAGTTTTCCGCGACACCAAGCCATCGATATCATCAGCCAGGCAATCAAAAGCGTCAGCGACGACGCGCTCAGCCCGGCGGTGTCGCGGTGAGCGACGCACTGCACCAGCTCGATGTCAGTGCGCTGAAAGGCGTCGGCCCGAGGCTGCGCGAAAAACTGCACAATCTTGGCCTGCGCAGCGTGCAAGATCTGCTGTTTCATCTGCCGCTGCGCTATCAGGACCGCACGCGTATTTGCCCCATTGGCGCCCTGCGCCCCGGTGCCGATGTGGTCATCGAGGGTGAGGTACTGGCCGCCGACATCGTCTTTGGCCGCCGCCGCAGCCTGGTGTGTCGCCTGCGCGACGGCAGCGGCACCACCACCCTGCGCTTTTTCCACTTTAACGCCGCGCAAAAACAGCAGCTCAGCAAGGGCGCCCGCCTACGCTGCTTTGGCGAAGCCCGGCGCGGCGCTGGCGGCCTGGAGTTTTACCACCCCGAATACAGCCTGCTTAACAGCGATGCGCCGCTGCCCATCGATGAGCGCCTGACACCGATCTACCCCAGCACCGAGGGCTTTGCCCAGACCAGCTGGCGCAAGCTCTGCGATCAGGCGCTGGACTATCTCGACCACCACCCCATCGCCGAATGGCTGCCCGACACCGCCCTGCCCGGCCGCTGGACTCTGGCCGAGGCGCTGCGCTACCTGCACCGCCCGCCGGTCGACGCCTCGCTGGAATTACTGCAGGCCGGCCACCACCCCAGCCAGCGCCGCCTCGCCTTTGAAGAGTTGTTAGCCCACAACCTGGCGCTACAGAAGCTTCGCCTTGAGGCACAGCAGTTTAATGCGCCGCGGCTCGACGGCCCGGCCGAGCTAGAGAAACAGTTTTTGGCCGGACTGGGCTTTAGCCTGACCGGCGCCCAGCGCCGCGTCGGCCGGGAAATTCGCGCCGACCTACAACGACCTTCGCCGATGTTGCGACTCGTGCAGGGCGACGTCGGCAGCGGCAAAACCGCAGTGGCCGCACTGGCCGCCCTGCGCGCCGTGGCCAGCGGCTATCAAGTGGCCATTATGGCGCCGACCGAAATCCTCGCCGAGCAGCACTTTCACAGCTTCAGCAATTGGCTGGCGCCACTGGGGCTGGAGGTCGCCTGGCTCAGTGGCAAACAGAAAGGCAAAGCCCGTGCCGCCGCCCAACAGCGCGTCGCCGACCACAGCGCCCATGTCGTAGTCGGCACCCACGCGCTGTTTCAAGACGAAGTGGTGTTCGCCAAACTCGGGCTGGTGATTATCGATGAACAGCACCGCTTTGGCGTTCACCAGCGTTTGGCACTGAAGCAAAAAGGCGAGGGCCAACTCGGCCAGCCCCACCAGCTCATCATGACCGCCACGCCCATCCCCCGCACTCTGGCGATGACTGCCTACGCCGATCTGGACACCTCGGTGATTGACGAACTGCCGCCGGGGCGCAGCCCGATCAACACTGTGGTACTGGCCAACGACCGCCGCGAGGCGGTCATCGAACGGCTGCGCGGCGTCTGCCAGAGCGGCCAGCAGGCCTATTGGGTGTGCACCCTGATCGAAGAGTCCGACAAACTGCAGGCGCAGGCCGCCGAGGTGAGCTGGCAGCAGCTCAGCGAAGCGCTGCCCGAATTAACCGTGGCGCTGGTGCACGGGCGGATGAAGGCCGGCGAAAAAGCCGAGGTGATGGCGGCCTTTAAGGCCGCCGATATCGACCTGCTGGTCGCCACCACGGTGATCGAAGTCGGTGTCGACGTACCCAATGCCACGCTGATGATTATCGAAAATGCCGAGCGCCTCGGCCTGGCCCAGCTGCACCAGCTGCGCGGCCGGGTCGGTCGCGGCAGCCAGCAGAGCCACTGCGTACTGCTCTATCAAACGCCACTGTCGCGCAACGGCCGCCAGCGTCTGTCGGCGCTGCGCGACAGCAACGACGGCTTTGTGATCGCCGAACAGGACCTGCAATTGCGCGGCCCCGGCGAGGTGCTGGGCACCCGCCAGACCGGCTTGATGAGTTTTAAAATCGCCGACCTGCAGCGCGATGAAGACTTGGTCGACAGTGTGCGCGAACAGGCCATCGCCCTGCTGCAGCAACACCCGGAAAACGTCCAACCGCTGATTGACCGCTGGCTGGCCGATCGCAGTCTGTACGCCCAAGTGTAAATGCGCTGCGCCGGCTATCAATCCTCGAAGCAGCCGCGCTGTGCAAAGCAAAAACCCTTGGTCGCCGCCGGGTGGCGCTGCAGCTCGAAGTCGATGGTCATGTCCCGGCCCAGCCGGTAGACCTGTTCCTCGCTGGCCGGCTCGCCGTTAACAAAAATGCGGTTGGCGGCGTCGACATAGACCCTGTACTCCAGCCGCTGCGGCGAGTCCTCGAAAAACAGGCTGGCGCCGAGTAGCAACAGTGTCAGTGCCGCCAGTGCCAGCAGCATCGCGCCCAGCCTGGCCTTCACTTGTGCTTATCTTCCAGCCGCAGCGCTTTAAGCCCCTCTTCTAAGCTGTCCAAATGCTCGCGCAATCCGGCCTTGCTGGCCGAGATCCCCACGGTGAGAATATCGAGCACCGTCATATGCGCCAGCCGCGAGGGCAGCGGCGTATAGGCGCCCTCGTCGTTGGCCACATCGACGTAGATCGGCAGGTCACTCAAGTCGGCGATCGGGCTGCCGCTGGGGGCCAGCG
>JBFKEA010000200.1:0-4821 GCA_041619375.1 Spongiibacter sp. | reverse complement strand
CGCCCCGCGGCGCCGGTTACAGCAATTTTTACAGTCATGACTCGTCCAGTTATTTACTTGTCTTGCCGGCGGCAGACTCGCCCCCCGCCAGCGCCATATCTTTCACCGTGACATCGCGCAGCGCGGCTGTCACAGCCTCGTCAATCTGCCGGCGCACGCCGGATACCCCACCCACTTCCCGGCGGCGGCGACCACCGCCAAAAGCGCCGTCGCCACCTTCGCTGCGCACCGCATTCAATACATCCAGCAAGCTGACGGTCTCCAGCGGCGCACTGGGCAAATAGCGCGGCGGGTCTTCGTGATTTTCGGTCACCAAGCCAGCGTGACTCAGCGCCCGCAGCACCCGCGTCACCCCCTGAATTTGTACACGCAGGCGCAGCACATAGTCCGAGGCGGTCATCGGCCGGCGTCCCTCATAGTAGCGCTGGGCCAACACCGCCATGATTTCCAGGGCCAGATCTTCCTGCTGACAAATACTCAGGTCGCCGCTGCGGCGCGAAGGGACGACATATTCCGGATGTTGCACATAAAAAGCAACACTACTGCCGACCAACAATATCAGCCAGCTGATGTACATCCACATCATGAACAACACCAGAATCGCAAAGCCGGAATAAATCGCGTAAGTGCCGCTATCACTGGCCGACACCACCACACTGCCAAAGCCCCAGCCAAGGCTTTGAAACAGCACCCCGGAAACCAGCCCAGCCATCGCCCCGGCGCGAAAGGTCACCCGCGTATTGGGAATAAACATATAGAAGAAGGTGAAGGCGGCAATAATCATCACATAGGGCGCCACCGCGGTCAGCAGCGCCACCAACTGACTCACAAAAGGCAAGTACTCACTCGCCTCCCTCACCGCGCCACCGCTGAGCACACTGGCCGACAAACCGATTGCCGAAAACACCAGCAGCGGACCGATCAGCATCACACTACCGTAATCCGCAAAGCGCCGGCCAATACTGCGGTGCTGCTCCAAGCGCCATATATAGTTAAAGGTCGCCTCTATTTTTTGAATCAGCGACAGTGCGGTATAAAACAACAGGGCAATACCGAAGGTGCCCAGCACGCCGATTTTGACATTGTCGATAAAACCGATGATTTTCTCGGTAATCTCGACGCCCTTCTCGCCCATCGGTGCCAAAAATTGCAACATAATGGGTTCGAGCTGCTTGTTGTGCATGCCAAATGCTTTTAGCACCGAAAAACTGACCGCCAGCATCGGCACCAGCGACAACAGCGTGGTGTACACCAGACTCATCGCCCGCAGCGTCAGCTCACCCTTGGCAAGATCATCCAACACCACATAGACATAGCGCAGCGCGTGAACAGCGCGCCGCCGCAGCGGACTGTAATCAGCCACCTCCGGCGACCACAGCCGCTGAGCAACAAAGCGATTGAGGGTTTTTTCCATAAATCGTCGTCCAACCTGAATAGCAGGCTCTCAGGATGGAGAAAAATGCAGGGCAAGTCGAGGGGGAGAGGCTCCCCCTCACCGCTATAGTTTCATATCGTCAAAAAAGTCTTTTACGCCGTCGAACCAGCTCTTCTTGCGCGGCGACTGCTTGTCGTCCCCTTCAAGACTGCCCTGAAACTCCTCCAGCAACTCTTTCTGGCGCTTAGTCAGCGACACCGGCGTTTCTACCACCACCTTGCAAATCAGGTCACCGGTACTGCCGCCGCGAACCGGCGCAATTCCCTTGCCGCGCAGGCGGAACGACTTGCCAGTTTGCGTTTCGGCGGGAATTTTCAGCTTCACTCGGCCGTCCAGCGTCGGTACATCCAACTCACCACCCAGCGCGGCATCGGCAAAACCGATGGGCACCTCACAGTGCAAATGCTTGCCATCGCGCTTGAAAATCGGGTGCGGACGCACCGACATCTGCACATAAAGGTCGCCAGCTGGCCCACCGTCCGGGCTCGCCTCACCCTCGCCGCTGAGGCGAATACGATCACCGGTGTCGACACCCGGCGGAACCTTCACCGACAGCGTCTTGGTCTCTTCGACCCGACCCTGGCCACGGCAGTCGCGACAGGGGTCAGAAATAATGGTGCCGCTACCGCGACAGTTGGGACAGGCCTGCTGCACGGCGAAAAAACCCTGCTGCATGCGCACCTGACCAACACCGTTACAGGTGCCACAGGTCAGTGGCGTCGACCCCTTCTGGGCGCCACTGCCATGACAACCCTTACAGTTCACCAGACTGGGAATGCGGATCTTCGCCGTGGTGCCGCGCACCGCCTGCTCCAGATCAATTTCCAGGGTATAGCGCAGATCGGCACCACGCTGCGGGCCGCGCTGACGGCCGCCGCCACCGCCAAAAATATCGCCGAAAACATCGCCGAAAATATCGCCAAAGCCCGCGCCGCCGCCACCACCGAAACCGCCGGCACCGCCCCCCACCGCCTCGTGACCAAAGCGATCATAGGCCGCGCGTTTCTCGGCATCCGACAGCACCTCGTAGGCCTCGGTCGCCTCTTTGAAAATATCCTCGGCCTTGGGGTCATCCGGATTGCGGTCCGGGTGGTTTTTCATGGCAATACGGCGATAGGCTTTTTTAATTTCCTTTTCGTCGCTGCCCTTGGCCACGCCCAATATTTCGTAGTAATCGCGTTTTGACATTGGCTCGCTTCACGCTTGACAGGCAATGGGAGACGCTCGCGTAGACCCACAGCCCGTAGATAAATTAAACACTCAACACACGCGAAACGGGAGTGGGCCAAACGCCCGATAAAACCCTGCGGCTTCAGCGTCTCCCGTCTCCCGTTCGGCAGTTCGTACGGCGGGGCAACAGCCCCGCGCAATACTTACTTCTTGTCGTCGTCTTTGACTTCCTCGAACTCGGCATCGACCACATCGTCGCCAGCGGCAGAGGCCTCAGCCTGCTCACCACCCGCGGCCTGCGCCTCGGCTGCCTGCTCGGCGTACATCTTCTGCGCCAGGCCCGCCGACGCTTCGCCCAACTCTTTAGCCGCCGCTTCAATGGCGTCTACGTCATCGCCTTTCAGCGCCTCGTCGACCTTAACCAAGGCCGCTTCAATCGCCGACTTCTCTTCGTCGCTGGCCTTGTCGCCCGCCTCTTCCAAAGTCTTACGGGTGGCGTTAGCCAGACCTTCGGCATTGTTGCGCGCCGTTACCAGTGCCTCAAACTTCTTATCGGCCTCGGCATTGGCCTCAGCATCGCGCACCATTTGCTCGATCTCGTCCTCATTCAAGCCGCTGGAAGCGGTGATGCGGATCGACTGCTCTTTACCGGTGGCCTTGTCTTTGGCCGACACGTGCAGAATACCGTTGGCGTCGATATCGTAGGTCACCTCGATCTGCGGCAAACCGCGCGGCGCCGGCGGGATATCGGCCAGATCAAAGCGGCCCAGCGACTTGTTGGCCGCAGCCTGCTTGCGCTCGCCCTGCACCACGTGAATGGTTACCGCCGTCTGGTTGTCTTCCGCCGTCGAGAACACCTGCGACTTCTTGGTCGGAATGGTGGTGTTTTTCTCGATCAGCGGCGTGGCGACACCACCCATAGTCTCGATACCCAGGCTCAGCGGGGTAACGTCGAGCAGCAGTACGTCTTTCACGTCGCCAGACAGTACCGCACCCTGCAGCGCCGCACCCATGGCTACCGCCTCGTCGGGGTTTACATCCCGGCGCGGCTCTTTGCCGAAGAACTCAGTTACCTTAGTCTGCACCAGCGGCATACGGGTCTGACCACCGACCAGAATCACCTCGTCAACCTCGGAGGCCGACAGATTGGCGTCCTGCAGAGCAATTTTCATCGGCTCCAGCGAACGTTTCACCAAATCCTCAACCAGCGACTCCAGCTTGGCGCGGCTCAGCTTCACCACCAAGTGCTTGGGGCCGGTTGCATCAGCAGTGATATACGGCAGGTTTACTTCAGTTTGCTGGCTGGATGACAGCTCAATTTTCGCCTTCTCAGCGGCCTCTTTCAGGCGCTGCACTGCCAGTGAATCGCCCTTCAGATCGATGCCGTTTTCTTTCTTAAACTCTTCCGCCAGATAGTCGATCAGGCGCATATCGAAATCTTCACCACCCAGGAAGGTGTCACCATTGGTCGACAGCACCTCAAACTGGTGCTCGCCATCCACTTCGGCGATCTCAATGATGGAAATATCGAAAGTACCACCACCGAGGTCGTAAACCGCGACTGTGCGGTCGCCCTTGGCCTTGTCCATACCGTAGGCCAGTGCCGCCGCGGTGGGCTCATTAATAATACGCTTCACTTCCAGACCGGCAATGCGACCGGCATCTTTGGTCGCCTGGCGCTGCGAGTCATTAAAATAAGCCGGCACCGTGATGACCGCCTCGGTGATGCTCTCACCCAGGTAATCTTCAGCGGTTTTCTTCATCTTCTTCAGCACTTCCGCAGAGATCTGCGGCGGCGCCATTTTTTCGCCCTTCACTTCAACCCAGGCGTCGCCGTTGTCAGCTTTACAGATGCCGTAGGGCACCATTTTGATGTCTTTTTGTACAACATCGTCTTCAAAGCGGCGACCGATCAGACGCTTAACCGCATACAGGGTGTTGTTGGGGTTGGTGACCGCCTGGCGCTTGGCGCTCTGGCCCACCAGCACTTCGTTGTCGTCGGTGTAAGCGACAATCGACGGCGTGGTGCGGCCGCCTTCAGCGTTTTCAATAACTTTAACCTTGTCGCCGTCCATGACCGCCACACAGGAGTTGGTGGTTCCAAGGTCGATACCAATAATCTTGCCCATAATCGTTCTCCGCATTCGCTATTTACTGCGCGGGGCGCTAAGACCCCATAAATTCTGTGTTCTTGCTGTAGATATTGGCCCGTATTG
>JBFKEA010000199.1:0-4883 GCA_041619375.1 Spongiibacter sp. | reverse complement strand
TGACTGAGTTGCAGCGTCTGTCTCTGCGTCGGATTGAGAATTTTGGTTGGCAAATCAAGTTTATCCGGCGGCCGCGGTTCCAGCCGCCAGTGGTGGTGGTAGAAAATACCACCGGGATGAATATCGGTATTCTTGAAGAAGACGGCGGGGTGAATCTGCGCCCGGCCATCGCCCTGCGCGATTAAGCCTCTGGTTTGCCTGCCGCCGGATCAAATAGGGTAACGACCTGTTCATCGGGGTCGCGGCTGGCACCAGCCTCATGCAGTTGCTGCAAATAGTCTTGCCAGAGCGCTTCGCGCTGCTCGCCCAGTTCTCGTAAATACCCCCAAGAGTAAATGCCGCTGTTGTGGCCGTCGCTAAAAACCAGCTGTAGGGCGTAATTGCCGACCGGGATAATGTCGTTGATGTCGACAAATTTCTTGCCGGTTTGCAGGACTTCCTGGCCGCGGCCGTGGCCGCGCACTTCTGCGGAGGGTGAGTACACTCGCAAAAATTCGCAGCTCAGACGGTGCTGGGCGCCGTCTGAGTAGATCAACTCCAGTTCGCGGGATTTGCGGTGCAGCTTGATATGTTGCGGTGTGCTGTGGTCGGCGCTCATGGTGGTTTCTCTGGTGTCGGCGGTGCAATCATAGCGAACTCGCTGCGTGCGGTTTAGCCTTTAACGCGCTTATCTTTCAGGCGCGCCGCTGCTGGCAATATTCAAGGTTGCTAAAACGGTGCCGGCGGCGCGTGTTTATTGTACAATGCGCGGCTTTTCTTAGCCTGTATCTGCCTTGCGGGGGTCCCATGTTTAACAAAGAGATGACGATAGCTGGTTTTGACGACGAAATTTGGTCTTCAATCCAAGAAGAGGAAGTTCGTCAGGAAGAGCATATTGAGCTGATTGCTTCCGAGAACTATACCAGCCCCCGCGTAATGCAGGCCCAGGGCACGGCGTTGACCAATAAGTACGCTGAAGGCTATCCCGGCAAACGCTACTACGGCGGTTGCGAGTATGTGGACAAGGCCGAGAGCCTGGCGATTGAGCGCGCCAAGGCGCTGTTTGGCGCCGACTACGCCAATGTCCAGCCGCATTCGGGCTCGCAGGCTAATGCGGCGGTGTATCAGGCGCTGGTGCTGCCCGGTGAGACGGTATTGGGCATGAGCCTGGACGCTGGCGGTCACCTTACCCACGGCGCCAAGCCGAATTTCTCTGGCAAGACCTACAATGCCGTGCAGTACGGTTTGAACACCGAAACCGGTGAAATCGACTACGCCCAGGTCGAGGCGCTGGCGCTGGAGCACAAGCCGAAGATGATCGTTGCCGGCTTCTCTGCCTACTCCGGTATTGTCGATTGGGCGAAGTTCCGCGAAATCGCCGACAAGGTTGGCGCCTACCTGATGGTCGACATGGCCCACGTCGCCGGTCTGGTTGCTGCAGGTATTTATCCCAACCCGATGCCCTTTGCCGATGTGGTGACGACCACTACCCACAAAACCCTGCGCGGCCCGCGCGGCGGCCTGATTTTGGCCAAGGCCAACGAGGAAATTGAGAAGAAGTTGAATTCAGCGGTCTTCCCCGGTGGTCAGGGCGGCCCCTTGATGCACGTTATTGCGGCGAAGGCGGTCAGCTTTAAAGAGGCGATGAGCCCCGAGTACGTGGACTACCAAAAGCAGGTTGTGGTCAATGCCAAGGCCATGGCCAAGACCTTTATCGAACGCGGCATCAATATCGTTTCCGGTGGTACCGAGAACCACTTGATGCTGGTCGACCTGATTGGTAAGCCCTACACCGGTAAAGATGCCGATGCGGCACTGGGCGCTGCCAATATCACGGTAAATAAAAACGCCGTGCCCAACGATCCGCGCTCACCGTTTATTACCAGCGGTCTGCGTGTCGGTACGCCGGCGGTGACCACCCGCGGCTTTAAAGAGGCCGAGTGTGTCGAGCTGGCAAACTGGATGTGCGACGTGCTGGAAGCGCTGGAAGCGGGCGACGCGACGGCGAAAATTGAGGAAGTGAAGGCCAAAGTGCTGGAAGTGTGCAAACGCTTCCCGGTATACGCCTAACACCGCGACGGCGACCGCCGACGGGGCTGGCCTGTCGGCGGCCGCCGGTCGGTGCTGTGCACCCTGTGCTAGAATTCAGCACACTTTATTAAGCTCTGAGGCACATTCATGCGCTGCCCATTTTGCAGTTTTGACGATACCAAGGTGATCGATTCGCGGCTGGTTGCCGAGGGCGGTCAGGTACGTCGGCGGCGCGAGTGTCTGTCCTGTAGCGAGCGCTTCACCACCTACGAAAGTGCCGAATTGTTGATGCCCAAGGTGATTAAGACCGATGGCTCGCGCCAGCCTTTCGACGAGGAGAAGCTGCGTTCCGGCATTCTGAAGGCGCTGGAGAAGCGGCCGGTGAGTGTGGAGAATATCGAGGCGGAAATCAGTGACCTGAAACGCCGCTTACAGGCCACCGGTGAGCGAGAAGTGCACAGCCGCGATGTCGGTGAGCAGGTGATGGAAGCGCTGAAAGCCCTGGATCACGTCGCCTATGTGCGTTTTGCCAGTGTCTATCGCAGCTTCCAGGATCTCGATGAATTTCGGGCGGAAATTGACCGTCTGTCCGCCGAGCCCGGCGGCGTCAATTTAGACAAGTTGACCTAATCTCGTCTATGAGCGACCTCGTCGATCGACAAGCGATGGCTCGCGCCCTGCAGCTGGCGGGTCGTGGCCGCTATTCCACTAGCCCCAATCCGCGAGTCGGCTGCGTGCTCAGCCGCGCAGGCGAAATTGTTGCAGAGGGCTGGCACCAATGGGCAGGTGAAGGGCACGCCGAGGTGAATGCGCTGGCGCAGCTGGACGATGCCAGCGGTTGCACCGCCTATGTGACGCTGGAGCCCTGCAGTCATTACGGCCGCACGCCGCCCTGCGCACAGGCGCTAATCGACGCCGGCGTCAGCCGGGTCGTGGTGGCGATGCAGGACCCCAACCCCTTGGTGGCAGGGCGCGGCTTGGCGCTGTTGCGCGCCGCCGGAATTGAGGTCGACTGCGGCCTGTTGGAGGCGCAGGCGCAGGCGTTAAACAAGGGTTTTGCCCGCCGTATGGCTGGCGGTCTGCCTTGGCTGACCGCCAAGTCGGCGATGAGTATGGATGGCCGCTCCGCCATGGCCAGCGGCGAAAGCCAGTGGATTACCGGTGCTGAGGCGCGCGCCGATGTGCAGCGCCTGCGCGCGCAGAGCTGTGCGGTTGTCAGCGGTGTTGACACGCTGATCGATGACCAGGCGGCGTTCACCGTGCGGCCGGACAGTTTTAGTTCCTCGCTGCACGCCGTTCAGGGCGGGCGCTGGCGCCAGCCGCTGCGGGTGATTATGGATTCGCAACTGCGCACGCCCAGCGATGCGCGGCTGTTTGATGGCGGTGGCGAGATCGTGATTGCCACTCGGAGCCGAGATGCGGCGAAGACGGCCGCCTTGCAGGCGGTGGGTGCCGAGGTTGTGGTTATCGGTGGCGATGACCGGGGCCGCATCGACCTAAAGGCGCTGCTGAGCGAGCTGGCTCAGCGCGGCTGCAATGAGGTGATGCTGGAGGCCGGTGCCACTTTGACCGGGGCTTTCTTGCAAGCCGGATTGGTTGATGACTGGTTTATTTATATGGCGCCCTGTCTGCTGGGCAGTGAGGCGCGGCCGCTGGCGCGGTGGCCAATGCAGCAGATGGCCGAGCAACAGGCGCTGACGATAGTGGATTGTCGCGCGGTGGGCTCCGACTGGCGCTGGCACTGCCGGCCGGCGGGTGCGGCAGACGCAACGAGAGAACAGGGCTAAATGTTTACCGGGATTATAGAAGCAGTGGGCGAGATCGCAGCCATGCAGCCGCGCAGTGGCGACCTGCGCCTGCATATCCGCGCCGGCGCGCTGCCGATGAGCGAGGTCAAGCTCGGCGACAGCATTGCCAGTAATGGCGTCTGCTTGACGGTGGTGGCCCTGCCCGGTGACGGCTTTTGGGCCGATGTCTCCCGCGAGACTCTGGCGCACAGCAGTTTTGCCAGCGCCAGCGTCGGCGCGGCGGTCAATCTGGAGCGCGCGATGCTCGCCAGCGGTCGCTTCGACGGTCATATTGTCAGCGGTCACGTCGACGGCGTGGGCGCGATTGTCGAGGTGAAAAAAGATGCGCGCTCCATTCAACTGCGCGTCGACGCGCCGGCGGAGTTGGCGCGCTATATTGCCCATAAGGGCTCGATCACGGTGGATGGCGTCAGCCTCACCGTCAATCGTATTGAAGGCACGGTATTTGATCTCAATATTGTGCCCCACACGGCGGCTGAAACCATTATCTGTAATTATGGGGTGGGCAGTCGCGTCAATCTTGAGGTGGACGTTGTCGCCCGCTATTTGGAGCGCCTGCTACAGGCACCGGCGCTTGACAGCGGTGGCGGCGGCATCACAATGGCCACACTGGCCGAACACGGTTTTATGAAGGCGAAATGATATGGCATTTAGCACGGTAGAAGAGCTGATTCAGGACATCCGTCTGGGCAAGATGGTGATCTTGATGGACGACGAGGATCGCGAGAACGAGGGCGATCTGGTGATGGCTGCCGAGTGTGTGCGTCCCCAGGATATCAATTTCATGGCGACCCACGGCCGCGGTTTGATCTGTATGCCGATGACCCGCGAGCGCTGTGAGCAACTGGCGCTGCCGTTGATGGTCGATCGCAATGCCTCGGGTTTTGGCACCAAGTTCACCCTGTCGATTGAGGCGCGGGTTGGGGTGACGACCGGTATTTCTGCCGCCGATCGCGCCCACACGGTGCGCACCGCCGCCGCGCGCAATGCAGTGGCCGACGACATTGTTCAGCCCGGTCACATTTTTCCCTTGATGGCCGAGCCCGGCGGCGTACTCAGTCGCGC
>JBFKEA010000198.1:0-4915 GCA_041619375.1 Spongiibacter sp. | reverse complement strand
GGCGCTTAGGCCATACGGTGCAGCGCACACACCTTGTTGCCCGAGGGGTCGCGCAAATACGCCAGATACAGCTTGCCCAAGCCGCCCTCGCGCACCCCCGGCGGTTCTTCGCAGCTGCTGCCGCCATTGGCCACACCCGCCGCGTGCCAGGCATCGGCCTGCTCCGGGCTGCTCGCGGCAAAGCCAATGGTATTGCCATTGCCGGGGCTCGCCGGTTCGCCGTTAATCGGCTTGGTAATCGCAAACACCCCGCTGGCGGTAAAATAAAAACAGCGACCGCGCTCGTCCATCACCCCGGGCTCACAGCCCATGGCACCCAAAATTGCGTCATAAAAACGCTTGGACTCGGCAACGTCGTTGGCACCCACCATGATATGACTAAACATTGTTATTCCTTCTTAAGCAAAAAAACAGGCCACACTATAGCCCTCTGCACGCGGCGACCTCGATGATAACAACGGACAAAAACCGCGAGTCGCATCAATAGCCCAGTCAGCTCAGCCCGCCCGCGCCGCCAACCAGGCAAGCACGTCGGCAAACACCCGCTCGCGGTCGATCTCATTAAAAATTTCGTGGCACATGCCGTCGTAAATGCGCAATTGCTTGTCGCCGCTGCCGGCCGCCGCGTAAAAAGCCCGCGTGCCCCCGGGCGCGCTGATCGCGTCGGCGCCGCCGTGCATGGCCAGCAATGGCATTTGCAGCTGCGCGGCCCGCGCCGTAACCTCCTGCTGGGCCTGCATAAATGCCAGATACATGGCCGGCGTCACCTTGCCGTGGTTGTAGCGGTCACTGCGCTGGGCCTCGCCAACACTCGGGTCGCGACTCAAATCCGCCACGTCGATCTCATTGGCAATGCCCAGCGAGGGCCAAAGCCGGGCCAGCAGGCGACTGGCGGCAAGCTTCCAGGCCGCCGGCTCAAAGCCCAACTGAAAGGCCGCGCTGCTGAGCAATAAACCGCTAATGTCCGGCGGATTGTCCACCGCAATGCGCGCGGCGATCAAACCACCCAGACTGTGACCAGCGAGAAAATGGGCGCGGGGCAAGTGGCTCTGGGTGTGCGCCATCGCCGCGCGCAGGTCGTCGGTGTACTGGCAAAACGCGTCTATATGGCCGCGCTTGCCCTCGCTCTGACCACTGCCGCGCAGATCCGCCATTACCAAGCCGTACCCGGCCGCCGTGAGCTGCTGCGCCACGTGGTGATAGCGGCCAGAGTGTTCGCTGGTGCCGTGGCTCAGCGTAAGTCAGGCCCGAGGTTCATCCGCCGGCCGCCACTGCCGGGCAAACAGCCGCGTGCCATCGGCACTGCGAAGGTGAAATTCAGAATAACGAGGGGACATCATCAAGCAAGTCGCCGTAGCTAGGGGCATTAAGTTTTAGTATGCAAAAGCGGGCGAGTGCTGTCGCTGTCTCGCCCGCTCAGGGAATGGCGCGGCGCGCCACTGGCTTCAGGGTTGTTGCCAGCCCGGCTCCCAGGTTTTGGCAAAGGCGGGGCTGGCCCAGCCAGCGGGGAAGTCCGCCGGCGGCATTTGCTGCCCACCGGTAATTACCTGCCCCTGCTCATCCTGATAGCTCAACCAGGTCACCGTGGGCTGCCACTCCAGCGGCCGCTTGGACCAGTCGCAAACCCCGGTGGCAAAGGTTTGTTCCAGCACTTGCCAGTCCGCCTCAGTCCACACCTGATTACCCAGGCCGTAATCGTCGTCGCGGCTGAACGGCCGCAACTGACACTGCACCTGGTCGCCGTACTTGTCGGCACCGGCCTGTGTACGCGGCGTGCCAAAGACCAGCATCGCTTCTTCCGGACACATTTGCCCCGGCACGCCGTTGCACTGGTCTTGCACACCGCTGGGCTTGTTGGTGATGATCTTTTCCGCCAGCGGAGTTTCACTGGTGTCGGCCTCAATGGCGTCCAACCACTCCGCCATCGCGAGCAGCGATTCATTCATATAATTGGCATCGCCAATCAATGCCGTCGCGCCTCCCCAGTGCACGAAGTTATCGCGATGACCAAACTCGCGCTCCAACCGCCAGCGCACCCAGTAACCGTGCACACTGTCGTGGGCCGCACCGGGATCAGGGCCGGTCATGTTGATAATCGGCACGGTATCCATATTCACAATGGTATTGAGAATACCGGTGCGATAGGCATTGGGCAGCGCCGGATAGTCGGGTTTTAAGCGCTCGCTGGTAACATTCAGACTGGGATCGACGCCGCCAATATTGGCGTTGATGGCCAGAAACTGCGCCGGGCTGATACTGCCCATTTGCAGCGCCCGCAAGCCGTACTGCACGCCCTCGTTACCCAGCGGAAAACCGGAAAACGCCTTGCCCAGATCAATTTCGATTTGCGACCAGTGATCGCGCGTCGGATCCTCGTCCGGGAAGCGCTCGCGCACGCCGATCATATTTTGCATAAAGGTCAGCACATCGCAGCGCACGCCATCCGGATTGCTGTCCTGATCAAAGCGCTCCTCGTCCGACACGCCACCGCATTTAGAGGACGGCTCGACGGCCTCGCCAAACAGCGCAGAATCGGCCAGCGACGCATTGACGATGCCATTGGCGTGACCATAGATTTCGTTTTGCTGGACCGCAGTAAACACCGTGCCGTCGCGCGCCACGGTATTGGTCGGGTTTTCCACGTTGGTGCCAAAGTACTTCAGCAAAATATGGTAATCGGCAAACTGCGTCGCCGTGCTCATCACATCGGGGTAGGTACAGGTCGTCAGCAAGCCCTGATACAGGCCGGGATAGGCATTGGCAATCATATTCTGGGTGATCGCACCGCCCGAGCAGCCCGTGCCCACGGTGTAGCGCAGCTCGCCGTACTGCTCGATAAAGCGCTCCTTGGCCATCAACAGCGACTCGGCCTGATAGCTCAAATTACAGTTGTGGCCAAGATTAAGCTGCGCGGTAGACAGCACCGACCAGCCCAGCCCCAAGGCGGTAATATACGACTGCTCAATTGCCGGGTTGGTGGGGATGGTGCCAGCATAGTCATCGGTGCGCGCCGAACTGGTATCGTGGTCACCGCGGCAGTTGCCACCGTGGGTCACCAACAAACGGCGATTCCACTGCGACTGAGGTTGCGCGGGGGTCCAGCTCTCGCCAACTTTTTGCAGGGTGAAAATAATATACTGGTCGCGGGCCTGATAGCCGATTTCCTTGCGGACAATAAACGGCACGGTCTCGCCGGTATCGGTGGTGGTATTGGCAACGTCAGAGGGTGGGTTTTCCGGGTCATAGGGCTGCAAACCGGCCATCAGCGGATTGCTGGACTTATACAACCACTGGTATTCCACCGGCTGATTGCACTGGGCATCGACCGCCGAGTCCTGGCACACCCAGGGCTGAATTTGCGGCCCGGTAAATACCGGCCCACCCACGGGGTGATTGATGACCGTAATACTATTGCCGATATTTGCACTAATGGTGTTTTCACCCACGGCCAGGCCATCGACCACACCCAGCAGTCGCAGCGGATCACTTGCTGTCGGCTGCAGTACTTGCGTCACATCACTTCCGTTGCGCAGCAGCACTAAATCATCCAGTGCCTCGACATCATCTAAGCGCACTTCCACCAGCACATCGCCGGCAGACACCAAGTCCGGCCGGTTGGAGAGCAACTG
The DNA here is from genome assembly GCA_041619375.1 of Spongiibacter sp. Lineage (GTDB taxonomy): Bacteria > Pseudomonadota > Gammaproteobacteria > Pseudomonadales > Spongiibacteraceae > Spongiibacter. The sequence continues at coordinate 1,286 of JBFKEA010000198.1, read as the reverse complement.
CACCGTCGCCGCATCCTCCACCGCACCGCCCGAGCCGGGGCCTGGCTCGCCCCCCGTGTTCTTGCTCGTGGGACTGTTGCCGCCGCAGGCGGCTAACGCCGCGGCCACCAATATCAATGCTAATTTTCTCACCGCATCTCTCCTCAACTCGCCGCACGCCAGTCAGCCCATCGACCACCATAACAAACCCTCTAACGAGGGCGTACAGCGTAAAAACCCCAATGGCTATCGGTATAGCGCACCGCCCACGCATCGGCGGCGCACTGGCGCAGCTCTGCCAAAAATCACAAAAAACCACTCAATTTCGGCGATATTGCAATCAAATTACGCTAAAACTTGCGCCGAGCAGCATAACACTCCCAGCGCACTACTGCGCAATACAATTGTTAAGAAAAAACCAAGCGCGGTATTGACGGGCACTGACGCCCGTCATGCGCGCGGCCGACACGCGGCCAGAAGGGGCGCTCAGCGCGAAAACTTGTCCTGCAGGGCATAGGCCACCGCATTAAAGCCATTGACCATATCGCGACCGAACAGGCGCACAACCAGTGGCGTCAACAGCCCAGAAAAGGCATCCCAGGTTTGATAACTGCAGCGCTGGTCATCAATCACCTCCAGCTTTTGGTCCCGCCGGGCAACCAGTAGGCACTTCGCGCCCATGGTCATCCCCCAAGCCAGACTGGTATCGATATCCACGCTTTGCACATACTCGGTACTCACGCGGTCGCCGCGCAGCGGCATTTTCACGTGCAGCTCCACCGGCGCGCCGATCTCCAGCCTGCCAATCACCGGATTGGTAAAGGGGTTCCAGTCGCGATAGCCGTCTAAATCGGTCAACACCTTCCACACCTCCTCTCTGGGCGCGTCGATAATGACCTTGTCGGAATACAGGGTGTGACGAAACATAGCAGCGAGCACTTTTGTCAAAACGAAAACAGTGGCGAGGATTTTAGCATTGCGGCGCGGGGGCCTGCCTGCCCCCCTGGCGACTCACTCGCCCCAAAACTTCCACCATTTTTTGCGCTTGGCCTCTCGGGCTTCCCGGCCGGTGTCAGAGCCCTTATCCATCTCTTTTTGCACCTGTTCAGCCTTCATCTCGCGCTGTTTTTCCAAGCCTTTTGCCGCCTTTGACTGATCGGCGTCGCGGTACGCGTCGTCCGCGTCGATACCCTCAGCAGATTTTGCCTTTTTAAACTTTTTGGCCTTTTTTTCTTTCTTATTCTTGAGCTTCTCTGCCTCGCCCTCCAGCTCCTCCAGCTCCTCCTGCCCTGCCTGCATTTGCTGCT
>JBFKEA010000197.1:0-4924 GCA_041619375.1 Spongiibacter sp. | reverse complement strand
AATTTACTGCTCGATGAGTTTTACCGCAGCGCCGTGCTACTGGCGGGCCGCTACCCCATCTGGTGGCTGGTACCGCCCGAAGAAGAGGCCAACTACCGCGAGTACACCGCCCTGCTACACCTGCAGGGCTATGTCGGCGCCGACGAGTCCATCGATTTTGGCGGCGTCGCCACCATCCCCGCCGGGGAATTTATCGGCGCCGGAGCCTGGCAGCTTTACAAGGCCATTGCCTCACCCTACAAGGCGGTGCTCAAACTGCTGCTCACTGAGGCCTATGCGCGCCAATACCCCGACGTTCACGCCCTCTGTCTGAGCTACAAACAGCGGGTCTATCTCGGCGAAGAAGACGCCAACAATCTGGACCCCTATATCTTGGTGTATCAGCGCCTGGAAGAGTACTTGCTGGGCCGCGGCGAGCGCGACCGGCTGGAGCTGGTGCGCCGCGCGTTTTACTTTAAAACCGGCCTGCACCTCTCCCGCCCAGCGCTCAGCAAGCAGGCAGAGCGCCGTCAGCGCATGGAGGCACTGGTCAGCCAGTGGCAGTGGCAGCCCGAGCAGCTGCTCAACCTCGATACCCGCCACCGCTGGAAGCTGCGCCGGGTGCGCGACGAACACCGGTTTTTGGTCGCCGAGTTAACCAATAGCTACCGCTTTCTGCAGGATTTTGCCGCCCGCAGCAAACAATCTGCACTGATCAACTCCGAGGAGATGACTCTGCTAGGGCGCAAACTCTACGCGGCATTTGAACGCAAACACCACAAAGTTGAATGGCTGAACCCGGGGATCGCCCCCGATCTTTCTGAGCAACAGCTGTATTTTCACACCTTGGGTTTTGGCGACCAGCGCAGCTGGGCGGTCAGCGCCAATGCCCGCCACGATTTTGAAAGCGAGGCCATTCTCAAAGAAGACCAGCACCTCAGCGGCCTGCTGTGCTGGTGTTATTGCAATGGCTTGGTGAAAGACAATAGTCGACTGCGCCTGCGCGGTCGCAGCCAGGGCGTTACCGAGGCCGACCTCAACCGCCTCGCCCAGTGGCTGCGCGCCCACCTGCCGGCGCGCCTACCGGCCGCCGACCCCGAGCAACACAGCGCCTTTGCCCGCCCTAAAGTGCCCAAGTCGACCCTGTTTGCTGTCAACCTCGGCCAGGACAGCCTCAGCCAGCTGAGCAGCCAGGGTATTGGCCAACACAGCAGCTGCTACCCGGTCGCCAACGTCGAGATGGTCGTCGTCAATAGCTGGGGGGAGGTGTCGTCAATGGCCTTCACCGGCGGCGATGCCCTGCTCAATACGCTGCGCGCCTACCAGCAGCTGTCACTGGCCGCGCAAGGCGACAACGCCAAACAGAAAATCGACATCCTGTGCTTTAACGATCCCAATGAGCGCCTCACCCAGCGTTTGTTAAGCTTGGCGTCCGGCGTCAGGCCTTGTTTTGACGGCCCCGATTCCAATGCCCGCTATGTGCTCAAACTGGCCGACGGCTTTCACATTTTGCAGCAGCGCAATGCCGAGTTGGACGTCGTGCACGCCAGTAGCTACAGCGAACTGGTGCAGTGTCTGGAGCGCGGCCAAAGCCGCTTCAGCCCGCTGCGACTGGATCGCCACTGTGTACCAGACTCGGCACTGGCCAGTATCGTCGAGCGCTGCGACAGCGAAGATTGCTATGTCTTTGTCTACCTGCGCGCGCCGCTGGTGGATATTTTCCTGCGCGACGAACGCGGCTCACTGAGCTATCTGCCCGCCGACAGTGACGACCCCGAAGCGCTGATACGCCAATTACTGGGCTTTCTGCTGCACTGCCGCAAGGAACAGGGGCTGCACCACGGCGTGCGCCTTTTCGAGCTGTACCGCAAAGACGGCCACTGGCACAGCCAACCGATGGCAACGCCAAAAAGCGGCCGCTCAGCGCTGCATATTGAGGCGGTAGCCCACCCCCGCGAACACGCCAAACCGGTGTTCGATTTGCGCTGGAACAACCAGTTACTGCGCCACCGCGACGAAGGCCCCAAGGTGATTACCCGGCTGGTCACCCAGTTACACGAGCGCTATCCCGATCTGCGCCACGTCTACATCGACCGCCTCAGCCTCGGCAACACACCCGTCCAGCAAACCTCGGTCTATCTGCGCTATAAGCGCTATCTGGAACAGCAGCTCAAACAACAGCTCGAGGCCCTCCGCCAGTCTTAGCTTTCCAGCACCAAGGTCTCGCCGATCTGCTCGCGACAGACGCGGTCTAATATCTCCTCCAGCGATTGCTGCTCGCGGCCGCAAAACCACTGTTCACCGTCCCAGCTGAAATGGAAGCCGCCACTGCGCGCCGCCAACCACAGCTCGCGACTGGCCGCCTGGCGGCTGAAGATCAGCGCGCTGCCATCGGGGCAGCTGAGCGTGAGCACACTGCCGGTGACTTCGCAGTCGACATCAGCATCGAGCGCATCGACAGCGTCTTCCAGTGCCTCGTAGAGCGCGTCCAGTACATCGTGAAATTCCACTTCGTTCATTGCCATTACACCCGGTGAATTTGCCGCCGCAGTATAACAAGGCGCCGCCCTCGGCGACGAGCCGGTTTAGCATCCACGGCCGCACGGCGCTATACTACGCGCTTCAATTTTCAGGGGTGGCGACAATGGTATTGCACAGTGGCCTGCGGGCCTGCGCAGCGGCGCTAATCTGCCTGGGCCTTGGCGCCTGCGGCCAAACCGGCCCTCTGGTGCTGCCCGACGACACCGCGGCACCAGCCAGCGCCCCCGCCAACCCCACCACCAGAGACCCAGCATGACCGCATTCCATTACCAAGACGGCGAGCTGTTCGCCGAGTCCGTGTCGCTGCGCGCCATCGCCGAGCGCTACGGCAGCCCATGTTATGTGTACTCCCGCGCCCACTTCGAACAGCGCTTTATGGAATACAGCGAAGCCCTGCAGGGTCAAGAGCACTTGGTGTGCTACGCCGTCAAAGCCAATTCCAATATTGCGGTTTTGAATATCCTGTCTCGCCTCGGCGCCGGCTTCGACATCGTTTCGGTCGGCGAGCTGGAACGCGTGCTGGCCGCCGGCGGCCGCGCCGACCGCGTGGTGTTCTCCGGCGTGGGCAAAACCGCCGAGGAGATGCGCCGCGCTCTAGAGGTGGGCATTTACTGCTTCAATGTCGAGTCGGAAGCGGAGCTGGAACGCCTCGACAGCGTCGCCGCCGATATGGGCGTCAAAGCGCCAGTGTCGATCCGCGTCAACCCCGACGTCGACGCCAAAACCCACCCCTATATTTCCACCGGCCTGCGCGACAATAAATTTGGCATCGACATCGCCCGCGCACCCGAGGTCTACGCCCGCGCCGCCGCACTGGGCCACCTCGATATTAAAGGCGTGGACTGCCACATCGGCTCACAGCTCACCGACACCAGCCCGTTTTTAGACACCCTGGATCGCCTGCTGGAGCTGGTCGATGCCCTCGCTGAGCAAGGCATCGCGCTCAAACACCTGGACCTGGGGGGCGGTCTGGGCGTGCGCTACCGCGATGAAGTACCGCCCTCAACCAGCGACTACATTGCCTCGATCCGCCGCCGCCTCGGCGATCGCGACATTAAACTGATGTTCGAACCCGGCCGCTCTATTGCCGCCAACGCCGGCGTCCTGCTGACCAAAGTTGAATTTTTGAAACTCAATCCGCACAAAAATTTCGCCATCGTCGACGCCGCCATGAACGATATGCTGCGCCCCTCGCTGTATCAGGCGTGGATGGATCTGCTGCCGGTCTGCCCGCGCAGTGACGGCGAGGCAAGACTGTATGACGTGGTCGGGCCAGTGTGTGAAACCGGCGACTTTCTGGCGAAAGATCGCGAGCTGCGCATTGAAAGCGGCGACCTATTAGCGCTGGCCTCCAGCGGCGCCTATGGATTTACCATGAGTTCCAATTACAATAGCCGTGGACGCGCCGCAGAAGTGATGGTCGACGGCGACCAGCACACAGTTATCCGCGCGCGTGAAACTGTCGCCGACCTGATGCGTGGCGAAACCCTATTGCCGGAGTAAGCCGCTCCGTTTACTGGCGGCAACGCCGCCAGCAGCAATGGTCCCCGCATCGTTAAACTGCGCCACCGGCGAGGCGCCGCACAGGACATACGATGCAGCTACGCTTTACCAAAATGCATGGCCTGGGCAATGATTTCGTGGTTGTCGATCTCATTACCCAGCGCTTCAAACTCAAGCCCCACCACGTTCGCAAAATAGCCGACCGCCATTTTGGCATCGGCTGCGATCAGGTGCTGGCGGTGGAAATTCCCACCCAGCCCGATGTCGACTTTCGCTATCGCATCTACAATGCCGAAGGCAGCGAGGTGGAACAGTGCGGCAACGGCGCGCGCTGCTTTGCCCGCTTTGTGCTCGACAAGCGACTCACCGGCAAACAGCGCATCCGCGTGGAAACCCTGGCCGGTATTATCGAGCTGGAGCTCACCGAAAATCGCGAAGTGCGGGTCAATATGGGCGAGCCGGTGCTAGCGCCCGCGCAAATTCCCTTTGAGGCCGCCGAGCAGGCCAGCGACTACGCCCTGAATATCGACGGCGAGCACTGGCAAGTGGGTGCGGTGTCGATGGGCAACCCCCATGTCGTACTGCCCGTAAACGACGTCGACAACGCCCCGGTAGCGCGCATCGGCCCCATCGCCGAGAGCCACCCGCGCTTCCCTCAGCGGGTCAATGTCGGCTTTATGCAAATTGTCGATCGCCAAAATATTCGCCTGCGGGTGTTCGAGCGCGGCGTCGGCGAAACCCTGGCCTGCGGCACCGGTGCCTGCGCCGCTGTGGTTGCCGGTATCGTTCAGGGCGCCCTCGACAATACGGTCAGTGTCACACTGCCGGGCGGCAAACTCAGCATCCACTGGCCCGGCCCCGGCAAGCCCGTTATTATGACCGGGCCCGCGACCACGGTCTT
>JBFKEA010000196.1:0-4931 GCA_041619375.1 Spongiibacter sp. | reverse complement strand
GGCAACAGGAAGTTTTGCACGGAGAACATCGCCTTTTTCATTTCACCGGCGTAACGCATACCGGCCAGCAATACTTTGCGCTGGGCGAAGTTGATGATGACGCAACCGTCGGAGTTGGTGCCGTCACGCTCGGGGTCACAGACAAAACCGGCGCAGTTAAGGATGGTCCACTCTTCCTTCGCCTTGGGGTTGTACTTTTCTGGGCGCACAAACATATTGCGACCGAACAGTCCCTGCCATGCGGTTTGCGTGTTCACCACCACGGGGATGTAGTGATCTTCGTGAGCACCGACGTGCAGGCTGGAAACAAAGCGGTCGTGGTCCGCCAGATAGTCCTCTACACGGGCCCACAAGGCATCGAATTTGGCGGCATCAAAAGGGCGGTTTACTCCTCCCCACTCGATGGCGTCAGCCGTAGACGGCTCCTGAACGATAAAACGATCGCCTGGTGAACGGCCGGTGCGCTTACCAGTAGTGACCACCAGAGCACCGGTATCGGCCAGTTGCCCTTCGCCGCGCGCCAGTGCCTGCTCAATCAATTGAGCGGGGGTTAAGTCTTTATAAACAGTTGTTTCAGCACTCATTTTCGGTATTCCTGTCACGTCGTCCAAGGGGACAATTGGCGGTCACAGTTGATCGGGGTAAACCCCCCGCACGGGTGGCCAGATTCAAAGGGGCGGCTATTATTGCAAAAATCGCCTAGCGGCGCTAACCCTGATCGGCCGCGAACGGTGTCGATTTTGGTTTTTTTGCACTCAATGGCGCCGATCTGGCGCCGCCTCACCCAAAAGGGCGGCAACATCCGCGGCGCTAAAGTGGAACTCGCGATGGCAGAATTCGCAGTGGCTATCGATCTGCCCCTGCTCGGCAATGATCGACATCAGTTCGTCTCTACCCAGCGAAATCAGCGCGGCAGCCATACGCTGCTCGCTGCAACCGCAATGAAAGCGCAGCGGCTTGGCATCGAACAGCCTCAGTGTTTCCTGATGATACAGCCGATACAGCAGGCGGTCGGCGTCCAGCTCGAGAAGTTCCTCGCGCTGCACGGTGTCAGCAAGCGTGGTCAAATGCTGCCAAACGGCCTCATCGCTGTGGCGCTCGGGCAGCTCTTGCAACAGCAAGCCGGCCGCATGCTCGCCGTCGGCGTCCAGCCACAGCCGGGTCGCCAACTGCTCGCTTTGGCGAAAATAGCCCTCGATGCAGGCGGCTAGGCTATTTCCGGCCAGACTGACGACGCCCTGATAACGCTTGCCGCGCTCCGGATCGATGGTGATCGCCAACTGGCCATCGCCCAGCAAGGTGTGGAAGTCTTCGCCCAAGGCGCGACTGGCATCGCGGGCAATGCCGCGAATATCGCCGTTAGAATTGGCCTCAGCCATAATCAGCGGCACTTCGCCGTTGCCACGCACCTGCAAAATCAGGCTGCCACGAAATTTAATGGTCACGCTGAGCAGCGCGGCGGCGGCGAGGAATTCGCCCAGCAAACGCGCCACGGCCGGCGGATAATAATTGTTGTCGATGATTTCTCGGTAACTCTCACCGAGACGCAAATGCACGCCGCGCACATCGCTGTCGTCAAAGATAAAGCGTTGAAGCTGGTCACTCATGGTCGCTGATTAGTCCTGTTGTTCACGGAAGCGATGTATTTGTCGGCGCTGCTTTTTATTGGGGCGCTCAGTGTTAAACGCACCCGCCGCCGCGCCCAAGGCCTTGCGCTCAGCCGCCGCGCGCTCGCGCCGCACCACGCTATCGTCGGTCTCCCGGTACAGCAGGGCAGCTTCGGGGGCGCCGCGGCGCTGAGCGGAAAGCGCCATCACCTCGACCTCGCGCTCGTCCCAGCCGGTGCGCAATGTCAGCAGAGCGCCGAGCTCGACCTCTTTGCTGACCTTGCAGCGGCTGCCATTATAATGCACCTTGCCGCCTTCAATGGCCTGCTTGGCAAGACTGCGGGTCTTGTAAAAGCGCGCCGCCCAAAGCCACTTGTCCAGGCGCACGCGTTGCGAGTTGTCGTTCAAGCTGTCTCTCTCGGGGGGATGGGCAGTATTTCGTCAAAATGTTCGATTGCCGGATAGCTTAACTGCTCGCGCAGCGGTGCGCGACTGTCTGGACGGCGCATGGTCAACAACTGGCGAATGCCGTGGCGAGCGGCGGAGTCCAGCACCGTCGCCGTATCATCGATCAGCAGGCTGCGCTGCGGCTCGTAGTGCCAGTGGTCCGCCAGACGACCCCAAAAGCGATGATCCTCTTTGGGAAGCGCCAATTCATGAGAACTGATAATGCGCTGCATCCAGCGGCCCAAGCCGGTTTTCTGCAACTTTATATCGAGACCGCCGCGGTGGGCATTGGTCACCAGCCACACCTCGCGACCGCTGGCCTGCAGCGCATCGAGAAAGCGCTCGGTGCTCGGCAGCATGCAAATCAAGTGACTGATTTCTGTTTTCAAGGCGGCGATATCCAGCTGCAACTCGCGCGACCAGTAATCGAGGCAGTACCAATTCAAGCTGCCGCGCTCGGCCATAATTCTACTGATAAGTTCAGTGCTAACTGTCTGCAGATCGCCACCGTGGATCTCGCTGTAGCGGCGCGGCAGGTGCTGGGTCCAGAAATAATTATCGAAGTGCAAGTCGAGCAGGGTACCGTCCATGTCCAGCAGTACAGTGTCGACCTCTTGCCAATTGATCATCTGCCGCGCCCTTGTTGCACGGCCTTGCTCATTGAACCGTGGTTGTCCGAATTGCCTGCCGGCTGATCGCATCTTTCATATCGATGGTTTCAGCGTAGTTGACATTCAACCACCATTCTTCGCGATTACCACGAAATTGGTCTATCGGTCGGCCAGCAGATCGGGTGTCGTTGAAAACGGTATTTGTCGTCGGGTTCTTCGTTGCCATCACAGTATCCTCGCTGCAACGCTTTACTATTGCGTCGCTGTGGAGCCTACGTTAATGACTGCAACTCGCGGGCAGTATAGGGAAAAGCCCCTAATGAGTGAAGTGCTGTGAAAGAATGTGCGCTGGGTACGCTTTTCGTGGGTATTAGTGCGCGTCGCGAGCGCGCTGAGCGCGGGCATCGCGGCTGGCTGCGTCACAACTTACCTCTTCGGTATAGTCGACATTGAGCCACCACTCAGGCCGCGACACATTGCGTTTATCAATGAGTTTGCGCGCAGCACTCTTGCATGCAAAGATCGATTGAAATACGGGTTTATTCGATCCCACAACCTCACCTCCGGGGGCATCCTGCGCCCTGACCTTCCCTATCTATCGACAGTCGCTGCCAGCTCTACTAACCGGCATTCAGCGATTTCAATCCGCTGTTTACGTCCAGCACCTCGGCGTAGTCGACGTTCAACCACCACTCCCTGATGTTGAAACCGCGATCGCTCAAGCGCTTTGCACTGATGCTCTTAGGGCTAAAAATACCGTCATTGCCCAGTGCTTGGTCATTACCATTGTCACTATTGTGGCTGTCGCCAGCCGCTCGCTGCCGTGATTTATTTGAAAATAATTTAGAAACCATGATTGCCCCCCCGGGCGTTGCTGTGCTGTGTTATGGAGCTACTTTAGCAACGGGCAGACGGGGCTAGTATACGGAATAGTAGGTAGTGGGAATTACGTAATTGCGGCCCGGGGGGGCCTCACATCGCTGCTCTTACCGAAATTCGACGGGAATTACTAAAAGAAAGGAAAGGAGGGAGAAATAACCGCCAACTCGCCGCAAGCTGACGGTCGCCACCCAGCGATTAAAAGCGCAGGGCGCGCATACTGGCGTGAAACTCGCTTTTGCTCACAGGGTGCTGGCGATAGATCAATGCCAAACGGCCGGTCAATGGCACCAGGTCGTCAATGCTCAGGCTTTTGCCGGTGCGGCGGTTGTATTCGTTCAGCGGTTCGACCAGTAGGTCGCGCCACAGGCGGTCCGACTCTTGGTTGTCCATATGCGGCATAATTTCACCGGCATTGCGTCCGCTGGTCGCGCCTAGGTGACTATCTTCAGCCGGGCGATAATTGGCGGTGAACCAAATACACTCTTCAAGCATGCGCGGAAAATCGTCGCGATACTCGGCGACCACATCTTTGAGCTTGTCGAACATGCGGCTGCGCTCGATATCAACCAGCGATGCAATGATATCGGATTTACCCGTGAAGTAACGATACACTGTGCGACGGGTGACATTGGCGACATTGGCGATGTCTTCAATCGTTGTCGACTTCACACCCTTGGCGGCAAAACAGCTCACCGCCGCTTCCAGCAGCATTTTTTTGCCGGTGCCCAGATCATCCACTCGGGCGCCGTTGCCCCATCGTTTGTTCGTTTTCATATCACTACGCTCTGAATTTGCGACACAGATCTAACTATTTGCTTGAGTGTCACTATGCTAGCACGCTGTAATCTTGTATTTGAGCAGGAATTAACCAAATCGGCTAAGGGATTATACTTATATGCTGTGAATTAGTGGGCAATTTCGTGAAAATAGCCCACTCACTGAAGCCACCGGTCGGCGTGACAGCGGGGGATTGCCTCGGCATAATGCCGCTCACTACAAGAAGAGGAAATCTGCGCATGCCATACGCGACTATTACCGGCTGGGGGAAGTGTGTACCCCCGGCAGTGCTCAGCAATGAGGATCTCACCACCTTCCTCGACACTTCCGACGAGTGGATCTCCACCCGCACCGGTATTAAAGAGCGCCGCATCTCGCATGTCTCCACTGCCACCTTGGCCAGCCTCGCGGCCAAACGCGCACTGGCCGCCGCCGACCTGGACCCCGCCGAGCTGGACATGATTATCCTCGGCACGGCCTGTCCAGACACATTGATACCCAATGCCGGCTCCTTTGTTCAAAACAGCATCGGCGCAGTGAATGCCGCCGTCTTCGACCTCAACGCTGCCTGCACCGGCTTCGTCTACGGCCTCAGTGTCGGCACGGC
>JBFKEA010000195.1:0-4943 GCA_041619375.1 Spongiibacter sp. | reverse complement strand
CGAAGTTCGAGCGCTGGCCGGGTGTTGTCGGTATGTACCAGCCCGACGGCATCGGCGCCTACCAGAGTGGCGGCAAAAACTTTTTTGTGACCGCCAATGAGGGCGAGGCGCGCAATTACAGCGGCTTTTCCGAGCAGCGCCACGCCAGCGAGTTGGACGGTGTCAACGGTCCGGCAATTGATCCGGCTAACCCCAGCGCAGCGGCCGCAGCTGATGACAGCCGCCTGGGTCGATTAACGGTCAGCAGTGAGGCCGGCGATACCGACAACGACGGCGATATCGATCAGATTAGCGCCTTCGGTGGCCGCTCCTTTGCGATCTGGGATGAAGACGGCAACTTGGTGTTTGATAGCGGTGCTGACATTGGCCGGGTCACCGAGATACTGCTGGGCAGCAATTTCAATGATCGCGATACCCTGAGCGATGACAAGGGGGCAGAACCCGAGGCCCTGAGCCTTATCGCCAGTCTCGGTCGTGTCTATGCGTTTATCGGCTTAGAGGGTACCGGCGGGGTGGCGATTTACGATGTGACCTCGCCCTACGGGGTGCAGTTTGTTCAGTATGTGAACAATCGCAATTTTGCCGTTGATCCGCAGAATGAAACCGGTGATGTCGGCCCGGAAAGTATTACCGGCTACCTGAAAGAGGGTGTCGGTTACGTTGTGGTTGGCAACGAGGCCAGCGGCAATGTGCGTATCTTCCAGCTCGATACCGGTGTCGATAGCGACAGCGAGTAATTCCTAAGACTTCACCGGTCGCTTTTGCAGCTTGCGCTGCAGGGTGCGCCGGTGCATTCCCAGCTGTCTGGCGGTCGCCGAGATATTACCGTCATTGTCTTTCAATGCTTGTTGAATATGTTCCCAGGTGAGCCGTTCCAGTGAGGGCGCGCGGCTGGGTAGCGAGGCCTCGTTCACATTGCCGCTGCGCGTCTCTTCCAGGGCAGCGAGAATGGCCGCCGTGCCCGCCGGTTTTTGCAGATAGTTGTCGGCGCCCAGTTTGATGGCATCGACCGCCGTGGCGATGCTGGAGTAGCCGGTCAGCATCAGCATGCGAATGTCGGGAAAGCGCTTACGCAAATAGGGGATAATCGACAGCCCCGATTCCTGGTCAATCTTCAGGTCGACAACCGCATAGTGAGGGCTAAACCGCTGGCAGCAGTCACGGGCCTCGCTGAGGTTGTTGGCGATTTCGGCGCGATAGCCCTTGCGCTGCAGGGAGCGTTGCAGGGCTTGGCTGAAGCCCGGATCGTCGTCGATAATGAGAAAGTGTTTCTCGCTCATTCCTTCCTCCAGTTGTTCATCATCGCGCAATCACTCCGCCAGTGGTGTGGCGATGACCGATAGCGGCAGGCGAAGCTCAAGCAGGCTGCCGCCGCCAGCGCGGCGTTGCCACTGCAGCCGGCCACCGCAGCGCTCGGCGGTGGCGTGGCTGAGCAGCAGTCCCAAACCCAGACCTTTGCCTTTAGTGCTGACATAGGCGCGATGTATCCGCCCTTCGGCGCCGGGCAGGCCGGGGCCGCGGTCGGCGATGGCAATGCACAGCTCGTCGTTGTCGCGGCTCACTCTCAGGGCGACATCATCGGGGCTGGCGTCGGCGGCATTATTAAGCAAGTTTAGAATGCTCTGGCTGACGGTGCCGTCCAAGGCGATATCCAGCCCGGCGCAGTCCGTGGCGATATCGAGCTGGGGCTCGCAAGTGGGGCGCATCAATCGCCAGCGATCAATAATGTTGGCGAAATAGACGTTTAGCGACACCGGCTCGGCCTGTTGGGCACTGAGGTCGCGGGCGGTGCTCACCAGTTTGTCGAGGATCTGCTTGCACTGATCCACTTGTTCACCGAGCGCCAGGGCGTCGCTGGCAACATCCGCGTCGGCGCTGTCCTGTAGATCTTCGCTGATTACCTTAATGGTTGCCAGCGGCGTGCCTAGCTCGTGTGCGGTACCGGCGGCCAGCGTGGCTACGGCCAGTAGCTGCTCGTCTTGCAGTTGGCGTTCGCGAACCAGGGCAAGCTCGTTTTCCTTGCGCCGCAGGCTGCGGGCCATGGCGGAAACAAAATAGCTGATCAACAGCGCGCTGACCACGAAATTCATCCACATGCCGAGGGTGTGCATATTCAGCGCCGAGCCGCCCTGCATATGTTGGGCGTGGGGCTCCAGTGGCGCCAGTGGTACAAAAAAGAATAGCAACAGGCTGTAGGCCGTGAGCGATAGCAGCCCCAGTGCCCAGGTGTAGCGCAGTGGCAGGGTGGTGGCCGATACGCACAGCGGCACCAGTAAGTAAGAAATAAAGGGGTTGCTGCTGCCGCCGGAAAAATACAGTACTGCGGTAAAGGCGAGAACGTCGGTGCAGAGCTGGACAAACAGCTCCAGCTCGGTAACCGGCCAGCGCTGATAGCTGCGCCACCAGCAGAACACCGCAAAAAGCGCGGTGACTGCCAGCAGCAGCTCCAGTGTTACATAGGGCAGCAGCCAGCCGAGCTGTAGCTTGGCAAATTGCAGGGCGGCAATCTGGCCGGCGATCACCACACTGCGGATCGCGCACAGGCGGCGCAAATTGGCGGTCTCGGAATTCACGGTGAGCCTCCAGAAAAACGTCGAGTATAGCGCCTGCCCCCGTGGCGCTCACCTGTTGCGACATTATGTCGCAGGGCTGCGGCGCGGCGATTTGCTACCATGGCGGCCGTTTCGCGTTTGCTTATTAAAGGTTATGCCGATGTTTCTATCTCAACGCTTTGTCCGCAGCGTGGTCGCGCTGGCGTCTATTGCCGGCGCGCTGCCGACATTTGCCCACAATGGTGGGACACCGACCAGTAGTCTCGGCGCGGCGGCTCACGCGCCCATCGGTGTGATGGGCGACCACATCCACAAAGCGGGTGAGTGGATGCTGTCCTATCGTTATATGACGATGTCGATGGACGGCAATCTTGATGGCGGTGATTCGCTGACCGCGCGGCAGATTACCGGCACGATGATGAGTCCGGGCCAGTATATGGTTGCGCCGCAAAGCATGGACATGGAAATGCATATGTTTGGTGCCATGTACGCGCCCAGCGACACCCTCACGCTGATGGTCATGCTGCCTTATCTGCACAATGAAATGGACCATGTCACGCGGATGGGCGTGCGCTTCACTACCGAAAGTCGCGGTTGGGGCGACGCCAAAGCTACGGCGCTGCTGAGTCTCTATCAGTCGCGCGATGGCGCGCATCGCCTGCATGCCAACCTCGGTGTAAGCCTGCCTACTGGCAGCATCGACGAGCGCGACGACACCCCTGCGCAGCGTAATGCCAAGCTGCCCTACGGCATGCAGCTGGGTTCGGGCAGTGTTGATTTATTGCCCGGTGTGACCTACAACGGCTTTGCTGACAATGTGAGCTGGGGGGCTCAGTTGGCGATGACCCTGCGTAGCGATTACAACGACAATGATTACCGTCTCGGCCATCGCGCCCAGCTCAGCGGCTGGTTGGCACACAGTTTTTCGTCGGCACTGAGCAGCGCGCTGCGCCTGACGCATACTGCCTGGGGCAATATCGACGGCGCGCGTGACGATCTGAATCCAATGATGGTGCCCACTGCCGACCCCGATGCCCAGGGCGGTGAGCGCAGCGAGCTATCGCTGTCGGTCAACTACCTGTTCTTGAAAGGGGCGGCGAAAGGCCACCGTCTGGCGCTGGAATACAGCGAGCCGGTTTACCAGCATTTGGACGGCCCGCAGATGGCGCTGGATTCAACGTTGACGGCGGGTTGGCAATACGCTTTTTAGCCTGGCGGCCGGGCTGTCGGTCAGTGTAGTCGACGTGCAGTGTGCTGCGGTCAGCCGAGCGCGTCTTCGTTATTGCGGTGTTCGCGCCGCTGCTCTAAGCAAGGCTTACAGTGGGCGGGCTGTGGTATTATCCGCCGCGTTCTAAAGGTGCCTGTCGACGCAGATGCTGCGTCTGGCAAGTTAAATGGGAAGTTTGGTAAGCCGCTTTCGGTGAATCCAACGCTGCCCCCGCAACGGTGATCATTTCGATGAGAGCCCGATACCGGCCTTTAGAAGTTAACTGCAATGAAGCGGAGGGCTTCATGCGTTGGACTTCTTCTGCCAGTTGCGGCCAGCTGTTGAATTCCCTCGTCCCCTCCCTCATGCGTTTTTGTTCTTACGTTTGAGGTTTCAATATGAAAAATACCCGTCGTTTACTGCTTGGCAGTGGACTGCTGTTGTGTGCGCCGGTGTTTGCCGAGCACCTTCAGCTTGAAGAGATGTCGGTGGTTGCCGACAGCGAAAAAGCTGCTGGCTTATCTCTGTATGAACACCATCAAGCGGGCTCGCGCCTGGGCTTGAGTGCTATGGATATTCCCGCCAGTGTGGCAATTGTCAGCGGCGAGGATATCGCCGAGAAGGGCGATTTCTCCGGTTTGTCTGCCTTGACGCGGGCGGCGGGCTTTGCCGCCAATGCCTCGCCGGGCAATGGCGGCAGTGCGACCTCGGTGCGCGGCTTTGCCGGGCACAGTTCGGTAGTGAGCACCTATGATGGCAATCGCTTGTATGTGGGCAGTGGTACGGTCAGTTTTCCTGCGGATACCTGGGCAATCGATCGAATTGAGGTTTTACGTGGCCCCGGGTCGGTCATCCACGGAGTCGGGGCCATTGGCGCTACGGTGAACTATGTGCCGAAAAAGCCGCGCTTTGAACAGTCTCAGCGAGAGCTGGATATCTCTGCCGGGAGTTTTGGCCTGCGCCGCTTTGCGCTGGGGCTGGGCGGCGCGGCCAACGAACGCCTCGCCTATCGTGTCGATGCGGTGGATCACCGCAGTAACGGTTACGTCGATCGCGCTGATGAGCGGCGCCAAGCGCTGGCCGCCAGCGTGCTGTTTCAAGCGAGCGAGCGGCTGGGCCTGCAATTCGCGGTGGACGTGGCCGATACCGACGCGGCGCCGTACTGGGGAACACCGCTGGTCAAT
>JBFKEA010000194.1:0-4970 GCA_041619375.1 Spongiibacter sp. | reverse complement strand
CGGTGAACTGGTGCCCGGTCGACGAAACCGTATTGGCCAACGAGCAGGTTATCGACGGCTGCTGCTGGCGCTGCGACACCCAGGTCGAGCGCAAGGAAATTCCCCAGTGGTTTATCCGCATCACCGAGTACGCCGAGCAACTGCTCAATGACCTCGACCAGCTCGACGGCTGGCCCGAGCAAGTGCGCACCATGCAGCGCAACTGGATCGGCCGCTCCCAGGGCGTGCAAATGCGCTTCGATCTGGCGCAGGCCGTCGACAGCTTCGACCACTTCGAGGTCTACACCACCCGCCCCGATACCCTGATGGGCGTCAGCTATGTCAGCTTGGCGGCCGAGCACCCCATCAGTCTGGCGCTGGCAGAAAACAACCCCGAACTGGCGGCCTTTATCGACGAGTGCCGACACAGCTCGGTGGCCGAAGCCGACATGGCGACCATGGAAAAGAAAGGCATGGCCGCCGGCATCACTGCCCTGCACCCGATTACCGGCGAACCCGTGCCGGTGTGGATCGCCAACTATGTGCTAATGGATTACGGCACCGGTGCGGTAATGGCGGTGCCCGCCCACGACCAGCGCGACTTTGAATTTGCCCAGAAATACCAGCTGCCCATTCAGCAGGTAGTAGAAAACTCTTTGGTGTATTCCAAAAATGACAAGGCAGCCCGTCCTTTTGATGATGACAAGTTCAAGTACTTTTATTTTGAAGAGAGTACTTGGAAAGAATGGTATGGAAAGAAAGAACAAATACTACTGATCAACTCCGGCGAGTTTGACGGCTTAAATTTTGAAGAAGCCTTTGCCGCCATTGCCGCCAAGCTGGAAAGCCTCGGCAAAGGCCGGGTGACCACCAACTACCGCCTGCGCGACTGGGGGGTTTCTCGCCAGCGTTACTGGGGCGCGCCCATTCCGGTGTTCAACCTGCCCGACGGCGGCGAAATTGCCGTGCCCGCCGACCGCCTGCCCATTCTGCTACCCGAAGATGTCGAAATGGACGGCGTGCAATCGCCGATCAAGGCCGACCCGGAGTGGCGCAAGGACGAACTTAACGGCCAGGCTGTGGAGCGCGAAACCGACACCTTCGACACCTTTATGGAGTCCAGCTGGTACTACGCCCGCTTCACCTGCCCCGACCATGAAGACGGCATGCTCGACCCCGCCCGCGCCAACTACTGGCTGCCGGTGGACCAGTATGTCGGCGGCATCGAACACGCCATTTTGCACCTGCTGTACGCGCGCTTCTTCCACAAGCTGATGCGCGACGAGGGTCTGGTCAACTCCGACGAGCCCTTTAAGCAACTGCTGTGTCAGGGCATGGTGCTGAAAGACGGCGCCAAAATGTCCAAATCCAAGGGCAACACCGTCGACCCGCAGTCGCTGATCGAACAGTACGGCGCCGACACCGTGCGCCTGTTCATCATGTTTGCCGCGCCCCCGGAACAGAGCCTGGAATGGTCAGACAGCGCCGTGGAAGGTGCCAACCGCTTCCTGCGCCGGCTGTGGAAACTGGTCGCCAACCACCTCCAGGCTGACCAGCCCCCCGCGCTGGACAGTGCGCAGCTGAGTGGCCCGCAGCAGGACCTGCGCCGTAAAACCCACGAAACCATCGCCAAGGTCAGCGATGACTACGGCCGCCGCCAGACCTTCAATACTGCCATCGCCGCGGTCATGGAGCTGGTCAACGAGCTGTCGCGCTTTGAGCGCCAGGGCGAGCAGTGCCTGGCGGTAGAGCGCGAGGCACTGGAGGCCGCCGTCACCTTGCTGGCGCCCATCGTGCCGCATATCAGCCACGAACTGTGGCAGCAGTTGGGTCACAGCGAAGCGGTCATCGATGCGCCCTGGCCACAGGTCGACGAAGCCGCGCTGGTGCGCAACAGCATCGAGATGGTCATTCAGGTCAATGGCAAGGTGCGCGCCAAAATGGAAGTGCCCGCCGACGCCGATGCCGAAACCATCAAAGCGCTGGCCAAAGCCCAGGAAAACGTGCAAAAGTTTATCGACGGCCTGACCATCCGCAAGGAGATTGTGGTGCCCAAGAAACTGGTGAATATCGTTGCAAATTAAAGCGCTGCTATTCATTGCCCTATCCCTGCTGCTCACTGGCTGCGGCTTTGCCCTGCGCGGCAGCACCAGCATTGCCGGCGAGTTGCAGCCGGTCTATGTCGGTGGCGACCGCGGCAGCCAGGAGCTGCAACAGGCCCTGCGCCGCCAGCTGCAAATCAATCAGGTCACCGTCACCCGCCAGCGCGGCGACGCCAAGCTGATTGCCGAGGTGCAATTGCTGGCCTACGACAAGCGCAGTATCGCCCTCGACCTCGAGGCCCGCGACGCCGAATACGCCCTGTATGAACGCGCCAGACTGCGCCTGCTCGACGACCAAGGCCGACTGCTTCGCGGCCCCACCGTACTGGAGCAACGCCGCCTGGTAGTCAACGACGCCGACAACCCGGTTGGCGAAGAGACCGAATCCACCATTGTCCGCGCCGAAATGCGCGAGCAACTCAGCATTCGCCTCGCCCAACAGCTGGAATACTGGTCGCGGCAGCTGATCTCGGACACCGCCCATGCGCCTGCGCCCTGAACAGCTCGCCGGCCAGCTCAGCAAACAGCTGCTGCCCGTCTACCTGCTCAGCGGTGACGAACTGCTGATTCAGCAGGAGTGCGCCGACAGCATTCGCCAACAGTGCCGCCAACAGGGTATCGACGAGCGCGACGTACTCGAGGCCGAGCGCGGCTTCGACTGGAACGCCCTGCTTGAGGCCGGTCAATCCCTGTCACTGTTTGCCGACCGCAAGCTTATCGAGCTGCGCCTTGGCGGCGCGCGCATGGATCAGAAAAGCTCCGCCGCACTGCAGCAATATCTGGAGCACGCCGACGGCAGCAATATTCTCCTTATTACCTGTGGCCGCCTCGACAGCCGCAGCATGAATGCCAAATGGGTCAAGGCCATCGACAAGGCCGGCGCGGTCATGCAGATCTGGCCCGTCGACCGCCGCCAACTCGGCCCGTGGATCCAGCAGCGACTGAAAGACAACGGCATGAGCGCCGACCGCGACGCCGCCGAACTGCTCGCCGATCGCGTGGAAGGCAACTTGCTCGCCGCCGATCAGGAAATTCAAAAACTCAAGGTGCTGCTGGGCGAGCAAACCATCAGCCTCGAAACCGTCGCCAGCGCTGTTGCCAGCAGTGCCCGCTACGACATTTTCAAGCTGATCGATGCCGCATTGGGCGGTAACGCCGCGTACGCCCTGCAGATGTACAATGGCCTAGTCGCCGAAGGCAGCGAAGAAATCCCCATGCTCGGCGCCATCAGCCGCGAACTGCGCACCCTCTACAACTGCGCCGCCGCCATTGAGCAGGGCAACGGCATCGACCGCGTATTGGACGGCGCGCGGGTGTGGGACAAGCGCAAATCACTCTACAAACGCTGCCTAGACAAACACAATCTGGCCTCACTGGAAGCCCTGTTGCAGCTGGCCGGCCGCCTCGACGCCGCGCTGAAGGGCCAAAGCGGTGACCATGCCCGCCTGCTATTTGTCGAGTTGATCGCCGGACTCGCCGGCAGACCCATTGTCGGCGCAGCATAGGCGCACTATTTCCAGCCTTGGCGCCACTGGCTAGCATCTTTCAAATTCCGCCAGCAGATGTCCTCACAGCGCTTGGACATCACCGCCTCAATCTCACAGCGCAGCACGGTGCCGTCCTCGTTAAACTCCAGCTCGGTAACCATAAAATGCTTCTCTTTGTGGCGCGGCGTTACCGCCGTCCACTTGCTGTTTAGTAATTTTCTGGGGTTGAGCTGAGTCATCGGGCCTATCCTCTCCACCGAGGTCTAATTGGCTGTACCGCGCCCACTTATCGAACCGGCAATTATTACCAGTCGTTAAGCCTGAAACGTCGCGCACCACACTAGTGATACACTCAACGGCCAATATTGGATGACAGTTTTTACGCCATGGCGCTGATACACCGCATAGACCACCCCGTTGTCGACGGCATTCGCCTCGGCCGCGTCAACCGCCGGGGCCACTACCACCTTACGGCCAGCTGCATCCTCTACCGCATTGGCAACACCGTGATCGACACCGGCCCCGCCCGGGAAATCACCGCACTGCGCGACTACTTCGCCGACAAGCCCGTCAGCCAAGTCGCGCTCACCCATCACCACGAAGACCACTGCGGCAACGGCGCCTACTTTCAACACCAGCACGGCGCGATCATCTACAGCCACCCCAGCAATCACGCCGCTCTGCGCCGCGGCATACGCCTGCCGCTAGTCCGCCGCATGACCTTTGGCGATGTTCCGGCCTGCCAGCCAACAGCCCTGCCCGACACTATCGAGCTGGACAGCGGCCACTACCTGCAGCCCATTCACACCCCCGGTCACACCCCCGACCTGGTGTGCTACCTGGAAGCCAGCCAGGGCTGGCTGTTTTCCGGCGACCTGTATGTCTCCAGCCGGCTGAAGTACATGACTGTCGACGAGGATATGGGCGACTGGATCGCCAGCCTTGAACGCGTTTTGGCGTTGGACTTCGACACCCTGTTCTGCTCCCATCGCGCTGTTGTCAGCAACGGCAAGGCCGAGCTGGCCAAGAAGCTCGACTTCTTTAAAAGCTTTCGCGAAGAAGTCGGCCACCTTCACCGGCAGGGACTGTCGGAAAAACAAATCACCCGCAAGCTGCTCGGCCGCGAAGACAGCAACTCCTACCTGTCGAGGATGCATATGAGCAAGCGCAATATGGTCACCGCCAGCTTGCAGAGCCTATCGCTAACCGCCCATCCCGCCGGCTGAGCACAGCGCCTCCCCATTCACCGGCGGAGCAATACCGGTGGCCGCGCACTGCCACGTCCCCTTTTTTAAAATCCCTGACTAGACTGAGTGAACCGCCTCACTTTACTGAGCAGGAGATGAACCATGGCCCTTGTCCGTCGAGTAACGCTTGGCGCTGCCGCCCTCACCGCCGCACT
>JBFKEA010000193.1:0-5056 GCA_041619375.1 Spongiibacter sp. | reverse complement strand
TGCCTCGCGCTTCTGGCAGGTGGTCGACAAGCACGACGTCAGCATCTTTTACACCGCGCCCACCGCCATCCGCGCACTGATGGGCGCCGGCGACGAATTTGTCGAGCGCTGCTCGCGCAGCAGTCTGCGCCTGCTCGGCACGGTCGGCGAACCGATCAACCCCGAGGCCTGGGAGTGGTACTACCGGGTGGTGGGCGACAAGCGCTGCCCCATCGTCGATACCTGGTGGCAGACCGAAACCGGCGCCCATATGCTCACCCCGCTACCCGGCGCCACGGATATGAAACCCGGCGCCGCCACCAAGCCCTTCTTCGGCGTGGAGCCGGCACTGCTGGATAACGACGGCAACGAGATCGACGGCCCCGGCGAGGGCCTGCTGGTGATCAAGCGCTCCTGGCCCAGCCAGATCCGCAGCGTCTACGGCGACCACCAGCGGATGATCGACACCTACTTCAGCCAATTCCCCGGCTACTATTTCACCGGCGACGGCGCCCGGCGCGACGCCGACGGCGATTACTGGATTACCGGCCGCGTCGACGATGTGCTGAATATTTCCGGCCACCGCATGGGCACCGCCGAGATCGAAAGCGCACTGGTACTGCACGACAAAGTCGCCGAGGCCGCCGTGGTGGGCTATCCCCACGACGTCAAAGGCCAGGGCATTTACGCCTATGTGACCCTAATGCACGACGTCGAGGGCAGCGAGGCGCTGATCCAAGAACTGACCGCCCTGTGCGTGCAGGAAATTGGCCCAATCGCCAAACCGGATTTGATTCAGTGGGCCCCCGGCCTGCCCAAAACCCGCTCGGGAAAAATCATGCGCCGAATCCTGCGCAAGGTAGCCGCCAACGAGCTGGACAACCTCGGCGACACCTCCACCCTGGCTGACCCCTCGGTGGTCGAGCAACTGATCAGTCAGCGGCTCAACCGCTGAGTATTAGCTGCCGGCAGATAGCAAAACGGAGCCAACAGGCTCCGTTTTGTACTGACACTTTGTCCAGCGCTAAGGCTTAGTAGGCAAACTCGTCCTCACTGACATCCATCAGCGCGTCGGCACCGGCCAGCATCGCTGCCTTGTGGGTAGCGGTGCGCGGCAGCAGGCGCTGGAAGTAGAAGCGCGCGGTCTTCACCTTGCCGCGGTACAGGGCGTCATCCACACCGGCATCCAGCTTCTGCTGAGCCACTTCCGCCATTTGCGCCCAAATATAAGCGAAGGCGATATAGCCGGAGTACATCAGGTAGTCGACCGAGGCCGCACCGACTTCATCGGCGTTATTCATCGCCTTCTCGCCCACCGCCATGGTGACCTCGCCCCACTCCTTGTTGAGCTCGGCCAGCGGAGCAATAAACTCGGCCATCGCCGCATTGTCTTTATGCGCTTCGCAGTATTTGTGAATCATCTTGGTGAAATGGCGCAGCACTTCGCCGCCGCTGCCCATCACCTTGCGACCAATCAGGTCCAGCGACTGAATGCCGGTGGTGCCCTCGTATACCGTGGAGATACGGTTGTCGCGGGCGATACGCTCCATACCGTGCTCGCTGATATAGCCGTGACCGCCAAACACCTGCATCCCCAGGTAGGTGACCTCCTGGGCGGTTTCGGTACAAAACGCCTTGGCGATCGGCGTCAGCAACTCCAGCAACTTACCGGCGTGGGCCTGCTGCTCCTCATCGCCGTGCTTGGTCAAATCCACTTGCTGGGCCAGCCAGTAAATAAATGCGCGCTGACCTTCGACAAAGGCTTTCTGGGTCAGCAGCATGCGGCGCACGTCGGGGTGCACAAGAATGGGGTCGGCCGGGCCATCGGGGTTTTTCGGGCCGGTCAGCGAGCGCATTTGCAAGCGCTCACGGGCGTAATCGATCGCGCCCTGATAGGAAATTTCACCCATTGCCAGACCCTGCAGAGCAGTGCCCAAGCGCGCCGAATTCATCAGTTTGAACATGATCTCCAAACCGCGATTTTCTTCACCGAGCAACACCGCGCGGGCGCCGTCGTAGTTCATCACACAGGTAGCCGAGGCTTTCAGGCCCATTTTCTTTTCAATAGAGCCGCAGGTGATGTTATTGAAGTCGCCCATGGAGCCGTCTTCGTTGACCCAGTATTTCGGCGCAATAAACAGCGACACACCCTTGGTCCCTTCCGGCGCCCCTTCCACCCGCGCCAGGATGGCGTGAATGATATTGTCGGTCATATCCTGCTCGCCACCGGAGATAAAGATCTTGGTGCCCTGCAGGGTATAGGTGCCGTCATCGTTTTTGCTGGCCTTGGTGCGCAACAGACCGACAT
The DNA here is from genome assembly GCA_041619375.1 of Spongiibacter sp. GTDB lineage: Bacteria > Pseudomonadota > Gammaproteobacteria > Pseudomonadales > Spongiibacteraceae > Spongiibacter. The sequence goes on along the minus strand of JBFKEA010000193.1, from coordinate 2,769 downwards.
CAGAACCGCAGTGCGACTCGGTCAAACACATGGCACCCGCCCACTCACCGCTGAGCAGCTTGGGCAAATAGCGCTGCTGCTGCTCCTCAGTACCACCGTTTAACAGGCAAGTCACCGGCGCCAGCGCCAGCCCGCCATACATACTAAACGCCCAGCTGGGCGCGCCAACCATTTCACTAACCACCGAATTCAGCGAGCCCGGCAGCCCCTGGCCACCCGCCTCAGCCGGAATACTCAGTCCCTGCCAGCCACCCTCGCCCCACTGGCGAAATGCCTCCTTGAAACCGTCGGGGGTCGTCACCTTGCCATCGCTAAATGAGCACCCCTGCTCGTCGCCAATGGCGGCGATCGGGTTGACCACGTTTTCAGCAAACTTGGCGCCCTCGCTGATAATGGCATCCATCAGATCGCCGCTGAGCTGCTCGCAGCCCTGCAAGCCAGCATAGTGCTGCTCACTGTTGAGCAGATCTTTCAGGACAAAATCAATATCGCGCAGGGGGGCTTTGTAGTCGGCCATCTGGAACCTCACGGGGCTAATATTTGTAAAAAAGTCGCCGCAGCATAGCAGATCGGGCAGACCGCGTTATTAACATTGGAGGTCAAACCAAGAACAGATCGTGCTCACTCGCGCCCGATCGCCACCATTTCGCCGCTGCTTAGGCGCTGCCTAGCCACTGCTGGCCAACCAGCTATACGCATAGGGCGGCAACAATAGATCACCGCACTCGGCGGCAATTTCGGCGCCGCTCAGCAGCTCCCGCCAAACCAAATCGGCATCTAGGTTAAGCTCCGAGATCGGCAGCGTTTGCTGCTCTGCCGTCAAATTATAGATCGCCAACAGCGTCTGTGGCGGCGCTTCCCCGGCGCGGCTCTCGCGGCGCAGGCCAAACAGCTTGTCGCCCAAATGCAGGGGATACTGGGCCGCATTGGGGTGGAAGGCCGGTTGCTCGGCACGGCGCGCGATCAATGCCTTCAGGGCATCAAAAATCCGCCGTTGATGCCCGCCCTCGCCCAGCGCCTGCGCCAGTTCGTCGGCCTGCCATTGGTGGCGATTGATAGCGCGATTGTGATTGCTATTGGCCACCCGTTTGTCATCGTTGCCAGTGGCCAGCAAGCTGTGGATATACAGCGCCGGGATGCCTTGCAGCGACAGCATCAGCGCGTGGGCACAGAGGTAGCGCGCCTCCTGAAAGCCATCCTCACCGGCGCCGCGACGGCGGCGCATGGCATCAAACAGGCTGATATTTATTTCATAGGGTCGGCTCTCGCCGCTGCCCAGCGCCCGCCACGACACCAAGCCGCCACTTTGCTGCATCAAACTCACCAGCGCGTCCACTTCCGCGTCGGCCAACAGGCCCTCTACCGGGCGCAGGCCGATGCCGTCGTGCGAGGCGATAAAATTAAAATAGGTGGTGCCATCCTGGGCCGCCGGCATGCCCATCATCCAGCGCGTCAGCGCCGAGCTGTCGGCGCTGACCAGCGCGTGCAACAGCAGCGGCGGCAGCGAAAAGTTGTAGACCATATGGGCTTCATTGGCGTTGCCAAAATACGCCAGGTTCTCGCGCAGCGGGATATTCGTTTCGGTAATCAGTATGGCGTCGGGCGCGGCGTGCTCAATCAGACTGCGCAGCAGGCGGACAATTTCATGGGTCTGGGCGAGGTTTAAACAACTGCCGCCCACCTCCTTCCACAAAAAGGCCACCGCATCCAAGCGAAAGATTCTCACCCCCTGGTCGAGGTAGTGGCGAATAATGCCGACAAACTCTAACAACACCTCGGGATTGCGAAAATTGAGATCAACCTGATCGTGACTGAAGGTACACCAGACATGGCGCTTGCCTTCCAGGGTCTGCACTTCGGCTAGCAGATCGCTGGTGCGCGGCCTCACTACCGCCGACAGGTCCCACTGCGGATCGGCTTCGACAAAGTAGTCCCGGCCCGGATCGCGGCGCTGCTTAAAATTCTCAAACCACTGACTGCGGCTGGAACAGTGGTTAATGACCAGATCGGCCATCAAATCGAAATCGCGGGCAATGGCGCTGATGTCCTGCCACTCCCCCAGCGCCGGATTGACCGAGACATAATTGATCACCGAAAAGCCGTCGTCCGAACTCCAGGGATAAAACGGCAGAATATGCACACCGCTGATCACCCCTCGACACTCGCGCCGCAAAAAGTCGTGCAGAGTATGCAGCGGCCACTCGCCCTCTTTGAGCAGCGAGTCCCCATAGGTAATCATCAGGCAATCGCGCTGGCTCCACAGGTTCTTGTGGCGCTCGGGCATAAAGCAGCGCTGATCCAGCTCCATCAGCGCAATCATTCTCTCCAGCAGTGGCAGCGCATCGCGCTCGGGGTATATCTGCTGAAGCTGCGCGGCCAGCGTGTCGCGCAGGTGTTGTAGAGCCGTCGCGACCGTCATACGCCGTACTCATCGGTGTCCGCCGCCACCGCCGCCAGCAACTCTGCCGGCAACTGCGGCTCGGCGCTGCACACCCGGTTCCAACTGGGTATAAACGGGGTTTCCATCGGATTGTCCAAAAACGCATTGCCGGCCTTGACGATATTGCCTGCAAACAGCTCCACCGCCTCTTCCTCGCGGTGCAGGTCCAAATCCAGGCCATTCATCACCGCGTCATTGCGATAGCTTTCAACAAAATCCAGCGCCACGCGGAAATAGGTCGCCTTAATCGAACGGAAGGTCTCGCTGTTAAACACCACCCCGGTAGTCGCCAGCTTGCGAAAAATCGCCTTGGAAATATCGATCGACAT
>JBFKEA010000192.1:0-5075 GCA_041619375.1 Spongiibacter sp. | reverse complement strand
GATTGATTTCAATCGATGCATTTTCATGGGAATTGCTTTTCCTATTTGGGACGTTTAGTGAAAGCAGAGCTTATTATCTTCTGTCAGCCGTACGGCCAGTCGCAAGACCGTGCTTTCATACAGCGGGACTTATTTTAATCATGGGCATTCTAAAGAATCAACGAGAAAGCTAAATGTTTCGTAATATATAAATCCGGAAAAACGCCTAATAGCTAATTGTTACCGAAGCGTGAATCATGGTAACAATTTGTCACAACAAAGTAACAATGCGGAGGCGATTTTCGCTATCACAGAGAGCGCTGATACACCAAGAAAAAAAGCGCGCGGTTGTGGTCAATCGCGACAACGCTGCAAACAAACAAACGCGTAGCCCGGCTGCCCCTGCTCTGCAACACAAGTTTGGCGGCTTAGCTCAAGCCACTGCTCGGCAGCCAATGGCGGATAATGCGCATCACCGTCAACCTGCAGGTCCACTTCGGTCAGGTAAATGCGATCGACCCGGCCCAGACTCTGCCGGTAGAGCGTTTCACCACCGATAATAAACAGCTCATCAAGCCCGTCGCGCTCAGCCAGTGCAGTGGCGCGATCGATCGCCTCATCCAGACTAGCGCAGACAATGGCGCCCTCGGCAGCAAAGCCTGGCTGGCGAGACACTACAATATTCTCGCGCCCAGGTAGCGGCCGACCAATTGACTCCCAGGTCTTGCGCCCCATGACGATAGGCTTACCCATCGTCAATGCTTTGAAATGCTGAAGGTCAGCAGACAACTTCCATGGCAACTGGTTATCCACGCCGATCACCCGCTGGCGATCCATCGCGACAATATGGGCGACAACTACAGACACATCACTCTCCCGTTAAATAGCAATAGGGGCTTTGATAACCGGGTGCGGGTCGTAGCCATCAAAGACAAAATCATCAAAATCATATTCAAAGATCGACGGCGGCCTGCGCTTAATCTGCAGACTGGGAAGCGCCCGCGGCTGTCGGCGCAACTGTTCCTCCACAATATCGTCGGTGAGATGATTTTGATAAAGATGGCAGTCGCCGAAGGTGTGCACAAAGTCCCCCACCTCCAGCTCACACTGCTGGGCGATCATATGAGTGAGCAAGGCGTAACTAGCGATATTGAACGGCACCCCGAGAAACAGATCGGCACTGCGCTGATACAATTGACAGGACAAGCGGCCATTGGCCACATAAAACTGAAACAGCGTGTGACAGGGCGGCAATGCCGCCCGACCGCGACGCACATTCTCCTGGGGGCTGAGACTCTCATCGGGCAAGTCTGCAGGATTCCAAGCATTGACTATCAAGCGGCGAGAGTCCGGCTTGCGGCGAATCATCTCGATCAGTTCACTAATTTGATCCACCGTCGAGCCATCGGGACATACCCAACTGCGCCACTGCTTACCATAGATTGGACCGAGGTCGCCGCTTTCCAACGCCCACTCGTCCCAAATACTGACGCCGCGCTCGCGCAGCCAATTGTTGTCACAGCTGCCATTGAGAAACCAAATCAACTCGTAAATAATGCTGCGCAGATGCACTTTCTTGGTGGTCAGCAAGGGAAAGCCCGCACTGAGATCAAATCGCAGTTGGCGACCGAATACCGAGCGCGTGCCGACGCCGGTGCGATCCCCCTTATCAACGCCGTTGTCGCGCACATCGCGCAGTAAGTCCAGATACTGCTGCATAACTAGCTCCCCTGCACCGCCTTGCGGCGATAGGCATAAATCATCATGGCGACCCCGACAACCACCATCGGCAGCGACAGCAACTGGCCTCGCGTCAACCAACCCAAGGCGTCAAAGCCGATATGGCCGTCGGGCTCACGGAAAAACTCAACAATAAAACGGAAGGCGCCGTAACCCAGCAAAAACAATCCCGCCGGCGCCAAACGCGGCCGCTGCTTGCGGGTAAAAAAGAACACAATGGCAAACAGCAGCACGCCCTCGAGGGCAAACTGGTACAACTGCGAGGGGTGGCGCGGCAACTGGCTCGGGTCGCGCGGAAACAGCATACCAATTGCACTGTCGGTGGAGCGACCCCACAGCTCTTGGCCGATGAAGTTACCGATACGGCCCAGACCGAGACCAATCGGCGCCAGCGGCGCAATAAAATCCCACAGCGCAGACACCGGCACATCGATGCGCCGCGCATAAACCGCAATGGCGATGATGACACCGAGCAGACCGCCGTGGAACGCCATCCCTCCTTCCCAAACCCTCAATAGCCAAAGTGGATCAGCCAAAAACTGTTCGAAATTGTAGAACAATACGTAGCCGCAGCGGCCGCCCAAAATCACCCCAAGGGCACCGTAAAAAATAAGGTCCTCAAGCTGCGATTCCCGCAGCGGACTCCAGGGCTGACGGCAGCGCAGTCGCCCCAAATACCAGGCCGCCGCGAAACCGGCGAGATACATCAGGCCATACCAGTGAATCGCCAGCGGCCCCAGCTGCACCGCAACGGGATCAATATCGGGATGCCTGAGCATAACTACAACGCTCCATAAATAAAGTGACTGCCGACCATAAACAGGAACAGCGCAAAACATTGTTTAAGCCGCCGCGCCGGCAGGCGCTGGGCGAGATTGGCGCCGAGCTTGGCACAGGGCGTGCTGCACAAAATGATCGCCAGCAGCGCCGGCCAGTATACAAAGCCGCTACTCCACGATGGCAACTCAAGGCGACCATAGCCCGCGTAAACATTGCTCAGCGCACCAACCACTGCAATCGGCAAGCCGCAAGCCGCCGAAGTCGCCACTGCGCTCTGCATGCGCACATTGCACCAACTCAAAAACGGCACGGTTAGCGAGCCACCACCAATACCAAATAGCGCCGACAGAAAACCGATCACCCCGGCAACCAACGCAGTTATCGGCCGCGACGGCAGACTGCGACTGGCCGGCGGCGTTAAACCCAAGGCCATCTGCAGGGCTATCAGCAAAGCAAAAATCCCAAACACCAACTTCAGCTGGCCGCCTGGCAACCACGCCGCCAGTGCAACCCCGCCCAATACCCCAAAAGCAATGCCCGGGGCCAACAGTCGCCAGGTGGCCCAGTCAACATTGCCGTGCCGGTGGTGGGCATGCACTGAACTGATCGAGGTAAACACAATACTGGCCAGCGAGGTGCCCACCGCCAACTGCACGGCGACCAGCGGCGACACCGCTTGCAGCTCGAAGCAATAAATCAATGCCGGCACGATCACCAGCCCGCCACCGACACCGAACAGGCCGGCCGACCGGCCCGCCAGCGCGCCAACAGCAAGGTAAATGACAAGCACGCTCACGGCCGACCTCCAAAATAAAGCTGCTATTATGACCAGCCGTCATTGCAGTTACTAGGGAGACTCGGCAAATGTGCCTGATTCTGCTGTCCTGGCAACAAGACCCGCAGCGCCCCCTCATTGTCGCCGCCAACCGCGACGAGTTTTTTCAGCGCCCGACGCTGGCCGCCCATTTCTGGCCCGAAGCACCGCACATTCTTGCCGGCCGCGACCAACAGTACGGCGGCAGCTGGCTTGGACTCAGCCGCAATGGCCGCTTTGCCGCCATCACCAACTTGCGCAACAGCGAGGCCGGCGATCGCAGCCGCGGCGAGTTAGTACGGGATTTTTTAAGCAGTGACGCCAGCTGCGCTGAGTTTTTCAGCGCCCTTGAAGGTGACAAACAACAGTATCGCCCATTCAACTTTATCGCCTGCGACGGCAACGAACTGGCCCACAGCCACAACCTGGCTCGCGGCTGGCAAACCCTCGCCCCCGGCCAGCACATCGTCGGCAATATACCTTTTGGGGAACTGAGCCGAAAAATACACAAGGGCCTGGCTGACTTTAAGGCACTGCCCGCCGAGCGCGCCGACCACCACCAACTGCTGGCCATGCTGCGCGACGACCAACCCTGCGAGCCCGGCGATGACGCCCTGCAACAACTGCTATCCTGCCGCTTTGTGCGCAGCCCAAGTTATGGCACCCGCTCCAGCAGCGTGGCCTTTCTCTATCGAGATGGCCGTGCGCAACTGTGGGAACAAAGTTTTAATAAAGAGCAGCAAGCAGAGGAACTGCTCCACTTTCAACTATAGTCAGCCCGTAGTTAGGGGCCGGGTGGCAGCAACTTCTCCATGCCGGAATCCGCCAACGCGCGCCGCAATAAAGCGCGCACCTCATCGGCGGTATCGGCATCCATCGCCTCTTCCAGCAAACTCTGCAACTCGCTGTGGCGCGCCGCTCTCACCACCGCTTTCACGCGCAACAGGTTGTTGTCGTTCATCGACAACATGTCGTAGCCCATCGCCATCAGCAACAATACCGCACCGGGATCACCGGCCAGTTCGCCACAGATACCCACCGGCTTGCCCTCGGCGTGCGCCGACTCCACCACGCTGAGCAAGCTGCCCAGCACCGCTGGGTGGTAGGCGTGATAGAGATCAGCCACCCGGGTATTGTTGCGATCGACCGCCAGCAAATACTGGGTCAAATCATTAGAGCCCACCGACAGAAAATCTACCCGGCGCGCCAAACGCCGGGCCTGATAAACCGCCGCCGGTACCTCCACCATCACGCCGATAGGCGGTAGACTGATATCCCAGCCATCTTCAAGCAATTCATCATAGGCGCGGCGCACTAACTGCAGCGCCTCATCCACCTCCTGCACATTGCTGATCATCGGCAGCATAATGCGCAGATTATCCAGCCCGGCACTGGCCTTTAGCATGGCCCGCACCTGCACCAGAAATATCTCCGGGTGATCGAGTGTCACACGGATACCGCGCCAGCCGAGAAAGGGGTTCTCCTCCTCAATAGGGAAATAGGGCAGCGCTTTATCACCGCCGATATCTAGGGTGCGCATCGTCACGGGCAACGGCGCGAAAGCCAGCAGCTGCTCACGATAAATCACCCGCTGCTCTTCCTCACTGGGAAAGCGCTCGCGCAATAAAAATGGAATTTCCGTGCGGTACAACCCGACACCCTCGGCACCGCGATCCAGTGACCGCGCGACATCCGCCATCAAACCGGTGTTTACCCACAGCGGCATGCGGTGGCCATCCAGGGTTTCGCTGGGCAAATCGCG
>JBFKEA010000191.1:0-5098 GCA_041619375.1 Spongiibacter sp. | reverse complement strand
CTTTGGTTCTGAACAGTTGGAGAAAAATGGCATCGCCGGCTTGAGCGATATCGCCTCTAGCGTACCCAGTATGACCATTGAGCCGTTTCCCATTAGCAATGCCACATTGCGGATTTTTATTCGCGGTATTGGCCTGATCGACGCTCAGATTACCCAGGATCCGCCGGTGGGGATTTATCTTGACGGTGCCTATATCGCCCGCTCAACCGGTTTGACCATGGATGTCGCCGATCTTGAGCGCATAGAAGTACTGCGTGGGCCGCAGGGTACCCTGTACGGTCGCAACTCCACCGGTGGCACGATTAACATGGTCAGTCGTCGTCCGGACCTCGAAGCTTTTGCGCTTGAGCAGCAGTTCACGGTGGGAGATCGCGAGCTGTTTAAAAGCAAGACCACGGTCAATGCGCCCCTGACCGATACCGCCGCCGTGAAACTGGCTTATTTGACCTCGCAAATGGATGGCCATATCGACAATACCGGTCCGGGTAAAGACTTTGGTGACCGCGACATTTCCGGCTATCGCGTGGATTTGCGTTGGGATATCACTGACCGTCTGCGCTTGGATTACAGTTATGACGATGCCGATATGAACACCGTCAACTACGCTTATCAGGCGATGACCCGGCCGACGGTGAATAGCGCGCCAAGCAGTCCGGCTGAGGGAATCAATGCCCAGCTGGCGACCAACTCCCAGCAGTTTTACGACTACTCGGGCGAGCGCGCCACCAGCATGGCAACCAGCCAGCCGCTCAAGGCGTCCTACACCGAGATTTCCGGTCATATGCTCAAACTGGCTTATGACATTAACGAAGACCTGAGTGTCAGCTACCTCTATGCCCAGCGCGAGCTGGAAGACGGCGGCTATTCAGACCTGGTGGCCAGTGGCAGCGACAGTTACCGGATCGACAACGGCGACTATCGCAGCAAAGACGGTTCGCTGTTTATTCCCGGTACACTGCGGGTGTTGAGTCAGGAGCAGAGCTCGCACGAGCTGCAGTTTAACGGCTTGTTTATGGACTCTCGCATCGAGTATGTCGGTGGCCTGTATTACTTTGAAGAGTCGGCAACGGAAGACAATGCACCGCTGCACCACCAGTTTAGTGGCCCAATTTCTATTATTGATAACGGCACAACCACGTCGACAACGACACTGACTAACTTTAATAGCCAGTTCTACGAAATTGAAAACGACGCCTGGGCGATGTACGGCCGCGCCACCTATACCCCTGATTTTCTCGATCAGCGCCTGCATCTCACCTTCGGTGCGCGCCACTCAGAAGATTCGCGGATGGCATCTCAGGAGCGTGCGACGGAAAACCGGGTAGAAACTGTGACCACCCTTAATGCCAATGGTCAGGTGGTTAATATTACGCCGCCTTCTGCGCCGCTGGGGGCCTCGTCTTGGTCAGCGGAAAATACCCGCGAGTATGCCGATGACTCCTTTGAGTTTATTGCCGAGTGGGAATTGAACGACGACAGCAATGTCTACGCCAAATACACCGAGGCCTACAAAAGTGGTGGCTTTAACACGCGCGACCCCGATGCGGCGCGCTTTGCCGCCGGTTTTGCCGAAGAGAAGGTGAACTCTGTCGAGCTGGGTTTGAAGTCAGAGCTGCTTGATCGCCGCCTGCGTTTGAATGCCGATGTGTTCTTCAGTAACTATACCGACATCCAGTTGAACTTCCTGATTGACGGCACCATTGCTGACACGCAAGTGGTCAACGCCGGTGAGGCGGAAATGAGCGGTTTTGAAATGGACCTGACCTTCCTGGTCTCTCGCCAGTTGCTGTTGATGCTCAACTACGCCTACTTGGATGCCGAGATCACCAAGGCGACCGACCCGGATTCGGGTGAGGACATTACTGATAACTTTGTGTTCAGTTCAGCGCCTCAGCACTCCTATACCGCCGCGCTGGATTACACGGTGTTGGAGCGTAACTGGGGCCGCGTCGGTGTTAACCTGAGCTACAACTACATGGATGATCGCGCCGGTTCTACCCGTACAGAGTCTGCTAAAAATGTCTTTATGGACGACTACAAGCTGATCAATGGCCGTGTGGGCGTATACGACATTCCGCTTGCCGGCGGCCAGCTGACCGCTGCACTGTGGGGTAAAAACCTGGCGGATGAAGACTATGTGGTCAGTGCAGTAGATAACCTGCCGCACGCCGATCGCGCGGTCATCTGGGGTGAGCCACGCAGCTACGGCCTGGATGTAATCTACCGCTACTAAGTCGAATTGGCCGGGCGCGCCGCCGCAGCGCTGCGCCCGGCCAGTCGTCCAAAAAAGGTGGCGTCGCCCACCGACATGCCGCTGGCATAGCCCTTGGCTGTGCGCGGTAGTCCCGCACTGACGCGCCCTGCAGCATATAGGCCCGCAATGGGTTGATTGTTAAGCGAGAGCACCTCGCCGCTGCAGCGCGTCTTTAACCCCCCCAATGTAAAGATCAATGGTCCGCGCGTGCCGGGCATAATGATCGCTTTCATCTCGCTGGCGGAGTAGTCGAGCAGGGCGAAGGGCGGTTTGCTCAGCGGTTTCAGCCACTCGGCCGTTTTGTGGAATAGCGGGTCGACGCCGCGGGCGGCATGTCGATTAAAATAACTGACGGTTTGTTCCAACATTCCTGCGGGAAAGGGCGCTTCGCTGGCGACTTCGGCGATCGTGTTGCCACTGGCGATAATCGGCGCGCGCTCGAGGTAGTCAGAGGGCTGATAGTCTTCCGCTTGAACCAGCAAATAGCAGTGTTGATCGGGCTGGCTGTAGGAGTAGTGAGCGAGGCGGGCCAGGTAGGCATCTTCATTGATATAGCGCTGGCCGCGTTGGTTGAGCAAAATGCCATAGGTGAGCGAGGCGGGTGGGTAGAGCGGGAAGGACATAAAGGCCTGGTCCATATTAATGACCTGGCCGCCGGCGGCCATGCCCAGTGCAATACCGTCGCCCATGTCGTAGCTATTGCCATAGGGCTCCGCATACTGGTGAATCTCCGGGAGGTATTGCCGGGTCATCGCCTCGTTCATCACAAAACCCCCGGTGGTCAGCACCACTGCGCGCTCGGCGCGGATGGCAATCTCGCGATTGTCGCGCTTGGCGATCACGCCGCAAATGCGGCCTTTGTCGTCTGCCAGCAGTGCCAGTACCCGACAGTCGTTCAGTACCCTGACACCGGCATTGGCGACCTGCTTCATGATGGCTTGCATAAATATCTTGCCACCTTCATCGCCCTCCTTAGAGGGCACGTGACCGCGGGGCACCGGGGTGGCGGCGTGGTTAAAGGGGTGGGATTTCTCATTGCCGGTATACAGCAGCGACTCATCGCTGAGCGGCACTACGGTGCGCTCTAATAGGGCGGCGCGTTTATAGGGCACGCCCAGAGACTCGACCCAGTCGAAATGCTCGGCGGCGCCCTCGGTGTAGCAGCGTATTTTTTCATCGTCGCCATAGGGCCCCAGCGCCTCGCGCAGATAGGCCAGCATATTGTCACTGCTGTCTTCAAAGCCCAGATCTTTTTGCAGGGCGGTACCGCCACTGCCGCCCAGATACATTTCACAGCTGGACATCGCCGTTGCACCGCCGCCAGCACTGGCGCGTTCAAGAATGGTCACCTGCGCGCCGGCTCTCGCCGCTTCCAGCGCAGCGGCTGCGCCGGCACCGCCATAGCCGCACACCAAGACCTCGGTAGTGATATCAAAATGCTTAATGCTTTCAACGGCGCGAGTAAGCGGGTCGCTGGGCTGCATGCTGGGGTCCTCGGTTCTATTCTGTTGGCGATGGTTGCTGGCTAGCTAAGCTACCATTGGGCAAGCGCGGTGGTCGAGCCCGCTGTTGGCTGAAGCGTCGCCGCAATGTCTTCAAGAAGGGAGGCATTGGCAGCCCTTGCCGGTGCTGCCTTGGTTGAGGAGTTGGGAGCGGATGTGGCAGGCCGGAGTGGCGCGAGGCGCAATCTCCGGCCGAGGTTTAACTGGCTTGGCGCTGGGCGCAAGCCTGCTGTGACTGGGCAGCGGCGTTGATAACCGCCTGCAGGGAGGCACCGACTACGTCGCGGTGTTTGGCGACGCCGATGTAGCGCTGCTTGTTGATACTCAGCAAGATATAGGCGATGGCTTCGGCGGCGGTGCCGGTGTTCAGCGCGTGCTCGCTGTAATCGAGCACTTCGATGCGCTCGCCAAACTGGTCGCGCCAGGCGTTGACCAGCGCGCTGATCGCGCCGTCGCCGTCGCCGCGTAATTCCACGCACTGCCCGTCCAGTTCAAGCTGTAAACGCAGCTGGTCGTGGCTGCCGTGCTCGCCATTGTCTTGGCTGAGGGAGAAGTTTTGCATGGCTTGTCGAGCGGCGTGCAGATAACTGTCGGCAAACACCGACCAGATCTGCGCACTGCTAAGCTCGCCCGATTGCGCCTCGGCCTCGGCCTGTACTTTGCGACTGGCGTCGACCTGCAACCAGCGCGGCAGTTGCAGACCGTAGTCGTTTTCCAGTACCCAGGCGACGCCGCCCTTACCGGACTGGCTATTGATGCGAATGACCGCCTCATAGCTGCGTCCCAGATCGGCGGGGTCGATGGGCAAGTAGGCGACCTGCCAGTGCTCGTCATCGCGCTGTTTCGCCATGCACTTTTTAATAGCGTCTTGATGGCTGCCGGAAAAGGCGGTGAACACCAGCTCACCCGCGTAAGGGTGGCGGGGATGCAGGCCGATATCGGTACAGTGCTCGACCACGGAGATGATCTCGTCCATGTCCGAGAGGTCGAGTTGCGGGTCGATGCCCTGGCTGTAGAGATTCATCGCCATGGTGACAATGTCCATATTGCCAGTGCGCTCGCCGTTGCCCAGCAAGGTGCCCTCGATGCGGTCGGCGCCGGCCATGACCGCCAATTCGGCAGCGGCCACGCCGCAGCCGCGGTCGTTGTGGGTGTGAATGGATACCCGGTAGTCGCTGCGGTATTGGCTGTGTCGACAGAAATACTCCACCTGGTCGGCAAAGACATTGGGGCTTGCGCACTCCACGGTGGCGGGCAGGTTGATAATCAGCGGATTACCGCTGTCGCGCCACTGCTGAATCACCGCGTCACAAACCTGCACCGCGTAGTCGACCTCGGTGCT
>JBFKEA010000190.1:0-5125 GCA_041619375.1 Spongiibacter sp. | reverse complement strand
CGAGGCCGAGCAGATTGTCGACATTATCCAGCGCAGTCAGGCCGCCAATCCGCAGGCCAGTATTGCCGTGCTGGTGCGCAGCCGCAGTCATTTGCGCAGCGTGATGCCGGCGTTAAAAGCGGCGGGTATCGCCTTTTCCGGTCAAGACATCGACCGCCTGAGCGACACCCCGGCGGTGATGGACCTGTTGGCACTGCTGCGCGCACTGTGGCACGAGGCCGACAATGTGGCCTGGGCGGCCGTGTTGCGGGCGCCCTTTGTCGGCTTGAGCTGGGACGATCTGTTGCTGCTGCGCGAGGACGGCGGCGAGCTGCGTGAGGCGCTGATGTTAGCCGAGCGCTGCGCGGCCTTAAGCGCCGACGGCCAGGCCGCCTGCGCGCGGCTGCGCGACCAATTGCTGTGGTTGGACGCTCAGCCGCCCAGCCGCGATTTGCGCTGGGCACTGCGGGTACTGTGGCAGCGCCTCGGTGGCCCGGCCTGCATCGAGGCCCATCAGCAGGCGGATATCGACCGGGTGCTCGATGTGCTGGAGGAGTGCGCGCCGTCGGGCATTCTCGAGGATATCGCGGCGCTGGAATCGGCGCTGTCGCGGCTCTATGCCGCGCCGCCCGCCAGCCGTGTCGAGCTGATGACCATCCACAAGTCCAAGGGGCTGGAATTCGATGTGGTGATACTGCCGGGGCTGGGCGGTCGCGGTCGCGGCGACGACCGGCCACTGCTGGCCTGGCAGCGCCTTGGCGACCATATGCTGTTCGGGCCCAAGCCCCAGCAGCGCGGTGGCGACGAGGAAAAGCTCTACGATTTCCTCTGCGCGGCACAGAGCCGGGCACTGAAGGAAGAGTTGGACCGCCTGCTGTACGTGGCGCTGACCCGCGCCAAGGGCGAGCTGCACCTGTTTGGCGTGGCAAAGATGAACAGCAAAGACGATTTGCAACCCGAGGCCGGCAGTTTTCTGCAGCGTCTGTGGCCGATGGTCGAGGCGGAATTTGAGGCAGCGACGCTGATCAGTGATGATGATATTGCGCCGCTGCCGACCATACCGCTGGCGCCGCGGCTGCACAATTTCTCGGTTGCCCTGCACAGCCCGTGGCCGGAGCCGCTGCGCGAGGAATCGCCCCTGCGGCGGCTGCAGCGCCAGTCGCAAAATGCCGTGCTGGAAGATAATATCGAAGAGCGGGCGGTGGGCATTGTCTTTCACGAGCTGATGGAGCGTCTCGGCCGCCAGGCCAACGCCGAGCGCCTGCTGGGCGACCGCCAGCGCCTGCAACTGGCCCTGCAGCAGCGCCTGCGCCACCACTGTCACCCCGAGCCGGGGCTGGACGACAGCTGCGCGCGGGTGCTGCGCCTGCTGGACAACACCCTGGCCTGCGATCACGGTCGCTGGATTCTGCAGAGCTACGACTGGCAGGCGAGCGAGCAAACCATTCGCCGGTTGATGGGCGGCCAGTGGCAGACCTTGATTCTGGATCGCGCATTTATCGACCACAGCGGCAGTGAACCGCGCTGCTGGATCATCGATTACAAAACTGCCCAAGCTCGCGGGCCGCTGGCGGGCTTTCTGCAAGAGCAGGCGCAGCGCTACGCAAATAAAATGCAGATTTACTGTCAGGCACTGCGGGCAACTGGGTTAGAATGCGCGATTTCCTCGGCGCTGTATTTTCCCGCACATCAGCAGCTGTTATGTCTGGACGACTGTAATGAGTAATTGCCTCTTTCGCCGCGCGGCGCCATCGCTTGCCTTGCTGATGTCAGCGGCGCTGCTCAGCGCCTGTGTCGGTGTGGGCGAGCAAAGTGCCGCGCGCCTGCTGGAGCCCTCGGCCATGCAGGCGACACCGCGGGTGGCCGACAGCGCGCTTGCCGAGGGCGGCCTGTCCAGAGCGCAGGCCCGACAGGCGCTGCTGGGCAAGTGGTATGGCATTGCCAATACCGCCGCCGGGGTGCGCAAGGAATGGCTGGTCGAGCGGGCCGTCGACGGCACCTATCGCACGGACTTTCGCAGCACCTACCCCGACGGCCGCGTCAGCAGTCAGGCGGAGGTCGGCTTTTGGGGGGTGTCCGGCGAGGTGTATTTCCGTATTTTTCGCGGCTGGGTGATGGTTGATGGTATGAAGCTGGGCGACCCCAAAAACCCGGCGCACTACGACGCCTACCGCATAGAAGTGCTCGACGAGGAGCATATGCGCTACCGCCACCTAGACAAAAACCGCCTCTATACCATGAAGAAGATGCCAGAAAGTTTTCGCCTGCCGGTGGTGCTGGAAAGTCGCAACGAGGCACCACTGAAATTTGAGTTTTAAGCAACCGGCAACGGCCCTGCTTGGCGCGCTTCGCCATGGCAGGCTAAAATCGCCGACTTTATTTAAATTGAACTGCGGAGCCGCGCAATGGGCAGAGCCTACCAAAACCGAAAAGACTCCATGGCCAAAACGGCCGACGCCAAGACCAAGGTCTACAGCCGCTACGGCCGCGAAATCTATGTGGTGGCCAAGTCTGGTGGCGTCGACCCCGATGCCAACCTGGCGCTGCGCAGCCTGCTAGACCGCGCCAAAAAAGACCAAGTGCCGAGCCACGTGATTAAAAACGCGCTGGACAAAGCCCAGGGCGGTGCTGGCGAGGATTTCTCGCCGGCGCGTTACGAGGGCTTCGGTCCGGGTAACTGCATGGTCATTGTCGACTGCCTGACCGACAATCCCAACCGCACCTTTGGCGACGTGCGTTTGGCGTTTACCAAAACCAAATGCAAAATCGGCACACAGGGCAGTGTCAGCCATATGTTCGACCACTCGGCGATCTTCGTTTTCAACGGCGACGACGAAGAAGCGGTATTGGATGCGCTGATGCTGGCCGATGTCGATGTCAGTGATATCGAATGTGAGGACGGCAAAATCAGCGTGTTTGCCCCGCACACCGAGTTTTTCAAGGCCAAACAGGCGCTGCAACAGGCCTTCGAGGGTATCGACTTCGAGGTGGAAGAAATTCAGTTTTTGCCACAGACCACGGCGCCGATCCCGGCTGAGGATATGCCGATGTTCGAGAAATTTATGGACATGCTCAACGAACTGGATGACGTGCAAAACGTCTACCACAGCGCAGAGTTGGGCGACGACTGACTACTCTTGCAGCTGCAAGAGCTGCAACTCGCCGGCGGCCACGTCGGCGAGACTGTAGGGGGCCAGAGTTGCCAAGAACTGCTGCATGGCCTTTTCCAGCAGGCCTTTCAGCTTACAGTTGCTGATAATACGGCAGGGCTGCTCTGTACAGTTAATCGGCTGCAGCGTGGTTTCAAATTCCTTCACAACCTCCACCAGCGAAATCTCCGCGGCGGGGCGCGCTAGGCGAATGCCGCCGCCCTTGCCCCTAACCGCAATCACATCGCCGCGTCGCACCAGCCGCATCACCACTTTGGCAACATGGTTGGCGGAGATATCGAAGTAATCGCAAATGGACTGAATGCTCACCAGTTTTTCGCCCGGTTGGCCCGCTAAAAAGATCAGCGTGCGGAAGGCGTAATCGGTTTGCTTGCTTAGTTTCATCCTGCGTTCCACTCGGCATCGCCATTCAATCGAGTATACGCCTGTTAAGCCGGTGTGAAAGAGGTCGTCAACACAATGTGAACTAGGCCTAAGAAATGCGCAGGTCTGGGCGAGAAATACCGCCCGATGAGTTTATATCGACAGGCTGCGGCCGCCGTCCACGGCGATAATCTGACCGTTGATATAGCTGTCGCTGCGCAGTAAAAACGCGACAGTGTCGGCGATGTTGTTGGGGCTCCCCCAGCGTTGCAAGGGTACTCTTTCGCAGACGTTGCGCTGCTCCAGTTCACCAAACTCGTCGCTGGCCATGGGTGGCAAAATCGCCCCAGGGGCGATGCCGTTGACGCGAATCTCCGGGGCCAGCTCCACCGCCAACGCGCGGGTCATCATCGCCAGTCCGGCCTTGGCAATGCTGTAAACCGGATGGCCGCCCAGCGGCTTGTCGGCGTAGATATCGACGATATTGACGATGCTGCCGCGCTGCTGGCGCAGCGCCGGCAGCAGTGCCTGACTGAGAAAAAAGGCTCCTTTCAGATTGCTGCCCAGCAGGCTGTCCCAGTCCTGCTCGCTGACGGCGCCCATCGCGGTGGGATAAAAGCCCGAGGCATTGTTCACCAGGGCGTCGACACGCTGCCAAGCCGATTGGGCGTCGCCGGCCAATTGCTGCACCGCGCTCACCTGTTGCAGATCGGCATACAGCAGCCGCACCGAGTCCGCCCGCGCGGCGTTGAGCTCGCGGCACAGCTCATCGCCGGCGGCGCTGGGCTGGCGACAGTGAATCAGCAGCTGCCAGCCCTGGCGGTGCAGGTGGCGAGCGATGGCGGCGCCGATGCGCTGGCTGGCGCCGGTAATCAGGGCGACGGGCGACTGGCTCATGAATTCTCCGCGGCAGGGCTGTGGCAGTGGGGGCGAATTATCGCAAGAGCGGCGCCGCTTTATAAGATATTTATTTGCTGCCTTGCTATGTCACCCCGACTGGCTATGCTCTGGTCTTTGTTCTGCGCGGAGTCTCGACAATGTTTGAATGGATCGCCAGCCCCGAGGCCTGGGTTGCCCTGTCGACCTTGATCGCCCTGGAAATTGTGTTGGGCATCGACAATATTATTTTTATTTCTATTCTTGTCGGCCGCTTGCCGGAAGCCCAGCGGGAAAAGGCCCGGCGGCTGGGCTTGGGGCTGGCCATGGCGGCCCGTCTCGGCCTGTTGTTCAGCCTGTTCTGGGTGATGGGCTTGATCGAGCCGCTGTTCACTGCGTTCGGCAACGAGATTTCCGGCCGGGATATTATTCTGATTGTCGGCGGCCTGTTTTTGCTGGCCAAGGCCACCCATGAAATTCACGCCAGTCTGGAGGTGCCGGAGCCCGGACTCGGCGCGCCGGTGGCCGCCAGTTTTGCGGCGGTGATGGTGCAAATTGCGGCGCTGGATATGGTGTTCTCGCTGGACTCGGTGATTACCGCCGTGGGGCTGGTGGACCACATCTCGATAATGGTGATCGCCATTGTCATCTCGGTGGCGGTAATGCTGTTTGCCGCCAAGAGCATCGGCGACTTTGTCGACCAGCACCCCACCATCAAAATGCTGGCGCTGTCCTTT
>JBFKEA010000189.1:0-5168 GCA_041619375.1 Spongiibacter sp. | reverse complement strand
GTGGCAACAATCCACAGCGCCTTGATTTCGCCGGACTCGATCGCCGGGAAAATATCGGTTTGCTGCAGGCCGCGTTTAGCCGGGAAAAACCCTTCATCTACGCCCCAAAAATCCGCGACCTCCTTGCGGTGTTCGGGCTTTTCCAGCATACGGTAGCCGGGCAGCCCCGAACAGGAAGACCACTCGCGGGTCCCCATGGCGTTGCACTGGCCGGTAATCGACATGCTGGTGCCGCCGGGAACGCCAATATTGCCGGTAATCAGGTTGAGATTATTGATGCCGCAAACACCGTCAGTGCCGTGGGTACTCTGGTTGATCCCCATGGTCCAGATACTCATCGCCGACGGCGCCTTGGCGTAGATGCGCGCCACATGCTTAATGGTGTCGGGATCAATGCCGCAGATACGCGATGCCGTCACCGGATCGTATTTCTCCACGGTTTCGCTAAGCTCGGCAAAGCCGTTGCAGTGGGCGTCGATATAGGCCTGATCCTGCAGGCCCTCTTTAAGAATCACATGAGCCAGGGCATTGAGCAGCACCAGGTCTGTACCGGGAGTAATCGGCAAGTGAATATCGGCAAACTGCGCGAACATGGTGACTCGTGGATCGACCACAATCAGCGGGAACTTACGCTTTTCCAGCGCCTCTTTTAGGCGCCAGTAAATAATTGGATGCTGCTCGGGCAGGTTTGAGCCAAAGGCCATCAGGCAGTGAGTGTTCTCAAAATCATCATAACAGCCCGGCGGGCCATCGGCGCCAAACGAGCGCTTGTAGCCCGACACCGCCGACGCCATACACAGCGTGGTGTTGCCGTCGTAGTTGTTGCTGCCAATTACGCCGCGCACCAACTTGCCCAGGGTATAGAATTCTTCGGTAAGCAGCTGGCCAGTAGAAACAATGGCAACGCTGTCGCGGCCGTATTTTTCTTGAATGCGCTGAATTTCAGCGGCCGTCTTATCCAGCGCCTGATCCCAGCTCGCCGGAGCAAAATCTTCGTAGATACGCTCGCGCATCAAGGGTTGAGTGCCGCGCCCAGAGGTACTGCTCAACTCGTGCTCGAAAATCCCCTTGATACACAACTTGCCCTGATTGACCGGCGCATTACCCTTGCCTCGACTCGCCACCGGCTTGCCCTCGGCATTGAGCCCGACTTCAATGGAACAGCCTGTAGAGCAGTAACCGCAGACCGCGTACTTCCAATCGACCACCTTTTTATCAGTGATGGTGATAGGTTTGCGCTTCTTCCTGCCAAATATCATTGATCTCTCCCACTGCGGCGCACTGTTTAGGTGCCGGCCAACCCGTGCTCGGCCCATAATCGCGCACCAATTTAGTGAATATGCTGCAATTCACTCTGTCTTCGAGAGATAACCAACAAAAACTGTGCCAACTTCACGCAAACCACGTTACTCCGCGGCTGGCGGGCCCCACTCCCACAACCAACATCACCGAGGCACAAAAATAAGGCACAAAAAAGGGGCCCCTAGGGGCCCCTTTGGTGTCGCAGAGCGTCGTCGCTTATTCGGCGACTTCAGCTTCCATCACAGCAACCACACGGCGGTTGGCTTGACGGCCTTCCTTAGTGCTGTTGTCAGCGATTGGGCGCTCTTCACCGTAGCCGATTGCGCTCAGGCGGCTGGCATCGATACCAAACTCCTTGATCAGCGCACGGCGCACGGCATCGGCGCGACGCTGAGACAGCTGGCGGTTGTAATCGGCCGCACCGGTGCTGTCAGAGTGACCTTCAACCACCGCTTTCACGCCGGAGAATTTCTTCATGAAGTCAGCCACTTTCTTCAGCTCACTGACCTGCGATGTAGGAATCGCATCGGAGTTAAGCGGGAACTTCACGTCCATTTTAATGGACTCGGTGTGCTTGAGAACAAACTTGCAGCCGAATTTGTCGACCTGGCGGCCGGCAGGCGTGTTCGGGCACTTGTCGCGATAGTTCGGCACACCGTCGCCGTCTTTATCCAGCGCACAACCTTTGCCATCTACCGCAACACCAGCAGGCGTTCCCGGGCACTGATCCATCGTGTCGATAACACCGTCAGCGTCGCCATCGTTGTTAACCACAACAACGGCTACTGGCGCAGGCTTAGACTCGCCGCCTAGGGCATAGCTCAAACCGAACGACAGCACGCCGTCGTCAGTTTCGTGGTCAAAGCCGTAGTAGTATCGAGCATCAGCGCGCAGTGACAGCGGGCCCGACAGGGCGTAGCGGAAACCACCACCGACATTCGCTTGCGTGGTCTCTTCACGGCCCACCGCTTGATACTCAATAGTGCCCGCACCCAGACCAATGGCCGCGTATGGCTCCAGCTTTTCGCCAGCATCGTAGTAGCGCAGTGCGCTCAGCGAGGCGAACACAACCGACTCGCCATCGCGCGCACCAACGCCGTAGTTGTTAGTCGTTTCGGAGTAGGTCGCTGCACCTTCGACACCCCAGTCCTTGCTGATTCGGTACTCAACACCCAGCACGGCGACTGGCGTTGCTTCCAAATCCCATGACGAGTCAAACCACTGGTAACCCGCACCGGCATTTAAATACCACTTACCTTGATGATCGTCTGCCATTACTGGCAGGGCTACCGCAGCTGCCATTGCTGCGCCCAAAAGTTTTTTACGCATGGTAACTCCCCTAATTATCATTTAGCTCTTCCTTCGCCTGACCCTTGTGCCAGGTCTTGCGTCAAGAATAACACGCTGAACAGCGCCCGCACGTTTGCGTTTGTGTATTTTTGCCACCGCAATTCAACTTAGAATTGTTATAGAAGCTATCACTAATATAAGCAACCGTTTAGCGCAAGATCGTGCTTTTAACCAAGAGCGTGACCCACTGCAAAAGTTCCACTACCAAGCCATTATTTCTTTTACGAAGGGCATGGTTAAACGGCGCTGCCTGGCCAAACTGTGGCGATCCAATTCTTCCAGCACGGCAAACAAGCTACCCAAGTCGCGCTGACAGCGCCGGTATATGTACTCGGCCAAACTGTCGCTAAGCTCCATGCCCAACACTTCCGCCCGCTGTTGCAGTGCCGCAATGCGGTCCGCTTCGCTGAGTTCGCTCAAACGATAAACACTAAAACTCTGCAGGCGCGAGGCCAGGTCCGGCAGCTCAATATTCAGCGCCGACGGCACCTCCCGCGCGGCAAACAACAACTGGCAGCGACTACCGAGGCAGCGGTTGTACAAATTAAACACCGCACGTTCCCAGTCACGGCGTCCCGCCAGCATTTCAATATTATCCAGGCACACTAGGTCTTGCTGCTCCACACCGTCCAGCACCAGCTCTGGCGAGTACTCACACAACTCCGCCAGTGGTATGTAGCGCACATAACGCCCGCGGGATTCCGCCCGATGGCAACAGGCCTGCAACAAGTGCCGCCGCCCGGTTCGGCCGGCCAGGTAAACCAGCGATTCACCACTGCCATCGGCCATCGCCCGCAGTTGACTCACCGCCAACTGCTGGCCTGCCGCAACATAGTAATTATCGAAGGTCGCCTGGGTGTCCAAACTCAACGCCAGCGGCAATTGGCCACGCTCCATCAGTCGTCGTCCTCCACCAACGGCAGCTCACCGCCTTCCAGATACCAATCGCTACGCAGGTAATAGGCTTGCACATAGCCCACCATTACCTTGGCCACCGATGCCACCGGCAGTGCCAGTAACACCCCGAGGAAACCAAACAACTGACCACCGGCAAGAATGGCAAATATCACCATCACCGGGTGCAAACCGATTTTGTCGCCGACCAGCGTCGGCGTTAGGTAAAGACTTTCCACCAATTGACCAACGCCAAATACCAGCCCTACCGCCACGAGCTGCCACGACAAATCAAACTGAAAATAGGCCGCCAGCCCCGAGGCGACAATACCGACCACAAAGCCCAGATAGGGCACGATACTGGCCAAGCCCGCAGCCAGACCCAGCACCAGCGCCAAATCCAAACCAATAACAAACAGGCCGACGGTATATATCACCCCTAGCGACAGCATCACTAACAATTGGCCGCGGGCAAACGCGCCTAGAATTTCATCACACTGGCGGGCGATCTCGACATACAGGTTCTCGTGAGAGCGCGGCAGCAACTTGCGTATCGCCGCCATCATCACATCCCAGTCGCGCAGCAAATAGAAGGTCACCACGGGAATCAGCGTAATATTGGCCACCCAGGTCATCAGCGCCACACCCGAGCCGCTGATTTTTTCCCAGAGATAAACAAACAGGCCGCCGGCGGCATTCCAATGCTGACTTAGAGCCTGTTTGGCCGTATCCATCGGCTGCCCCTGTTCGGGCAAATCGAGATAGCCACGCAAGGTCGGCAACGCCGTCTGCTGCAACCAGTTTAACAAGGCGTAAAAGCGGGCGATCAATAGCTGCAGCTGATCGATCAACAATGGCAGGGTCACCAAAAACATCAGCAGCGCAAACAGCGTCAATCCGCTGAACACCATCACCACCGACGCCGTGCGCCCCACACCTCGGGCTTCGAGCCTGTCCGCCAGGGGGTCGCCCATATAGGCCAACACCGACGCAATCGCGAAGGGCATTAATATCGGGCTGAGGGCATTGAGTAGCCAGCCCCCCAGCAGCAGGCCCAGCGCCCACCACAGCCAGCGGCTATTCACCGACAGCACCACCAACCCAGCGATAATAGCCGGTCACCGCCAGCGGCGAGCGAGTCGGCCCTTGCGCCTCACTGAGCTCGCGCAGACGGCCATCGAGCTGCAAATAGCGCCGCACTTTTTCCATATCGTCTTTTAATACCAGCTCCAACACCAACTCTTCACTGGTCATCCACGCCGCATTGGCATGCTCAACCACCGCCAGCGATTCGAGATAGCTGACCAGCTGCGCGTAGTCGCCAAACTGTTGCAGGCCACCAATGTGAATCAAGGTGCGGCCGCGCGCACCGGCGGCGCTGCTCACCGCATAGCGGCGCGCCTGTACATCGGCCACACGGTCGATCGCCGCGGCTAAAAATTGGGGGTTTTCCAGACTTTCGGTATCAAAGCGCAGGCTGTTTTGCTCATCTAACAGCGCCCAACTCGCCAGCCACTGCCCGGTGGAAAACTGCGACGCGCGCCCCATTAAAATAAAAGGAGGCGCATAGCGCACAGAGGCGGCGCGCACCGCCTGCTCAGACATCTGCCAAAGTTGCTGGG
>JBFKEA010000188.1:0-5170 GCA_041619375.1 Spongiibacter sp. | reverse complement strand
TGTGCGCCGTTGCAGCGCCGGGGACCTGGTGATTACCGCTGATATTCCGCTCGCCGCCGAAGTCATCGAAAAAGGCGCAATGGCCTTGAATCCCCGTGGCGAGCGCTATACTGCGGAAAATATTCGCGGCCGCTTGAATATGCGCGATTTTATGGAAACCCTGCGCGCCTCCGGAATACAGAGCGGGGGGCAAGGCAGCTACGGTCAGCGTGAGAAACAGGCCTTTGCCAATCAATTGGATCGCATTTTGGCGGCGGCCATGCGCAAGTAGTGTGCGCTTGTCCTGAGCGCTTGTCCTGAGCGATTGTTCAGAGCGATTGTTCAGAGCGCCGGTAACGGCCGTGTAGCGGCGTACGGCAGTTTCATTCGGGAGAACTTTATCTTGGCTCAATGGTTGGCGTTAGCGGGTGGTCTGGGGTTGTTTTTGCTCGGCGTTATTTTGATGACCGACGGCTTAAAAGCGCTGGCCGGCGATGCCCTGCATCGGGCGCTGTCGCGATTTACCCGCAGTCCGAGCTCCGGCGCCCTTACCGGTGCCGCGACCACGGCGATTTTACAGTCTTCCAGCGCCACCACGGTGGCGGCGGTGGGCTTTGTCGGTGCCGGCTTGCTCAGCTATCCCCAGGCCCTGGGAGTGATTTTCGGCGCCAACCTCGGCACCACCGTTACCGGCTGGATGGTGGCCCTGCTGGGTTTCAAGCTCGAATTGAATACGCTGCTGTTGCCGGTGATTCTGGTGGGTGCCCTCAGTCAGTTATTTGGCCGTGGCCGCTGGCGGGCGGCGGGCCTGGCGCTGGCCGGCTTCGGTCTGATCTTTGTTGGTATCGACGCCATGCAGGCGGCGATGTCGGGCTTGGAGGGGCGAGTGACCCCCGAGCATTTTCCCGACAACAGTTGGCTGGGGCGTTTGCAGTTGTTGGCAATCGGTGTGCTGATTACCCTGGTGACCCAGTCGTCCAGCGCCGGGGTGGCGACGGCGCTGACGGCGCTGTACGGCGGCGCACTGGAATTTGAACAGGCGGCCGCCATGGTCATTGGTATGGATGTTGGTACCACTGCCACTGCGCTGATTGCTACCCTCGGTGGTTCCGCCGACACCCGTCGCACCGGCTACTCCCATGTGGTTTACAATCTGTTTACCGGTCTGGCGGCGTTTCTACTGCTGCTGCCCTACGTGGCCCTGTGGCAGTGGCTGTCGCCCGGCGCGATTTACGCTCAGGCCGAGCTGGCGCTGGTGGCTTTTCACAGTTTGTTCAATCTTCTCGGCGTGGTACTGGTGCTGCCACTGGCAGGGCAGTTTGCGCGGCTGATGTTTTGGCTGGTGCCTGCCGCCGAGGACCGTTTTACCGGCCACCTCGACCGCCAGTTGCTGCGCGACCCCGCCGTCGCGCTGGAGGCAGTGCGCAGCAGCTTGCTGGCGCTGGCCGATGCGCAATTGCACTACGCGGTTGCACTGCTGCGCAATCAGCCTTCGGCGACCGTAGAGCGCCACCGCCAATTGGAGGAGGCGATCGAGCGCTGTCAGCGCTTTGTCGATGAAATTCACCTCAGTCCGGCCGCCAGCGATAACTGGCAGGGGCTGCTGGCCTGTATGCATGTGATCGACCACCTGCAGCGTTTGCAGCGGCGGCTGGGTGACCGAGAGGCCGCTCAGCGCTGGCAGAGTGTGGGGCCGCCGCTGCACTCGGGGGTGGTGTTCGAGGACGGCTGTCGCCAGCTGCTGAAGTTACTGCTCAGTGGTGACTCGGCGCAGCTTAGGCTCGTCTCTGCGGAGTTTGCCGAGCGCTGCGAGCTGGAAACCGAGCAGGCGCGGGAGCGACTGATGAGCGATATCGCGACGGGCAAAGAAAATACCATCAATGGTGACTTCTATCTGGATGCACTGCGTTGGCAGCGGCGTTCGTCCCGCCACTTGGCGCGCATTTTTGACTATCTCGACCAGTTGTTAAGCCTGTCTCCCTTCCGCTCTGCCGGTGGCGAACGCCAATAATTGCTCAAGCTGTTGGCGTCCGGTTTCGCCCAGGCGCCGCTCCACCGCGGATTGCAGTTGTGGCTTGGCGGGGCTTTCACCGAGCTGGCCAGCCAGGTATTGCAGCAGCTCGGCAGGGCGCAGCGGAGGCGATAAGGTCTCGGTGATGCCAGGGGCGGGGGTGTTAAACACGGCGCTGCTGAGGGCGGTAATCAGCGCGCAGAAGCGCTGGTAGTCGTCTTCTCCCAGGCGTGATTGCAGGGTTTTTTCCCAGTCGTCCATCGCCGCAACGGCATCGGCAATCAATGCCATACCGCTGTCGCTCAGCCGCAAGCGCTGGCTGCGGCCATCCTCCGGGTCGGTAGTGCGCGCGATATAACCCAGGCTGCTCAGCTGGCGGGCGGTACGCGAAATCGCCTGACTCGACACGCCGTTCTCGCTTGCCAGTTCGCCGATGCTGCTGCCCTCCGGCGCGATGCAGGCCAGCACCTGGCCGTGCGACATCTGCAGCTTGCTGTGACCGCGGGCGATGGTCGACTGCATCAGCTGGCGATGAATACTGCGATTAATCATTCCCACCAGTAGCGAAAAATTCAGCCCCTGGCTTGCTGGCTGGAAGCCGGGCTCAAAGCCGGGTAGTTGCAGGGCGGCGCACAGCTGCTGGGCAAAACGGTTGAGAAATTGCATCGCGTCATCGCCGATCTGCTGGCTGAATTCACGATTGATGGCGCCGAGTTCACTATTGGCCGCGCTGACCAGGGCAGCGCCTCGCGGGCTCAGGCCAATTAACTTGGCGCGCCGGTCGTGGGGGTCCTGGCGGCGCGCGATATAGCCGGCTTGCTCCAGTGGTCGCAGGCTCTGCAGACAGAGTTGCTTGCTCATCGCCATGCGCTCGGCGAGCGTGGTCAGTCGATAGGGGTGCTGGGCCAGCAGGCTCATTGGCGCCGCAAAATGCATGGCCAGTTTGGTAAAGCCCTGCTCCTCCAGGCGCTGCATGCTGCGCTGCTCACAGTACAGACTCAAGCGGTTGAGCCGCTTCAGCGGGTTGTCGCGAAAACGTTGTAGGGGCTTGGCGATGGGCATCGGCTCTCCGTCATTGCCGGGTGAACGGTGGTGTCGAAATAAATGTAACATATATTTATTAAATTACATTAACTGTGTTTACCTTTTGCTCGGCGCTGTGCTAGCGTGGAGTCATAATAAAATTGAGGAGCAGGCTATGGCTGCGGTGGAATTCAATCCCTATTCTCACTCTGTACACGAAGACCCCTATCCGCATTACCGGCGGCTGCGCGAGGAGGCGCCGGTGTATTACAACGCCGAGCACGGCTTCTGGCTGTTGACCAAGTGGGAGGATTGCTTCAAAGCTTTTCGCGACTTTAAGACCTTCAGCAGTATTAATGGCCCGGCCCTGGAGTCCGACCAGAGCGCCTCGGCCGGTTACCCGATGTTTATTAATATGGACCCGCCGGACCACACGCGGATCCGCAAGTTGCTGTCGGGCTTGATGGTGCCGCAGCGCATCGCGGGTCTGGAAGATTACACCCGCCGCAAGGCCCGCGCGCTAATCGCGCCGCATCTCGCCAAGGGTGAAATGGACCTGATTCAGGATTTCAGCGCCATTTTGCCGATGGATGTGATCTCTACCATGATCCATGTGCCCGAGGCCGAACAGGCGACGGTGCGCGGCTGGGCCGATGATCTGATCTATCGCGAGGATGGCCAGTTCGGCATCAGCGAGGCGAATGTGAATGCCTATTTCAAGCTGGCCGAATACTTTGACAATTTGGCCCGCGAGCTGGCGGCAAAGCCCTTCGACCCCGACGATATGTTCAGCTGTGTTTTGCAGGCTGAGAAAGACGGCAAAATGACCCACGATGATGTTATCGGCTTTGGCATTTTGCTGGCGGTAGCCGGCAATGAAACCACCACCAAGCTGATTGGCAATATGGGCTATCGCCTGTGGCAATACCCGGAGCAGCGCCAATTGCTGATCGACGACCCGGCGCGTATTGCCGACGCCGTGGAGGAGACCCTGCGTTTCGATGGCTCGACACAGATGATCGGCCGCACGGTGATGCAAGATGTTGAAATTCGCGGCCGACAACTGAAGGCCGGCGATCGGGTTGGCCTGTGCATTATTTCGGCCAGTCGCGACGAAGACCGCTATGACAATGCCGACCACTACGATGTGACGCGCGGCGCCCGCGACCATATGGCATTTGGCGTTGGTATTCACGCCTGCCTGGGCTCGGCGCTGGCGCGCCTGGAAGTGCGGGTGTGCTTTGAGGAGCTGCTCAAGGCGATGCCGGACTACGAGTTGGACATGGATCGCAGTGACCGCACCCACAATCCCAATGTGCGCGGCTTTACTACTTTGCCGATGCGCTTCACGCCGACGCGTTAGGAGGCGACGATGATTCACTGTGGATACATTGGTCTGGGTAATATCGGCAAGCCGATGTGCAGTAACTTGGTGGCCGGGGCGAGTGAGCAGGGCCTGAGTGTCAGCGTTTACGATGTGGTCGCCGAGCCGGTGGCCGAGATGGTGGCTCTGGGGGCCCGCGCTGCCGATAGCCCCGAAAGCATCGCGAAAAATTGCAGCCTGATTAGCATCTGCGTGCGCCATGACGCCGATGTCGACCAGCTGTTGTATGGCGACGATACTCGCCCCGGCATGCTGGCCTGTGCTGCGCCGGGCACCGTGCTGGCGATACATTCCACGGTGACCCGCGACAGTATTCGCCGCTGGGCAGTTGACGCCGCACAGTGCGATATTCACATCGTCGACGCGCCGATTAGTGGCGGCGCCAGCGGCGCGGCAGATGGCAGCCTGTGCATTATGGCCGGCGGCGAGCCCGATGCCGTTGCGCGCTGCCAGCCGATGTTCGCCTGTACCAGCAAGCAGGTGGTATACGCCGGTGATGTCGGCAATGCCACCGTCGTTAAGCTGGCGAATAACCTGATGAATTATGCCGCGTTCTCGGCCATTTCCGAGGGCACCGCGCTGCTGCGCGCCGCCGGTGTTGAACTGCAGGCCTTATATGACGTTGGTGCGGCAAACGGTGTGGTGTCGCCGATGATGAAGCAGTTTATCGATGGTCGCGACGGCGTGCGCGCGGCCTGCAGTGACGAGGATATGCGCAGCATCTTTGGCCCCTTTGCCAACCTTGCCGAAAAAGACCTGGATCATGCCCTGCT
>JBFKEA010000187.1:0-5173 GCA_041619375.1 Spongiibacter sp. | reverse complement strand
ATCACGTTGCAGGCGCTGAATATAGCGTTTCAGGCTGCGTCGGTAGCTCTCTTTGTGCACATAGTAGGCCATGCGTTCCAGTTCTAGATAATGGTAGCCGCCGTCTACCCGCTCGCCGCTGAAGCGTTTGATGTCGGCTTCTAGCTGTCGCGCCGAGGCGCTGTCGGCCAATTGCTGGCGGATGTACAGCGCCACCAGCTCGGCCTGTTCATTGCGGCCCTCCCAGCCGAGGCCGGCGGCCTCGATCATGCCCATGACAAACAAATTGCGATGCTCGGGGTGAAAGACGTTCAAGTAGAGTGAGGGCGCGCCGCCGCTGTGCCAATTCAAGTGCTCGCGGTCGATAAAGGGGTAGTGCAGCTGATAACCGGTGGCCTGCAGAATCAGGTCGTAGTCGGCCTGCTGGCCGTCGCTGAATTGTACGCTGTGATTGTTAACCGAGGAGATGGCCGGTCGAGCGCCTATGTCGCCGTGGCCCAGATGGTGCAGCATCTGCGAGTTGATGACCGGGTGCGACTCATACATTTTGTAGTCGGGGTCGGGTAAACCGTAATCGGACGGTTTGCCGACCACCAGGCGAATCATCGCCGCATCCAGGCGCTGTTTCAGTGGGCGAGGCAGAGGAATTAATCCGCCCAAGGTGTCGGTGGGGCGCCCGCCAATAAATTTTGGCAGAAAATAGTAGCCGCGGCGCACCGAGATATCGACAGCGCGCGCGCGGTGCACGGCGTCCACGGCGATGTCGCAGGCCGAATTGCCACAGCCGACGATAAGCACCCGTTTGTCGTCAAAGATATCGGCGCGGCGGTAGTCGCAGGAGTGCAGTAATTCACCGCTGAATTCACCCGGCAGCGGCGGTTTGTTGGGATGGTTGAGAGTACCATTGGCGATCAATAGACCGTCGAAGTCCTCGACCTGGCGCTTGCCATTGTGCTCACTGGCAATGCGCCAGCCACCGTTGTCCAGTGGGCTGGCATCGACCACGCGGGTGTTGAAGCGGTAGTGCGGATACAGGTTGAAGTGCCGGGCGAAGTCGCGGAAATACTGGCGCAGTTCGCGGTGGTGGGGGTAGGGGGCACCGTGCTCGGCCATGGGGAATTCCTTGAATTCCGTCATCCGCCGCGATGAGATCAAATGTGCGGATTCATACATGGTGCTGTGGGGGTTGTCGATATCCCACAGCCCGCCGACGTCACTGTGCAGCTCGAAGCCGGTAAACGGGATGTCATATTTTTGCAGATTGCGTGCCGCCGCAAGGCCCATTGGGCCGGCACCGATTAGCGCGTACATATCGCCCACTCTTGTTATCATTATTGCTTTACAGCTTAATGGAAGGCCCGCCGCCGGTAATGGCTTTTTCGGGACTCGCAACCGCCAATTTAGGACTATGACAGCAGCCACCGTCACTTTGTGTTTTACCCAAGGCATCTTACAAGCCGCCGAGCGGCGCAACATAGAGCTGCCCGCCAGCTTGTGCGCGCTTATTCCCGACGAGGGTCGCACACCTCTGGCGGTGCAGGATCAGTTGTGGGACGCCTATTGCACAGCGATTGACGAGCCGCTGGTGGGCTTGCAGCTGGGTTTGGGCTTGCAGGTTGGTCATCTGGATTTGGTGGGCATGCTGTTGATGAGCTGCGAAACCTTCGGCGAGGCGCTGGACCTGCTGCTGGAGTATCACCCGATTGTGGGCGAGGGCGGCGATTTTTCGCTGCGCCAGGTGGAGGGGAATCGCCAGCTGATTTATACGCCCCACTACCATGTTCGCCGCCGTGAACGCGTTGAGGCCGTGCTGGCGTGCGTACTGAATTTAGCGCGCTGGATCAGTGGCGGCGAATTTGAGGTGCAATGCCTGCAGTTCACCGCGTCGCCAGCGGCGCCTCTGTGTGATTACCAGGCAATGCTGGCGACGTCGCCACGGTTTGACGCGGCGGAAAACGCTCTCGTCTTTCCCTCTGCGCTACTGACTACGCCATTGATTCAGGCAAATACGACGATTCGCGATCAGTTGAAAAAGCTGGCGGACCAACTGATGCTGGATATTGAGCGCGGTGCGCTCAGCGCCGCGGTTCGCGGACTGTTGCGCCGTCACCCACACTGGGGCAAGGAGCGGGTTGCCGAAGCGCTGGGCATGAGTGGCCGGCATCTGGTGCGCAAGCTGCAAGCCGAGGGGGCGACCTTTAAGTTGCTGCGCAGCAGCCTGTTGCAACGCATTGCCGAGGAGCGCTTGCGGCGTGGCGAGGCGGTGGCTGATATCGCCAATGATTTGGGCTTTTCCGACGAGAGCGCGTTTGCCAAAGCCTTTAAGCGCTGGGCTGGGCTGACGCCGTCACAGTATCGCGACGGCGCTGCCAGTTGAGTCCTCAGGGTTGAAACTGGTCGACCTGACAGCTCTCCTCCGGTGCGCGGTAGTCGACGATGCACTCAAAGTAGGGCACCGTTTCGTTGTAGCTGCCGTCTAACATTTTGCGCAGTTGCTCAAAGGCGGCGCGCATGACCGGGTGGTAGGCGTCTGCTTCGCTGCCGTGGCCGGCTAAATTCAATGCCGGGTCGACATCACCGGCGCCGAGGGTGCCCGTCCCAGTGCTGCCCGGGTTCTGCCCTTCGGGGATACCCACCACGGTAAAGAACTGGGTGGCAATGCCCGCGGTGGTCAGGGCGCTGGCCATTTCCCGGCCTTGGTTATAGGGCACCAAGCCGTCGTTAACGGGGTGAATAACCGTCGCGGCCTTAATGCCGCCCAGCTGCATTTGCGCGGCATGGAGCGCGGGTGAGCGGCGCTGATAGGCCAGCGGGCACTCCACTGGGGTGCCGCCGGTGTCGCGTTCAATACCGCTGGCGGCGGCTAATGCCGTGGCGTTGCCGGTCGCCTCGCCGGCGGCCTTGGCCTCACTGTAAGTCTCGGCCAGTTGGCTGACACCCTCGACATCTATCCAGTAGTCAAAGAGTGAACTGCCGTCGTCGCTGATGGCGGCCGATTCAACAATCGCCGTGCCTGAAACGGCGCCGCCCATCGATACACCGAATAAGTAAACGGTCTCTATGCTGGGGAATTTCTCCAGTGCATATTCGGTGGCCGCAATGATGTCGTAGGCGCCGCGCAAGGTTGGGAAACCGTAATTGTCGCGGTAATCGGTACTGACAAAGGCGACGTTGCCGGGGGTGTTTTCATAGTGGCGGGCCAGCCGCAGCTCGCGCTGCATATGAGGCAGCCAGCTGCTGCGCACGTTGTGGCCTATGCCGTGGGCAAAGACCACCAGTCGCGTCGGCTGCTCGTCTTTGCGAAATACCAGCAGGCCGCCGGGCAGCGGCAGGCTGGAGTCGGCATCGGGCGCGCAGCTGGGGTTAACGTCCAGCGGGGTAAGCTCGTGTTGCGAGCTGGTCGTAAATGTTTCGGTGACAACCGTATTGCCTGCGCCACCGACGCTGCTTGAGCTGCTGCCGTTGCAGGCGGCCAATACAAGCGCAGCGGCGGCTGCGCCAAGTTTGAGAGACTTCATAATGTATTACCGTTAAAGGCCCCGCGTCACCGAAGTGCTGCGGGGTCGGTAGGATTATAGTTAGTATCGCGACTTGGTTAATTATTGCACAATCTAACGGTCGTTTGGAGCCCCGTCGTGCGTCGTTCGTTTAGGCCTGCTCCAGTGCCTGCGCGAGGTCGGCGGTCAGGTCATCGATATGTTCGATGCCAACCGATAGACGCACCATGTCGGCACTAACGCCGGCTTTCAGCAGCTCTTCGTCACTGAGCTGGCGGTGGGTGGTGGCCGATGGAATGGCCGCGCAGCTTTTGGCATCGCCGATGTTGACTAGGCGAATAATCAGCTGCAGGGCGTCGTAAAAGCGGGCGCCGGCCTGGCGGCCGCCCTCAATGCCAAAGCTGAGAATGCCCGACGCCTTGCCGCCCATATAATGCTTGGCTAATTCGTGGTCGCGGTGTTCGGGCAGGCCGGCATAACTTACCCAGCTCACCTTGGGGTGGTCTTGTAGGAACTGGGCGACGGCCAGAGTATTGTCGTTGATGCGCTCCATACGCAGGGCCAGTGTTTCGAGGCCCTGTAGGAACAGGAAGGCATTAAAGGCACTCATTGCCGCGCCCATATTACGCAGCGGCACGACGCGGGCGCGGGTAATAAACGCGGCTTCGCCGACGTCTGTCGCATAATTCACCCCGTGGTAGGACACATCGGGGGTGGTCAGCAGTGGGAAGCGCTCTGCGTGAGCCGCCCAGGGGAAGCGGCCCGCATCGACGATCAAACCGCCAATGCTGGTGCCGTGGCCGCCGATATATTTGGTTGCGGCGTGAATGACGATGTCGGCGCCATGCTCAATGGGTTTAAGTAAAAAGGGCGTGGCGACGGTGTTGTCGACGATCAGTGGAATGCCCTGCGCGTGAGCGAGATCTGCGAGTCGACGGATGTCGACCACATTGCCCGAGGGGTTGCCGATCGACTCGCAGTAAATGGCTTTTGTGCGCTGATCAATCATTGTGGCCATGCCGTCGAAGTCGTCTTTGTCGACAAAGCGCGCCTCAATACCCTGGCGGGGCAGAGTGTGGGCAAATAGGTTGTAAGTGCCGCCGTAGAGTTCGCTAATGGTAATAAAGTTATCGCCGGCTTCGGCGATGGTTTGAATCGCCGCGGTAATCGCCGCCATGCCCGAGGCCATCGCCAGTGCGCCGATGCCGCCTTCAAGGGCGGCGACGCGCTGCTCGAGCACACTGCAGGTCGGGTTCATGATCCGGCTGTAGATGTTGCCAGCGACCTTTAGGTCGAATAGGTCGGCAGCGTGCTGGGCGCTGTCGAAGGAGTATGAAGATGTCTGGTGTATCGGCACCGCCACGGCGTGTTGATTGTCGGGCTCATAGCCGTGGTGCAGTGCAATGGTCTCGTCGCGCATTACTATCCCTCGATTACGTCGTTTTATTGTCGGTAGAAGGAGGAATATACCGCAGAAAGCCGTGCGTGCCACATTGTGGTGCATGCTGCGCTGTCTGCTTTTGGCGGCGCGGTGCGTACCGCGCGGGGAGCGCACGGGTGTTTTGCGCCGCAAGGCAAGTGTTACTATACGGCCGCTTTGGCTACTTGCATGGCAGTATGCGTCGGTGATTGTTGAGGGCTCAATGGCTACAATGCGGCTTCGATGATCTGCCATAAGGGCTGTGCATGAAGTTGCT
>JBFKEA010000186.1:0-5185 GCA_041619375.1 Spongiibacter sp. | reverse complement strand
GTCGCCAATGTCGCCCACCAGTAAATAGCTGCCACTGGCATCGCTAAAACTGGCCATGTCTTCCCAGTCGTTGGCACTGGCGCCGCGCAGGGGTGTCGTCGACAGTGTCTGCTCGCCGGGTTTTAACAGCAGCAATCGCGGCCGGTCGCCGCTGTCATTGTGCGCCCAGTAGTAACCGCGGTGCCGATAGCTGGGCGCCAGGCCGCTGAGCTCGCTGAGCTGAGCGCTGTCTAGCCAGTCCGTGTGAGCTTGACTGTGAGCGGTGTCGGCACTGCTGACTGCCAATAGCGTAGCGCAGATAAGGCTGAAAACGTGCAGGGCGGTCGGCATGGCGTAACTCGCGATTGGTTTGTCGTGTTGTTTCAGTGACTGGCGTAGTGACTGGAGTGCTGACTGGAGCCATGACGGTAGTGCAAGTGTACTGGCTCGGCGGCGTGTGTGACTAGAGTGGCGGGTGGCGTAAGTGCGATGCAAAAAAAACAGCGAAGCGCCGCTGGCGCCTCACTGTTTGTCGGTGTCACAGTCGGCCGCAGTGCAGCGGCGACCATCGTTATTACAGGCTGACGG
Source organism: Spongiibacter sp. (assembly GCA_041619375.1). Lineage (GTDB taxonomy): Bacteria > Pseudomonadota > Gammaproteobacteria > Pseudomonadales > Spongiibacteraceae > Spongiibacter. The sequence continues at coordinate 4,618 of JBFKEA010000186.1, read as the reverse complement.
CCAGGCGAGTGCCCTGGTCAATGGCGCGCTTGGCGTCCAGCTCGGTGGCGAGATCGGCGCCGCCAATCAAGTGTACGGGCTTGTTCAGACCTTCGCTCAGCTCGCGGCGCGACTCCTGTCCGGCGCAGATGACGACGTTGTCGACCTCCAGCGTCTGGGTTTCCTCGCCGATGCGAATATGCAGGCCGGTGTCGTCAATGCCTAGGTACTCGCAGCCCGCCAGCATGTTCACGCCCTTGTGCTGCAGGCCGGTGCGATGGATCCAGCCGGTGGTCTTGCCCAGGCCGTTGCCGACCTTGCTGGCTTTGCGCTGCAGCAGGTGTACCTGGCGAGGTGAGGGTGAGGGTTGAGCCTGCACGCCCTCGATGCCGCCGCGAGATTGCAGCTGCATATCCACGCCCCACTCCTTCATAAAGGTTTCGATATTCTGGCTGGCGTCGCTGCTGTGAGTCAGGGCTTCGGCAACATCGAAGCCGATGCCGCCGGCGCCGATGATCGCCACTTTCTCGCCGACCGGCTTGTCGTCGCGCAGCACGTCCAGGTAACTCATCACCTTGGGGTGGTCGATACCGGGGATCGCAGGGGTACGGGGGACAATGCCAGTGGCCAGTACCACTTCGTCGTAGTCGCTGTCGTTGAGCATGGCGGTGTCAACGCGTTGGCCCAGCTTGAGTTCAACGCCGGCCAGTTCCAGGCGGCGGCTAAAGTAGCGCAGCGTCTCGCTGAACTCTTCTTTGCCGGGCACTTTGCGGGCGATATTAAACTGGCCACCGATCACCGTGTCGGCATCGAACAGGGTGACCTGATGGCCGCATTCGGCGGCGGTGCAGGCAAAGGCCAGTCCGGCCGGGCCGGCGCCGATAACGGCCAGCTTTTTCGGCGTGCTGGTTTGCGCAATGTTCAGCTCAGTCTCGTGGCAGGCGCGGGGGTTGACCAGGCAGCTGGCGGTGCGCATGGTGAATACGTGGTCAAGGCAGGCCTGGTTGCAGCCGATACAGGTATTGATTTCGTCGCTGCGGCCCTCGGCGGCTTTTACAACAAACTCCGGGTCGGCGAGGAAGGGGCGCGCCATCGACACCATGTCGGCGTCGCCGCGGGCCAGCACCTGTTCGGCAACTTCCGGGGTGTTGATACGGTTGGAGGTGATGACCGGCAGGCGCAGGTCCTTGCGGAATTTGGCGGTTACCCAGGTAAAGGCGGCGCGCGGCACCTTGGTGGCGATGGTGGGAATGCGCGATTCGTGCCAGCCGATGCCGGTATTGATAATGGTGGCGCCGGCATCTTCGATGGCGCGGCCCAGGGTGAGGATTTCCTCGTAGCTGCTGCCGCCCTCTACCAGGTCGAGCATTGATAGGCGGTAAATAATAATAAAGTTTTCGCCCACTGCTTCGCGCACTCGACGCACCACTTCGACGGCCAAACGCATACGGTTTTCGTAGCTGCCACCCCACTGGTCGTCGCGCTGGTTGGTGCGCGCGGCGAGGAATTGGTTAATGAAATAGCCTTCCGAGCCCATGATCTCCACGCCGTCGTAGCCGGCTTGCTGGGCCAGCGTGGCGCTGCGGATAAAGTCTTGGATCTCGCTTTCAATCTCGTCTTCGCTGGCCGCCTTGGGGGTAAAGACATTAATCGGCGCGCGAATGGCGGAGGGGGCAATCGGATTTTCGTTAAAGGCGTAGCGGCCGGTGTGCAGAATTTGCATGCAGATCTTGCCGCCCTCGGCGTGCACGGCATCGGTAACAATGCGGTGGCCGGCGCAGTCGGCTTCGGTCTGCAGCATTTTGGTGTGTTCGTGGGTGGAGGCGCGTTTGTTGGGGCCAAAGCCGCCGGTGACAATCAGCGCCACGCCGCCGCGGGCGCGCTCGGCAAAAAACGCCGCCATGCGCTCAAAGCCGTTTTCCGCCTCTTCCAGGCCGGTGTGCATGGAACCCATCAGCACGCGGTTTTTCAGCTGGGTAAAGCCCAGGTCCAGGGGCTGAAGCAGTTTGGGGTAGGCGCTCATGGTGGTGTCCTCTCGGTGATATTATTTGTGCAACTTGACGCTGTCCAGATGTGCAGGCTAGGGCATAATGTAGACGGTGTCAAGATGGACAGTGTTTGGCCGGCCTGTTACATTGCCGGCATGAGTACTCCCGCAATTAGTAAGCCTGCCAAAAGCTACCATCACGGCGATCTGCGTGCGCAGCTGCTGGATGTGGCGGCGCGCCTGCTGCGCGAAGAGGGTGAGTCGGGCCTGTCGATGCGCCGCCTGGCGCAGGAGCTGGGGGTGTCGCGCACCGCGCCCTACCACCACTTTAGCGACAAGCACAGCCTGCTCTGCGGTATTGCCGAGGAGGGCTTTCGGCGCTTTCGTCAGATTAACGATGACCGTCAGGTCTGGGACGGCAGCGCGTTTAGCGAGGCTAAGTTGCTGGCCTTTGTGCGCCGCTATATCGACTTTGCGGTCAGCAATGCCGAATACTACGACCTGATGTTCGGCGGTCAGCTGTGGAAGTCGGCAGCGCTGACGGAAAGCCTGAAGGCCGAGGCCTATACGGCGTTTCGCGAGTACGTGGCGAATATTCGCCAGTTGCAGGCTGACGGCGCCTTTGCTGATGATTTTGACCCGTTGCGCTATGCCCAGCTCAGCTGGTCAACCCTGCACGGGATGAGCCGGCTGTTGATCGATGGCATCTATCTGGACAGCTCTACGGTCGAGGAAATGTGCAGCACCGCGGCGGCGATGTTTTGGCGGCAGTGCCGGCCGCGCTGAAGAGACTATTGATCGCCCCGCCCTGCTGGGCGACACTCCCCTAGCATTTTCCTTGTTTTATTTGGGAGCCCCAGTGTCTTCGGTTATCAGTGTTCGCGACCTCAGCAAAATCTACGATTCCGGTTTTCAGGCCCTGCGCGGCGTCAATCTCGATATTCAGCGCGGCGAAATTTTTGCTCTGCTCGGGCCTAACGGCGCCGGCAAAACCACCTTGATCAGTATTATCTGCGGCATTGTTAATGCCAGCGCCGGACAGGTGTCAGCTGGTGGCTGCGATATCGTCAGCGACTACCGCCGCGCCAGGCAGCTGATCGGCCTGGTTCCCCAGGAGCTGTCCACCGACGGTTTTGAGAGCGTGTGGGCCACCGTGCGCTTTAGTCGCGGCCTGTTCGGCAAACCGAAGAACGACGCCTATCTAGAGCAGATCCTGCGTCAGCTATCCCTGTGGGACAAAAAAGACGAGCGCATTATGACGCTGTCGGGCGGCATGAAGCGCCGGGTGATGATCGCCAAGGCGCTGTCCCACGAGCCGGAGATTCTGTTTTTAGATGAGCCCACGGCGGGGGTGGATGTCGAACTGCGCCGGGATATGTGGCAGATGGTGCACGGCCTGCGCGCGCGCGGGGTGACGATTATCCTCACTACGCATTACATAGAAGAGGCCGAGGAGATGGCCGATCGCATCGGCGTTATTCGCCGGGGAGAAATTGTGCTGGTGGAAGAAAAGCATCAGCTGATGGAAAAACTGGGGCAAAAACAGCTGCGCCTGCAGCTGCAAAAACCGCTGCTGGAAATTCCGGTCGAGCTGCGCGGCTATCCGCTGAGTGTCGGAGAGGGCGGCGCCGAGCTGGTCTACCACTACGACAGCCAGAGTGAGCACACCGGCATTGCCGAGTTGTTTCGCCACTTGGAGGCCCACGGCATTGACTACAAAGACCTGCACTCAACGCAGCGCTCGCTGGAAGAGATCTTTGTCAGTCTGGTGGCCGAGCCCAGTGACAGCCAGCCAATGGCGGGAGTCGCATCATGAACTTTCATGCGGTGCGGGCGATTTATTTGTTTGAGATGAACCGCGCCTGGCGCACCCTGCTGCAGAGCATAGCCTCGCCAGTGATTTCGACCTCCTTGTATTTTGTGGTGTTCGGCTCGGCCATCGGCTCAAAAATGGTGGCGATCGACGGTATCAGCTACGGCGCTTTTATTATTCCCGGACTGATAATGTTGGCGCTGCTGACCGAGAGTATTTCCAATGCCGCCTTCGGTATTTTCTTTCCCAAATACAATGGCACCATCTACGAGCTGCTGTCGGCGCCGGTGGCGCTGCCGGAGATTTTGTTGGGCTATGTCGGCGCGGCGGCGAGCAAGTCGATTATCATCGGTTTGATCATGCTGGCCACCGCCAGACTGTTTGTCGACTACAGCATCGCCCACCCGCTGTGGATGCTGGGCTTTCTGGTGCTGACGGCAATCACCTTCAGTCTGTTCGGTTTTATTATTGGTGTGTGGGCCGATGGCTTTGAAAAGCTGCAGATCGTACCGACCTTGATTGTCACGCCGCTGGCCTTTCTCGGCGGCAGCTTTTACTCGATCAGTATGCTGCCGCCCATCTGGCAGAACATTACGCTGGCCAATCCGGTGGTGTATTTGATCAGTGGCTTTCGCTGGAGTTTTTACGGTGTGGCCGATGTGAATGTCGGGCTGAGTTTGGGCATGACCCTGCTGTTTTTACTGCTTTGCCTGATAGTGGTCAGTTGGATGTTTCGCCGCGGGTATCGGTTGAAAAACTGATGCGAGGCGGCATAAAAAATCCCCGCTGCGGCGTCGCGGCGGGGATTTTTTTGTGCCTGTGAGCGGCCTAGCAGGGGC
>JBFKEA010000185.1:0-5272 GCA_041619375.1 Spongiibacter sp. | reverse complement strand
TTCCTTGCGTCGGGCGCCGCGCGGCGGCGCCTGAAAATAACTAATTGGCGTGTCGGCCTAGAGGCCGGACTTCAAGCTGGCCTCGATAAACAGGTCGAGGTCGCCGTCGAGCACGTTATTGCAGTTGCTGGTCTGCACATTGGTGCGCAAATCTTTAATGCGTTGATCGTCCAATACGTAGGAGCGAATCTGGCTGCCCCAGCCGATGTCGGACTTGCTGTCTTCCAGGGCCTGCGCCTCGCTGTTGCGCTTTTGCAGCTCCAACTCGTAGAGCTTGGCTTTGAGCATTTTCCAGGCATTGTCGCGGTTCTGGTGCTGGGAGCGCTCGCTCTGGCACTGCACCACGGTGTTTGTCGGCTCGTGGGTCAGGCGCACCGCCGAATCGGTTTTGTTAACGTGCTGACCACCGGCGCCGCTGGCGCGGTAGGTATCGGTGCGAACATCGGACGGGTCGATATCGATTTCGATATTGTCGTCGATTTCCGGCGAAACAAACACCGAACAAAAGGAGGTATGCCGACGATTACCCGAATCAAAAGGCGATTTGCGCACCAGGCGGTGAACACCGGTCTCGGTGCGCAGCCAACCAAAGGCGTATTCACCCTGCACGTGGATAGTCGCACTTTTAATGCCCGCCACTTCGCCGTCAGAGACTTCCACCAGATCGGCCTTAAAGCCCTTGTCTTCGCACCAGCGCAAATACATGCGCAGCACCATATTCGCCCAATCTTGAGCCTCGGTACCACCGGAGCCGGATTGAATATCGAGATAGCAATTATTGGGGTCCATTTCGCCGGAGAACATGCGGCGAAACTCCAGTTTGCTGAGCACGCCATTAAGCCGGTCGATATCGCCCTGCACCGCCTCAATGGTGTCTTCGTCATTCTCTTCAGCCGCCATGTCCAGCAGCTCACTGGCGTCGGCCAGACCGGCATCGAGTTCGTCGATGCAGCTCACTACCGCCTCCAGGCTGGCGCGCTCGCGACCCAGCTCTTGGGCGCGCGCCGGATCGTCCCACACGGCGGAATCGCCGAGTTCCAGCTCGACCTCGGTCAGGCGCTCTTGTTTGTTAGCGTAGTCAAAGATACCCCCTAAGCGTATCGGTACGCTCGGTCATGTCCTTGAGGGCATTGCGCAGGGGATTAATTTCTAGCATGGCTGGCTTCCGGACCGCGTGGAAAAGGCGGGCATTTTACCCGATGCATTGCCCGGCGCAAAGCAATGCAGTGCTAGACGCCGCTCGCTGGCTGCAGATGTTCGACCAGCAACTGCAGCGACAGGCGCTCGCGCCACAGATTGCTGTCCAGTTTGTAGACCAGCTCAACCTCGGCCACGGCCGGGTCGGGCCAGATCGCAGTGTCGACATTAAAGGCGATGGCATCGATGATGGCCTGGCTGTCGCCAATGGGCGCCAGGGTCATCTTCAGGTGACGCTCGCCGACAATGCGCTGCTGCTGGAGCACAAAACGGCCGTGAAACAGCGGCTCGGGAAACGCCTGCCCCCAGGGGCCGGCGCTGCGCAGCAACTCGGCATTAGTCAGCGACAACTCCGCCGGGCTCAGCTCGCCATCGCTGTGCACCACGGCCTCCAACTGGTCGTCGCTGAGCTGCTCCGCCACCGCGTCGACAAAGGCCGCACTGAAGTCCTCGAAATCGGCTTTGGCCAGACTCAGCCCCGCCGCCATCGCATGGCCGCCAAATTTGCTAAGCATCTTGGGATGACGCTTGGCGATAAGATCCAGGGTATCGCGCATATGCAGGCCGGGTATGGAGCGCGCCGAGCCCTTGATCTCATGATCATCGGCCTCGGCAAAGGCAATCACCGGGCGGTGAAATTGCTCTTTTATCCGCGAGGCGAGAATCCCCACCACACCCTGGTGCCAGCTGGGGTCGTAAAGACACAGGCCCGCCGGCACCTGACTGCTGTCGAGCTGCAAATGCGACAGCGCGCGCATGGCGTCGTCTTTCATACTCTGCTCAATGCTGCGGCGCTCGCGGTTGAGATCATCCAGCTCGGCCGCCAAAGCCAGGGCGCGCTGCGGGTCATTCTCCAGCAGGCAGCGAATGCCCACGGTCATATCGTCGAGGCGACCGGCGGCGTTCAAGCGCGGACCGACAGCAAAGCCCAGATCCGTGGCCACCAAACGCGCCGGCTCACGGCCGGCGACTTTAAGCAGCGCGGTGATGCCGGGGCGGCAGCGACCGGCGCGAATTCGCCGCAGGCCCTGCTCCACCAATACCCGGTTGGCGTGACTCAGTGGCACCACATCAGCCACCGTGCCCAGCGCCACCAGGTCTAGCAACGCGGCCAAATTCGGCCCGCGACCATCGGCGAACTGGCCGCGCTCACGCAGCAGCGAGCGCAGCGCCAGCAGCACATAGAACATGACGCCAACACCGGCTAGGGATTTATCGGGGAAATCGCAACCCGCCTGGTTCGGATTCACAATGGCCAGGGCGGCGGGCAGCGCGTCGCCGGGCAGATGATGGTCGGTGACAATCACCGGAATTCCCTGCGCCGCAGCCGCTGCCACGCCTTCGAGGCTGGATATCCCGTTGTCGACGGTAATGATCAGGTCCGGCTGGCGCTCGGCGGCCACCGCGACGATTTCCGGGCTCAGGCCATAACCGTATTCAAAACGGTTGGGCACCAAAAAGTCGACGTCGGCAGCCCCCAGCGCGCGCAGTCCCAGCACTGCCAAGGTGGTACTGGTGGCACCGTCGCAGTCAAAATCACCGACGATCAGCAATTTTTTGCCGTCGCTTATCGCCGCCGCCAACGCCTCGGCAGCCGTATCGAGCCCCTTCATGGTCGGTGCGGGCAGGGCATCCAAGCCCAGCTCGGCCTGTTCCGGGGACGCCAAGCCACGGGCGACATAGAGCCGCGACAACAGCGGCGGCAGAGTCGAAAAAGCCGCCAGCTTATCAGCGGCGGCTTGTCGGGGAATAACGCGCGGAAAGCGACTCACCTCAGGCGCGGATATTCTTGGCCATAAAGTCGTGCACACCGGCGATATCGTTGTCGAGCACCTCGTAGCGTTCGTCGAGGTCGAACAGGTCTGCCATGTGGTGCGGCAGGGCCGGTGCCGTGGGGTAGCCGGCCTTCATCACCGCCTCGGGGAACTTAGCCGGGTGGGCCGTGGCCAGGGTGATCATCGGCACACTGCGATCACGCCAGCACTCGCGAGCGGCTTTAACGCCGATCGCCGAGTGCGGGTCGAGCAGGTATTCGCTGTCGTCGTAGACCCCGGCGATGGTCGCCACGGTGTCGGCATCAGTCACGCTGCAACTGGCGAACAACTCGCGCACCCGATCAAAGGCCGCCGCTGGCAGCGATACCGTTTCAGTGTTCATACGCTGCATCAAATCGGCAATGGCGGCGCCGTCGCGGTCAAAACAGTCGAACAACATGCGCTCGAAGTTGCTGGACACCACAATATCCATGCTCGGCGACAGAGTGTGTTGCAGCTCCTGCTTTTCAAATTTATTGCCGCTGATCACCCGGTGCAGAATATCGTTTTGGTTGGTCGCCACCACCAGTTGCTCAATGGGCAGGCCCATTTGCTTGGCGAGATAACCGGCGTAGATATCGCCGAAGTTACCGGTGGGCACCGAAAAACTGACCTTGCGCGCCGGCGCACCAACCGCGTAGGCGGCATAAAAGTAGTACACGATCTGCGCCATGATGCGCGCCCAGTTGATCGAGTTCACCGCCACGAGCTGACGGCCCTCGGGCAAAAAGCTCTGGTCGGCAAAACTAGCCTTGACCATTGCCTGGCAGTGGTCGAAATGGCCCTTCAAGGCGATATTGTGGATGTTGTCGCCCTGCACGGTGGTCATCTGCCGGCGCTGTACATCGGAGACGCGCTGGTAGGGATGCAGAATAAAAATATCAACATTGGCGCAGCGCTTTACACCCTGGATCGCCGCCGAACCGGTATCGCCCGAGGTCGCCCCCATCACTACGACTTTCTGCTGGCGCTTTTCCAGCACGTAATCCAGCAGGCGACCGAGCATTTGCAGAGCAAAATCCTTAAACGCCAGGGTCGGTCCTTGGAACAATTCCAGCAACCACTCGTTGTGCCCCAACTGCACCAGCGGCGCGATAGCCGGGTGACGGAAGTCCGCATAGCTGTCGTCGATAATGGCTTTGAGGTCGGCATCCGGGATGCTGCCAGCCACAAAGGGCTGAACAATTTCAAAGGCCAGATCGGTATAGCTCAGCGATGACCAGGCGGCAATTTGCTCGGGGCTATAGGTCGGCAGTGACTCGGGCACATAAAGGCCACCGTCCGGTGCCAAGCCGGTGAGCAGAACATCTTCAAAATTCAGGGCGGGCGCTTGGCCTCGGGTGCTGATGTATTTCACGCTACAAACTCTTGAATAATTTAAGTGCGACTGCGCCAGCCAGCGGCGCAGCGTTCAGGCGGCAATTCAGCCGGCCAGCGACTCCACTCGAATACGGATCACTTCGCCGACAATGCCTTCCAAGCCCTCAATGCGGCTCACTGCAGTAAACAGTTTGCTCTCAATCGTGCGATTGGTAAGGATGATCACCGGCACCAGATTGGCGCCCTCGGCGGGCTCTTTCTGAATCAGTGCCTCGATACTGATGCCATCGTCGCTGAGAATCTGCGCGACTTTCGACAGCACACCGGGCTTGTCCAATGCCGCCATACGCAAGTAGTAGGCCGTTTCTACGTCGTCGATAGGCAGCACCGGGTGGTCGCTCAGCGACGATGTTTGGAAAGACAGATAAGGCACACGGTGACGCGGCTCAGCGCTGAGTGTACGCGCAACATCAACCACATCGGCAACCACAGCTGAAGCGGTGGGTTCACTGCCAGCGCCAGCGCCATAGTAGAGTGTCGGGCCGACGGCGTCAGACTGCACCAGCACGGCATTCATCACGCCGTTCACATTGGCAATCAACCGCTTTTCAGGAATCAGCGTCGGGTGAACGCGCAGTTCGATACCTTTGTCGGTATCGCGGGCAATGCCCAAGTGTTTAATGCGATAGCCCAATTGCTCGGCGTAAATCACATCTTCCTGTGCAATGCGGCTAATACCCTCGGTATACACCTTGTCGAACTGCAGTGGTATGCCAAAGGCCAGCGAGGCCAGAATGACTAGTTTGTGAGCGGCGTCGATGCCTTCAACATCAAAGGTGGGGTCTGCTTCGGCGTAGCCCAGTGCCTGCGCTTCGGCCAACACGTCGTTAAAATCACGGCCCTTGTCGCGCATTTCAGTAAGGATAAAATTGCCGGTGCCG
>JBFKEA010000184.1:0-5334 GCA_041619375.1 Spongiibacter sp. | reverse complement strand
TGTTTACGCCGCGCTGCTGGTCAGCGGCGGTGCCATGTGTATCGCCTTTGCCTTTGCCGATAGCTACGAAACGATTGCCCTGCTGCGCTTTTTGATGGGCTTTATCGGCGCTGGCTTTGTGATTGGTATTCGCCTAGTGGGTGAGTGGTTCCCGGCGCGTCAAGTCGGTCTGGCCGAAGGTGTCTACGGCGGCTGGGGTAACTTCGGCTCGGCGGCGGCGGCGATGAGCCTGCCGACTCTGGCTTTGCTCTATGGCGGTGATGACGGCTGGCGCTATGCCATTGCCACCACCGGTGTCATGGCAATGGTCTACGGATTGTTCTTTTACAGCCGTGCGCGCAACACGCCCAAAGGCTCTACCTACTTCAAACCCAAGAAGAGTGGCGGTCTGGTGGTCACCAGCAAGCGTGACCTGGTGTTCTATATCGCTATGTGTGTGCCCATGTATGCGGCGCTGGCGGTACTGACTTGGAAATTGTCACCACAAAATCTCGGCCTGCTGAACGAAACCGCAGCGCTGGCGCTTTACTGCGGACTGGTAGTGTTGTTTGTGTTTCAGGTCAGCCAGATTCTGCGGGTGAATCAGGATGTACTCAACAATGTCGACATCCCTGAAATGCAGAAATACCCCTTCAAGCAAGTGGCAATTTTGAATGTTGCCTACCTGGTGACCTTTGGCTCAGAGTTGGCCGTGGTGTCGATGCTGCCGCTGTTCTTTATGGATACCTTTGAGTTGAGCGCGGTGAAAGCAGGTATGCTGGCCTCGGGCTTTGCCTTTATGAACCTGGTAGCTCGCCCCGGTGGCGGTTATCTGTCGGACAAATTCGGTCGTCGCCGCTCGCTCAGTATCCTGATTTGTGGTCTGGCAGCTGGCTATATGCTGCTTAGCCAAATCACCTCGGATTGGCCGATCTGGTTGGCGGTAATTTCTACCATGTGCTGCTCGTTCTTTGTGCAGGCCGGTGAAGGTGCGGTATTTGCGATCGTGCCGCTGGTTAAGCGCAGCATGACGGGACAGATTGCCGGTATGACCGGTGCCTACGGCAACGTCGGTGCAGTGATCTTCCTGACGGTATTGAGCTTTGTCGACGCCTCCAGCTTCTTTATGGTGATCGCTGCCTGTGCCGCCTTCGTGTTCGTCGCCGTGCAGTTTATGACCGAACCCAAGGGGCATATTGCTGAATACAATGACGACGGTAGTGTCGCGTTGATCGAAGTGAGCTGATCGTCGCGGCCGCGCCGCGCCCTCAACCAAGGAGAGTACTGCCTTGCACCTAGATGGTGGATTGCAATTGACCATAGCCCAGCGCAGTAGCGCTGGGCTTAAGTCGTTTAATGAGGACAGTCTCGGCGTGCGGGTGCCCGACGATTCGCTGCTGACCACCAAGGGTGCGGTGGCGGTGATGGCCGACGGTGTATCGGCGGCCGAGGCGGGCAAGGAGGCGGCCGAGAGCTGCGTCACCGGTTTTCTCAGCGATTATTTTTCCACGCCCGATGCCTGGTCGGTGAAGCGCTCGGCCCAGCAAGTGCTCAATGCACTGAATCGCTGGCTGTTTGCTCAGGGGCAGAGCTATGCCCAGGCGGAAAAAGGCTATGTGTCGACCCTCAGTGTTGCCGTGTTCAAATCGCAGCTGGCGCATTTGTTCCACGTTGGCGACAGCCGCATTTACCGTCTTCGCGATGGCGAGCTGGAACAGTTGACCCGCGATCACGCCCGCCGCATCAGTGCGGGTCACGCCTATTTAACCCGCGCCATGGGTTTGGATATCAACCTCGACGTCGACTACCGCGCGGTCGATGTCTGTTGTGGCGATGTGTTTATGCTAAGCACCGATGGCGTGCACGATTTTCTGGCTGCAGAGCAACTGCAGGCGTTAATTGTCGGTGCCGGCGGCGATCTCGATGCCGCCTGCGAGCGGCTGATCGCCGCGGCGCTGGAGGCCGGCAGTAATGACAATCTGAGCTGCCAGCTGCTGCGGGTCGAGGCGCTGCCACTGGCCGACGTCGAAGATGTCTACCGCAAGTTGACCGAGCTGCCGTTCCCGCCGCCGCTGTCCGAGGGGGCGGTGATCGATGGTTTAGTGGTGGAAGAGGAGATTCACGCCAGTCCGCGCAGCCAGCTATACAAGGTGTTTGATGCCACCGCAGATCGTCGCTATGTGATGAAAACACCGTCGCTGCACTATCTTGACGACGCGGCTTATATCGAGCGTTTTGTGTTGGAAAGCTGGATTGGTCGGCGTATCGACCACCCGGCGGTGGTGTCGATCGTGGAGCCGCCGCAGCGGCCGACCAGTCTCTATTATTTGGCTGAGTACGTGCCGGGCCAGACGTTGGGGCAGTGGATGGCGGGTCGCGACAAGGCGGCGGTCAGCGAAGCGGTGGCGATGCTCGCCAAGGTTGCCCGCGGTTTGCAGGCCATGCACCGTCGCGACACCCTGCACCAGGATATCAAGCCCGACAATGTGTTGGTGGCCGATGATGGCAGTGTGCGCATTATCGACTTTGGCAGCTGCCATGTTGCCGGACTGGCGGAAATTGCGGCGCCGCTGCAGCGCGACCACATTCTTGGCACCGCGCAGTACTCCGCACCGGAGCACGTGCTGGCCAAGCCGCCGGGTGCCCGCGCCGACCAGTTTTCGCTGGCGGTGCTGGCCTACGAAATGCTGACCGGTAAACTGCCCTATGAGGGCAAGCTGGAGCAGTGTCGCAGCGCGGCCGACTACGCGCGGCTGCGTTATATTTCCGCCTGTGAATACAATCCCCATGTGCCGTTTTGGCTGGACCGGGCGCTGAAACGGGCGCTGAGTATCAATGCCGATTTGCGCTACCACGATATCGCCGAGTTTGTTCACGATCTTCAGCACCCCAATCCCGACTATCAGCAGGCGCAGTTCCAGCCGCTGATTCAGCGTCATCCGCTGCGTTTTTGGCAGGGCGTGAGCTTCGCGCTGTTGCTGGCGCTGCTGTGGAGTTTGAACCGCTGACCGCGCCTGCGCTACGATTGTGCGCGCGGGCAAGGTTTTGGCGCGCCGGGGCGGCTGCGTTTCGGTGCGCCGCAGCTTCATTGTGAGTCGCTTCCTTTTGTGGTCGCGTCTTGCGTTGGGCCGCAATCTTTATAAAGTCCTTTCTGCTCCTTTTTTTGCCTCCTACCTTGTTGAAAAACAACAAGAAAAAATTAAATTGATGATTTTTCCAGCTTGGCACAGGCCTTGCTAAATACTCCTTGAGCGAAACGCAGCAGCCGCTGAGGCTGTTTGCTAACGAGAAATTCGCCAACAATTATTCGCCATGGCTGAGCCGTTAGGTGTCGCCACGATTGCAAAAAGACTACTAGGAGATAAGCGGTATGACAGTTTTTTCTAAAGCGGCGCTGGCCGCGGCTATTGCCGGCTGTGCGGCGGCGATTCCTGCCCAGGCCGCCGACAGTGTTGCCGGCGCGCTCAGTGGCGGTAAAGCCTATGGCGACTTCCGCCTGCGTTATGAGTCGGTGGAGCAAGACAATGGTTTGGACGACGCCAGCGCGCTGACACTGCGCAGCAAGTTGGGTTACAAGACCGGCAGCATTAACGGTTTCTCAGCCACTATTGAAATGGAAGATACGCGCATTGTTGCGGGCGAGGGCGATTACAGTGTGCCGCCCAGCGGCTACAAAACCGGTGAGTACTCGGTGATTGCCGACCCGGAGACCACCGAGTTGGATCAGGCCTTTATTCAATACAGTCAGGGCGGCGTGACGGCCAAATTGGGGCGGCAGGTCATTACCTTCGACGGCCACCGTCATATCGGTCACGTTGGCTGGCGTCAGGACAAGCAGACCTTCGACGGTCTAAGTGTGGCCTATACGGCCAGCGACAAGCTGTCGCTGAACTACGCCTATATTAACCAGCGCAACCGTATTTTTGCCGAGGACGCTGACCTCGACAGCAAGGACCACTTGCTCAATGCCAGCTATCAGACCGGCGCGGGTAAACTCACCGCCTACTCCTATATGCTGGAGTTGGATCAGGGCAATGAGGCAACGCTGGATACCTACGGTTTGAGCTTCAGCGGCGCCGCGCCGGCCGGTAAGGCGAAGCTGTTGTACAGCGCAGAGTACGCGACGCAGTCGGCCGAAGCCGGCGTTAATGAGGCCGATGCCGACTACCTGCTGCTCGAGGGTGGTGTCAGCGCTGCGGGGCTGACCGCCAAGCTCGGTTACGAAGTGCTGGGCAGTGATGACGGCACCTACGGCTTTGCCACGCCGCTGGCCACGCTGCACAAATTTAACGGTTGGGCGGATATTTTCCTCAACACCCCGGCGGGTGGTTTGGTAGACAGCTATGTGTCGCTGGGCGGAAGCTTGGCCGGCGGCAAGTGGGCACTGGCTTACCACGACTACAGCGCCGATGACGACAGCAGTGGTGTCGATAACTACGGCAGTGAGGTCAATGCGGTGTACAGCAAGAAATTCGGCAAGCACTATTCGGCGGGCGTGAAGTACGCCGCCTATTCGGCCGATGAGTTGGCGGTTGATACCGACAAGCTGTGGCTGTGGGTGGGTGCCTCTTTCTAGGGCGTCGATTGGCAGTGACAAAAAGGCCGGGCTTTGCCCGGCCTTTTTTTGGGAGCGGGTTTGCCGCGGCGGCGTCAGACCGTAGAGCTTACCCGGGGCCGGTGATACCATGCTCGCCACTATTCCTTGGTCGAAGCACAAGCCATGCATATTCATATCCTCGGTATTTGCGGCACCTTTATGGGCGGTCTCGCCATTTTGGCCAGGCAACTGGGGCACCGGGTGACCGGCTCCGATGCCAATGTGTATCCGCCGATGAGCACCCAGCTGGAAGCTCAGGGCATCGAGTTAATGGAGGGCTATGAGCCCGCCCACCTCGATCCGGCGCCGGATTTGGTGGTGGTGGGCAATGCCATGTCGCGGGGCAACCCGGCGGTAGAGTATGTGTTGGAGCGCGGCCTGCCCTATACCTCCGGGCCGCAGTGGCTGAGCGATAATGTCTTGCAGGGGCGCTGGGTGCTGGCCTGCTCGGGCACCCACGGTAAAACCACGACCAGCAGCATGCTCGCGTGGATCTTGCAGGACTGCGGTTATGATCCGGGTTTTTTGATCGGCGGTGTGCCGGCCGATTTTGGTCTGTCGGCGCGGCTGGGTGAGTCGGATTTTTTTGTGATTGAGGCGGATGAATACGACAGCGCCTTCTTCGACAAGCGCTCCAAGTTTGTCCACTACCGCCCGCGCACCTTGATCATTAACAACCTCGAATTCGATCACGCCGATATTTTTGACAATCTGCAGGCCATACAGCGCCAGTTTCACCACGTGGTGCGCACGGTGCC
>JBFKEA010000183.1:0-5349 GCA_041619375.1 Spongiibacter sp. | reverse complement strand
TACAGCGCCAGTTTCACCACGTGGTGCGCACGGTGCCGGCCAGTGGCCGGATAATTTACCCGGCGGCGGAGCCGGCTATCGACGACACCCTGGCGCTGGGCTGCTGGAGCGAGCGCGAGGCGCTGAGCGTCAGCGGCGCCGATGCCGCCTGGCAGTCGGCACGGTGCAGTGATGATTATTCCCATTTCGCGGTGCTGCATCAGGGCCGCGAGCAGGGCGAGGTCAGTTGGTCGCATACCGGTGCCCACAATGTTGCCAATGCGCTGGCGGCCATTGCGGCGGCCCGCCATGTCGGTGTACTGGCGGCCGACAGTATTGCCGCGCTGTGCCGTTTCCAGGGCGTGAAGCGACGCATGGAGCTGTTGGATTGCATTGATGGCGTGTCGGTCTACGACGATTTCGCCCACCACCCCACCGCCATTGAAACCACCCTGAAGGGTCTGCGCGGCCGCGTCAAAGACGGCGGCCGAATTGTTGCGTTGATAGAACCGCGCTCCAATACCATGCGTATGGGTATCTACCAGGACCGGCTGGCGGCGTCGACGGCGGCCGCCGACGAGGTCATTTGGTATCAGCCACCCGGCCTGAATTGGTCGCTGGGCGGCGTTATTGCCGACAGCCCGGTGCCGGCGCAGCTGAGCAGTGACCTCGGCGGCTGCGTGCGCGCACTGACAGCAACGCTGCGCAGCGGCGATCACGTGGTCATTATGAGTAATGGCGGCTTTGGCGGTGTTCATCAACAGCTGCTTACCGCGCTGCGCAACAGGGGGTAGATCATGGAAGCTGTAACGCTGGCAATGACCGGTGCCTCGGGGGCGCAGTACGGCCTGCGCCTGCTGCAGTGCCTGCTGGCGGCGGGTTGTCCGGTGCATTTTATGATCTCCAAGGCCGCCTTGCTGGTGGTGGCCACCGAGACCGATGACAACTTGCCCGCCAAACCCCAGGCGCTGCACAAGTATCTGGTGGCGCGCTTTGGCTGTGAGCCGGCGCAGCTGCAGGTGCACGGCCCGGAAGACTGGATGGCCGCGGTGGCGTCCGGCAGCGGGGCGCCGACGCGGATGGTGGTGTGCCCGGCCAGCACCGGCACACTGTCGGCGATTGCCTGTGGGGCCAGCAATAATTTGATTGAACGCGCGGCCGATGTGGTGCTCAAAGAGCGGCGGCAGTTGATACTGGTGACCCGGGAAATGCCCTTGTCGACCATTCACCTGCAGCATATGCTCAGCCTCAGCCAAATGGGGGCCACCATCATGCCGGCATCGCCGGGCTTTTATCGCCGCCCAGGCAGTGTCGACGACATTGTCGACTTTGTGGTGGCGCGTATTCTGGATCATCTCGGTGTGGCGCAGACCCTACTGCCGCGCTGGGGAGAATAAGCGGCCTGGCCGCAGTAGCTAATCGGGCAATGCTGCCCAATAACTAAGGAACGCCAATGACCGCGCGGCTCGCCAGCCTCTATCAGGCCCTAATTCTTCGCAACGCACCCTGGGTATTGCTGCTGTTATTTGCGGTGATCGGTTTCCTCGGCAGCTATGTGCCGACGATGAAGCTGGACGCCTCCTCTGAAGCGCTGGTGCTGGAAGGCGACAGCTCGCTGGAGTATTTTCGCGAGATCAGTAAGCGCTACCAGACCGAAGATTTTCTGCTGGTAACCTATCAGCCCGAGGGCGACCTGTTCGCGCCGGCGCAGCTGGCGACACTGGCGAAATTGCGCGAAGAGTTGGCAAGTCTGCCGCGGGTGTCCGGCATTAACTCGATTCTTGATGTGCCGCTGCTGCAGAGCCCGCCGCTGAGCCTGGCCGATGTCACCGGCGGCGAGATCCCCACGCTGGGCGCTGGCACCGCCAATGTCGACATGGCGCGTCAGGAATTTGCCAACAGCCCGATTTACCGCTCGCTGCTCACCAGTCCCGACGGCAAGACCACCGCCCTGCAGGTGAATTTGCAGCGCGACGAGACCTTTTACCGCCTGCTGGACGAGCGCGACGCGCTGCGCGAACAGGCCAAGCAGGGCGCCCTGAGCCCAGACGGGCAGCAGCAGTTGCGCGCCGCAGAGTCGGCCTTTGACGACTATGTCAGCGTGATGCACGAGCGCGACGAGGAGCTGGTTTCCCGCGCGCGCAAGGTGCTGGACAACTACCGCGACGGCGCCAAGCTGTTTCTCGGCGGCGTGCCGATGATTACCGTCGATATGATCGACTTTGTAAAAAGTGACCTGAAAATATTCGGCAGCGGCATTCTGCTATTTATTGTTGTGCTGCTACTGGTGATTTTTGGCAGCCCGCGCTGGGTACTGATTCCGCTGCTTAACTGCGTGCTCACCGTGGTGTTTATGCTCGGTTTGCTGGCATTTTTAGACTGGCGGCTGACGGTTATTTCCGCCAATTTTGTCGCCCTGCTGCTGATTATTACTCTGGCGATAACCATTCACCTGGTGGTGCGCTACCGCGAGCTGTCGGCGCTGGCGCCGCAGAGTACGCAGCTGCAGCGGGTCAGTGACACCGTGAGCCTGATGGCGCGGCCCTGTATTTATACCGCGCTGACCACACTGGTGGCCTTTGCGTCGCTGGTGGTCAGCGGTATTCGCCCGGTGATCGACTTTGGCTGGATGATGACCATGGGCGTGACAGCGGCGCTGGTGCTGAGTTTTCTGGTGCTGCCCTGCGTTTTGATGCTGCTGCCCGCCCGCGAGGAGAAGGGCGGCGCCGGTGGCGAGGGCTCGTTTACGCGCTATTTTGCCGTCGCGACCGAGCGTTTTGGCGGTACGATTTTGCTGGTGTCAGTGCTGCTGCTGTTGCTCAGCGGCTGGGGAATTTCCCAGCTGAAAGTGGAAAACCGCTTTATTGATTATTTCCACCAGGACACGGAAATTTATCAGGGTATGGAAACCATTGATGCCGAGCTGGGCGGCACCATCGGCCTGGATATTATTCTCAATCGGCCCAGTGCCGTGGCGGTGGCGGCTGCGCCCGAGCCCGAGCCGCTGGCGCCGGTCGACAGCGAGGTGGCCGCGGAGGCGGGTGCCGAGTTTGACGCGCTGTTTGGCGACGGCGACGAGGCCGCTGACGACGGCGGTGATTTCGCCGATGACTTTGCCGACGATTTCGACGCCGGTTTTGACGATTTTGCCGGCGGCGATGATTTTGGCGGCGCCGACACGGCCAGCGCTGCGGTGCAGAGCGAGTGGTTTACCGTGGCGGGTATGCGCCGTATTCAGCAAGTGCACGACTATCTGGACAGCCTGCCTGAAACCGGCAAGGTGCTGTCGCTGGCGACCTTCTTTGAGCTGATGCAGATGATTATGGGCAATGTCGACGACCTGCAGTTGGCGCTGGCCCAGCGCTCATTGCCGGAGTCGATCAGCGGCACCTTAATCGACCCCTATCTGGCCGCCGAGGTTGATCAGGCGCGCATCAGCCTGCGGGTGAAGGAAACCAGTCACAGTCTGGAGCGCAATGTCTTTCTACACGATGTGCGCCGCCACTTGATCGATGAGCTGGGTTTTGAAGAGGAACAGGTGGAACTGACCGGCCTGCTGGTGCTGTACAACAATATGTTGCAGAGTTTGTTTACCTCGCAGATTCTGACTCTGGCGGCGGTATTTGTCGCCATTCTCGCCATGTTTATGCTGCTGTTTCGCTCCTTCAGTTTGGCGATGATCGCTCTGACCCCCAATTTGCTGGCCGCCGGCGCGGTACTGGGCGGCATGGGGCTGGTCGGTATTCCGCTGGATATGATGACCATTACCATTGCGGCGATCACCGTGGGCATAGGGGTGGATGACACCATTCACTACGTGCACCGCTTTCGCGACGAATTTCCCCGCGATCGCAATTATTTGCAGACCATGTATCGCTGCCACGGCAGTATCGGCAAGGCCATGTACTACACCTCGGTGATTATCGTGTTTGGTTTTTCCATTCTGGCGCTGTCGAATTTCACCCCCAGCATCTACTTCGGTCTGCTCACCGGGCTGGCGATGGTGGCGGCGCTGCTCGGCGCGATGTTGTTGCTGCCCAAACTGATCCTGTTGATCAAGCCGCTGGGGCCGGAAAGCAATGCTTAGCGATGCGGTGACGGCCGAGCAGCAGGACGACTATCCGCTGTTTCCGCTGACCTCGGTGTTGTTTCCTGGCGGCCGGCTGGCACTGCGGATTTTTGAGCGCCGCTATTTGGATCTGGTCACCCACACGCTGCGCACGCAGGGCAGTTTCGGCATTGTGCATCTGCACGCCGGCGGCGAAGTCGCCGGCAAGGGCGGTGAGCTGCGGCTGGCGGCGGTGGGCTGCGAGGCCCGTATCGTCGACTGGGATCAAACCGAGGACGGCCTGCTGGGGCTGGTGGTGGAGGGCGGACGGCGGTTTCGCGTGCAGCACAGTTACCGCGACGACGCCGGTGTGCATCGCGCGCGCGTGCAATGGCTGGAAGAGGCCGATGAGCTGCCGCTACCCGACGAGGCCAAAGAGTTAAGCGCGCTGCTGGCGCAGTTGCTAGCGCACCCGCACGTGCAGCGCATGGGCTTCAGCGAGCAGGTCAGCGGCACCGGTGAGTTGGTGAATCGTCTGGCGCAACTGCTGCCGCTGGCAGCCGCCGATGTTTACCCCCTGCTGGAGGTGGACGAGCCGCTGGCTCGCCTCGACGCCCTGCACGACCTTCTGGAAAGTCTCTCGCAATAAGCCCCAGCCACCGCCGCGTAGTGAGTCCCGGCGCATTCCGGTATACTGTGCGCTTTTTCCGCAACTGGCGGACGCGCGCGGTTGCGCAAGCTTCAAGGGGATTCGCGTCGATGGAAGTCAAACAGTATATGCAGCAGCTCGGTCAGCAGGCTAGGGCCGCTTCGCGGCTGCTGGCCGCGGCCGACAGCGGCGTTAAAAACCGCGCACTGCTGGCCATTGCTGACGCGGTTGATGCCGCGCGCCCGGCCATTGCCGAGGCCAATCAAAAAGATTTGCAGGCCGGTGAGGCCGCCGGCCTCGACGCCGCCTTGCTCGACCGTCTGGCGCTGACCCCGGCGGGCATCGACGGCGTGATTGAAGGCCTGAAGCAGGTTGCGGCGCTGCCCGACCCGGTGGGCGCAATCAGCGACATGAACTACCGCCCCAGTGGCATTCAAGTGGGCAAAATGCGCGTGCCGCTCGGTGTGGTCGGCATTATCTATGAGTCGCGCCCCAATGTGACCGCCGAGGCCGCCAGCCTCTGCCTGAAGTCCGGCAATGCCGCCATTTTACGCGGCGGCTCGGAAGCCATTCACTCCAATCAGGCGCTGGCCGCCTGTATTCGTCAGGGCTTGGCCGCTGCCGGCCTGCCGGAAACCGCCGTGCAAGTGCTGGAAACCACCGACCGCGCCGC
>JBFKEA010000182.1:0-5381 GCA_041619375.1 Spongiibacter sp. | reverse complement strand
GTGTCAGCGCAGAGCCCTTATTCGATGTGCTGATCGAGCCGCGCTGGGCCGACCAGGACAGCCTTGGGCATATCAACCATGTCAGTTACTTCTCGTATTTAGAGGAGGCGCGGGTGCGCTGGCTGCGCAGCGAGGAGATGGCGGCGGTCGGTGGCTTTCGCCTGGTGATCGCGGCGATCGGTTTGAATTATCGCCGCGAGTGGCGCCACGGCAAGGCACTGCGCGCCCGCGCCTGGGTGTCTCGCCTGGGCAATAGCAGCTTTAGTCTGCGCCAGGCGCTGTACAGCGAGGATGGTGAGCAGCTGGTGGCGGAAGGGGAGGCAACGCTGGTGCATGTCGATGCCGAGCACCGCTCGCAGGCCATTGCCGGCGCCGCGCGCGAGATTCTGCAGCGGGCGCTATTGTCGTCCTAGCGATGGCTGCCCTAGGGGCTGGCCAGATTAAAGTTATAGAGTTTTAAACGCTGGTCTTGCAGGGTCAGCGTGGCGGTCATAATGGCCGCGCCCTTCTCGAAATAAATCTTACTGCTGTAACTCAGTCGCGGCGCCTCGGCAAACAGTGACAGGGCGCCGCTGAGCCGTGAAAACCGCAGCTCGTCCATGCGCTGGTAGCGGCCCAAATGGCGGTATTGCTCCACCAGCGAGGCCAGCTGCGCGTCGCTGACGTGGGCGAGCGTCTGGCGGCTCAGTTCGGTTTTCAGGGCGCTGGTCTGCCAGCTGGAAATGTCCAGCAGGGCGCGCTGCAGATAGTTGCGCGCCGGCTCGCGATAGCTGTCTTCAACTTCGCCGCTGTAGTAATAGAGGCTGCCAAAGAGCACAAGGCCGCTGATAATAAAAGCGCGCAGCAGGGTGTTGTTCACGGTCTTTCCTTAGTCAGTGTTGTCGGCGCGGCAAGTTACCAAGAGAGCAGGCCGAGGCTGTGGAGGAAGACGGCGATAATGCCCAGCGGGGCAATGTAACGCAACAGGAAGCGCCAGGCGGTAAACACCCTTTTGCTGACGATGCCGGTTTCGTCCAGTACCCGCGGCGCGGGCATTTGCCAGCCGACAAAAATCGCAATCAGCAGGCCGCCAAGGGGCAGCATGACATTGGCGGTGAGGTAGTCCAGGGCGTTAAAGACCGCCTCGTAGTGAATGCTGGCAATGCCGCCCAGCCAGGCCGTTCCCGCCAGGCCAAAGGTGGCGAGTGGGCGATTGAAGCCGTGTCTTTCCAGCCAGGCGACGCCGGGTTCGATCAGTGAGATGGAAGAGCTGAGCGCGGCGATGCTGACCAGAGTGAAAAACAGTGTGCCGAAAAACAGGCCGCCGCTCATATTGGAAAAGGCGATGGGCAGGGTGACAAACATCAGTCCCGGCCCTTGGCCGGGGACCAGGCCGTTGGCAAACACCAGTGGGAACATCGCCATGCCGGCCAGCAGGGCAATGACGGTGTCTAGCGCGGCGATGGTCAGCACGGTTTTGCCAATGGAGGAGTGGCCGGGGAAGTAGGCGCCGTAGGCCATGATCGCCCCCATGCCGAGGCTGAGGGTAAAGAAGGCGTGGCCCATGGCAACCAAGACGGCCTCGCCATTAAGGCGGCTAAAGTCGGTGTCGAACATAAAGTGCAGGCCGGCGGCGAAGTCGCCGTTGATGGCGCTGTAGCCGACCAGCAGCAGCAGGCAGACAAACAGCATGGGCATCAATATGTCGACCGCCTTGCCGATGCCCTGGGTGACGCCGGCGGCAACAACCGATGCGGTGAGCAGGCAGAAGACGCTGTGCCACAGCAGTTGCTGGCCGCTGCTCGCCAGCAGCTCACCGAAGTTGCTCTCGATTTGGTCGGCATTGAGGTCGCTGTAGGTGCCGCTTACGCTCTGCGCGACATAGTCCAGTGCCCAGCCGGCGACCACGCTGTAGAACATCATGATCATCAGGCCCGACAGCACGCCGGCCACGCCGACCAGCCCCCAGAAGCTGCTGCGCTTGCTCTCTTTGGCCAGTCGGCTCATGGCGTCGGCGGGGTTGCTGCGCCCGGCGCGGCCGATCATCACCTCGGCAATCATCACCGGAATACCGATCATCAGGATGCAGGCGAGATAGGTCAGTACAAATGCGCCGCCACCATATTCGCCGGTGATGTAGGGGAATTTCCAGATGTTGCCCAGCCCCACAGCCGAGCCGGTGGCGGCGAGAATGAATGTCCAGCGCGACTTCCACGTCACGCCTGCGGGGGCGGTCTGGGCTTTGCTCATATTATTATTTCCAATTGGATAAAGCGGCGTTTGACGAATTGTAGCGGGAAAGCAGGGGTGTCCCAAGCGTCGCGGCGGGGGAATTGTCGGAGTTATCACTGGCAATATGCCCATGATGCAGAGGATTTGTGCTTATCTGGGCGTCGCTGGTGTATACTGCGCGCCCAAATTTATCCGACGACGATCCCCCATCATGATTGATAAGCTGCGCAATATCGCCATCATCGCCCACGTTGACCACGGCAAAACTACACTGGTTGATAAACTGCTGAGCCAGTCGGGTACCCTCGACCGCCGCAACCAGGATGCCGAGCGCATCATGGACTCCAACGACCAGGAGAAAGAGCGCGGCATTACCATTCTGGCCAAGAACACCGCCATTCGCTGGAATGACTACCGGATTAATATTGTCGACACCCCGGGACACGCCGACTTTGGTGGCGAGGTTGAGCGCGTGCTGTCGATGGTGGATTGCGTATTACTGCTGGTCGACGCCGTCGACGGGCCGATGCCACAGACGCGCTTCGTAACGCAAAAGGCCTTTGAGCGCGGCTTGAAGCCGATTGTGGTGGTTAACAAGGTGGATCGCCCGGGTTCGCGCCCGGACTGGGTTATGGATCAGGTGTTTGATCTGTTCGATCGCCTCGGCGCCACCGACGAGCAGCTGGACTTCCCGATTATTTACGCGTCTGCCCTCAACGGCATTGCCGGTCCGGAAGCGGATGAGCTGGCGGACGATATGACGCCGCTGTTTGAAATGATTGTTGATAAAGTCCCGTCGCCGGACGTGGATGTCGACGGCCCGCTGCAAATGCAGATCTCGGCGCTGGATTACAACAGCTATGTGGGCGTTATCGGTGTTGGTCGCATTACCCGCGGCACGATGAAGCCCAATGAGCAGGTGGTTGTGGTGGGCGCCGATGGCAACCAGCGCAAAGGTCGCGTGCTGACGGTGATGGGCTATCACGGTCTGGAGCGCGTTGAAGTCGAGCAGGCGCAGGCCGGCGACATTGTGTGTATTACCGGCATTGAAGGTCTGAATATTTCTGACACGATCTGTTCGCCGGCGCAGCCCGAGGCGCTGCCCGCACTGACCGTTGACGAGCCCACCGTGAGCATGACCTTCCAGGTTAACGACTCGCCGTTTGCCGGTCAGGAAGGCAAGTTTATTACCACCCGCAATATTAAAGACCGCCTCGAACAAGAGCTGATCCACAACGTGGCGCTGCGGGTTGAGCAGGGTGAGACCCCGGATAAATTCAAGGTCTCCGGTCGCGGTGAATTGCATTTGTCAGTATTGATCGAAACCATGCGCCGCGAAGGCTTCGAGCTGGGTGTGTCGCGTCCGGAAGTGGTACAGAAAGAAATCGACGGTGTATTGCAAGAGCCGTACGAGCAGGTGGTGATCGACGTTGAAGAGCAGCATCAGGGCTCGGTGATGGAAGAGATGGGTCTGCGCAAAGCCGAAATGACCAATATGGAGCCTGACGGCAAGGGTCGCGTTAAGCTGGAGTTTATCGCACCGGCGCGCGGCTTGATTGGTTTCCGCGGCCAGTTCCTGACGCTGACCTCGGGCAGCGGCATTATGACCACCGTTTTCGATCACTACGGTGAGGTGAAGGGCGGCGAAATGGCCAAGCGCCAAAACGGCGTAATGGTGTCGATGGTGAAGGGCAAGACGCTGAGCTACGGCCTGTTCAACCTGCAGGATCGCGGCCGTTTGTTCCTCGGCCACGCCGAAGAAGTCTACGAAGGTCAGATTATCGGACTGCACAGCCGCGGCAATGACCTGGTGGTTAACCCCACCAAGGGCAAGCAGCTGACCAACGTGCGAGCGTCGGGCACCGATGAGGCGCTGACACTGACCCCGCCGGTGGTTCACACCCTGGAGCAGGCGCTGGAATTCGTCGAGGATGACGAGTTGGTTGAGGTGACGCCGAAAAGCATTCGCCTGCGCAAGAAGTTGCTCAAGGAAAACGAGCGCAAGCGCGCTGGCAAGTAAGTCTATAAGGGACTTTGGGGGCGGCAGCCCGCCCCCTACTGCGCTACACTGAGGATCAGCAGTTAATCGATCCAGGTGCGAGGTATGCAGGCACTCTATCCCGATATCAAACCCTATCAGACCCACCGCCTGGCGGTGCAGTCCCCGCACGTTCTGTATCTCGAAGAGTCCGGCAACCCCGAAGGGATTCCGGTGCTGTTTGTGCACGGTGGCCCCGGTGCGGGCACTAGCCCCAAGTCTCGCTGTTTTTTTGACCCGGAAATTTATCGCATCATTCTCTTTGATCAGCGCGGCTGCGGGCGCTCTGAGCCCCACGCCTGCCTGCTGAACAACAACACGCTGGCGCTGATCGATGACATAGAGGCCATTCGCGAGTTTCTGGGGATTCATCACTGGGTGCTGTTCGGCGGCTCCTGGGGCTCGACGCTGAGCCTTGCCTACGCCCAGGTCCACCCCCAGCGGGTGTTGGCCATGGTACTCAGGGGCATCTTTCTCTGCCGGCCCGAAGACCTGCGCTGGTTTTATAGCGAGGGCGGGGCGAGCCGTATCTTCCCCGACTACTGGCAGGAGTTTGACGAGGTAGCGAATCGCCGCGCCGACGAAAGCTGGATAGACGCCTATCATCGCCAGCTGCATGGTGACAATGAGTTGGCGAAGATGTCGGCAGCCAAGGCTTGGTGCCATTGGGAGGCGCGCTGTTCGACGCTGCGACCTAATCACGATGTTGAGGCGCATTTGCTCGACACCCACACCGCGGTGGCGATGTCGCATATCGAGAACCATTTTTTCCGCAACGACCCCTACCTTCAAGAAAATAACTTGCTGGACAATATGGCGGCGCTGGCAGAGGTTCCCGCGGTGATTGTTCACGGCCGCTACGATATGATTTGCCCTTTGGACAATGCCGTGAGCCTTCATGAACGCTGGCCGAGTGCCGAGTTGTTTGTGGTGCGCGATGCCGGTCACTCGGCGTTTGAGCCGAGCATGAGCGATGCGCTGGTGAAAGCTACCGACGAAATTGCCGAGGTATTGGTGCGGCAATTTTCCGGCGAGGGCGCCTGAACCGGCACCGTTACAGTTACAGGAAAGCGATGAAAGCCTTATTGCAGCGGGTGCGCAGCGCCCGCGTCGATGTCGATGCGGTCTGCGT
>JBFKEA010000181.1:0-5393 GCA_041619375.1 Spongiibacter sp. | reverse complement strand
TTACGTGGGCGCCGCCCAGTAGGTCACTGGCTTGCAGGGCTTGGCTGAGCCAGTCGGCGGTGAGTTGTTCAGGGGTGCAGGCTAGTTCCATGTCAGTGTTTCTCTCAGTGGTTATTGTTGTTAACAATCCGGTTGCCGGGGGGGCAGTCTTAGGCCGGTCGATTGCTGCGGCCGGTAAAGCGGCTGGCATCGCGAAGCTTGCCGTAACTGGTAATTGCCGGTGCGCACTGCTCGGCGGTGCTGGCGTGTAAAATCACGCCGTCGGCACCCGCCTTGAACTGTCCGACTATACGCTGGGCGGCAAAGTCCGCTGTGCCAATAGCGGCCGGCAGCCACTCGTCGGGAATCAAACGCTGGATTTCCCTGAGCTGATCGAGACTGGCGACACTATCGATGCCGCCGGGCATGTTTGCCACGGTGGCATCGGCGCGAAATTGTTCAAGTACCCGGCTATCCCAGTCATTAATGGCCACTAGCAATTCGCCATAACCGGGGGCCTGAAGGTAAGTGGCCATACGCGCGACGGCCAAACGCAGGTACTGTTCTTCGCTGGGGTCCACCCCGCAGGCCAGTACACTCCATACTTTTACCTTGTCGGGGTCGCGGCCGGCGCGCTCGGCACCCTGGCGCACCAGCGCGGTGGCGCGCTGCAGGGCCTCGTCGCTGAGGAAGGTGTGCAGGATAACGCCGTCGAACACGCCGCCGGCAAAACTCAGGCTTTTGGGGCCAAAGCCGACAAACAGTTGGGGAATGTCGGCGTCCAGCCAGTCGGCCATATGCAAATACGGAAATTTCCCTAGCGCGCCGTCATAGCCCATCACGCGCTCGCCGCGCCACAGCTTTTTCATCATCTCGCTGAAGTCGCGAAGCTGAGCGTTGTTGATCTTGGGAATGCCCCACAGGTCTTGGCGAATGCCAACGCCACGGGCAATGCCCAGAGCAAAGCGGCCATTGGATAGGTGGTGGGCGGAGCTGGCCATGGCAGCGGTACTCATGACATGGCGGGTGTTGATATTCGTGGCGGCGGTGCCGATGTGGATGCGCTCGGTGACGGCGGCAGCAGCGCCAACACTGACTCCGGCTTCTTTAACATCGAAGCGCTCGGAGATCCAGGCAGAGCCTAGGCCGAGTTGCTCGGCGGCGCGCACTTCGCCAATCAATTCGGCGGGCTGGCGGCTGTGGCCGGGCAGCAGGTAGCAGCCCAATTCTGGATAGCTCGATGTGGGCATGGCACTGTCCTCGTTGCGGGGCTAGTTTGCTAACGCTGTTAAGTTAATGGACAGTAGTTTATTAACATTGTTAAATAAGTCAATATTCGCCGCTCAAAATTTAGGCATTGTCAGACACTATGTGTGCTAGCTCCGCGACCAAAACACGACTCGGCCGTCCCAGTGCGACCAGTCAGCAGGCCATTCTCGACGCCGCCCGCGCGCTGCTGCTTAGCGAGGGCGAGCGCGCCTTGAGCATGCGCCGTATCGCGCAGCAGTTGGGTGTGACCCCACCGAGCCTCTACGGCTACTTTGCCAATAAGGAACAGCTACTGACCGCGCTGGCCGAGCAGCTCTACGACGGTTATAGCGAGGCGCTGGATTGTTCCCGGCCTTGGCAGCAGGCACTAGAGCTGTGGCTGAACAACTGGCGCAAGCGCCTGTCGTCGGCGCCTGAGGCGTTGTTTCTGGTCGGTATGATGGCCACCACTCCCAGGGGCTTGCGCGAATTAGAGGCGGTGGCGGAGTTGCTGCGGCCGGTGCTGGGCAGCGACGAGCAGGCGGTGTGTCAGGCCCAGTCGCTGTGGTGGATGGTGTTGAGTTTTTGCAGTTTCGAGCAGGATGCCTGTCGGCCGGCGGTGCTCAAGCATTTGAAGCAGGCACTGCCGCGCGGCGAGCGGGCGAGCTGGGTGCAGGGGCACTTGGCCGTGGAGAGTTACGAGCAGATGTGGCGGGCCACAGTGGCGCGCAATATTGCCGGCCTGCAGTCGCTGGCCGGCACGCGCGAGTCGACCTAGACCTGCTGGCTGGCCAGATATTCTTCGTAACTGCCCTGGAAATCGTGCAGCTGCTGGTCTTTGATTTCCACCACGCGGGTCGCCAGTGAAGACACGAACTCGCGGTCGTGGCTGGCGAAAATCAACGTGCCCTCAAAGTGCTCCAGCGCGAGGTTGAGCGCCTCGATAGCTTCCATGTCTAGGTGGTTGGTGGGCTCGTCCATGATCAGCACATTGCAGTCCATCATCATTAACTTGCCGAACAACAGGCGGTTTTTTTCACCCCCTGAGCAGACCTTGACCTGCTTTTTAAAGTCGTCGGAGGAGAACAGCAGGCGGCCCAAGGTGGCGCGCACAATTTGGTCGTCGTGGCTGGGCTTTTGCCATTGGGCCATCCAGTCGAACAGGTTGAGTTCGTTGTCGAAATCGTCGGTGCTGTCCTGGGGGCAGTAGCCGAGTGTGGCATTTTCTGCCCACTTCACATTGCCTTCTTTGGCCTCCAGCTCTTTCATCAGGCAGCGCAACAGGGTGGTTTTGCCGGCGCCATTTTCGCCGATAACCGCCAGTCGGCTGCCGGCCTCGAGGATCATCTGGCCATTGCGAAATAGCGGCTCGTCAAAGCCGTGGCCAAGGCTCTCCAGTGTCAGTGCCTGGCGGTGGAGCTTTTTGTCTTGTTTAAAGCGGATATAGGGTGAGACCCGGCTGGACGCCTTGATCTCATCGAGCTGGATCTTGCTGATCTGCTTGGCCCGCGAGGTGGCTTGCTTGGCCTTGGACGCATTGGCGGAGAAGCGGCTGACAAATTGCTGCAGCTCGGCGATCTGGGCGGATTTCTTGGCATTTTGCGACTGCAGGCGCTCGCGGGCAGCGGTGGCCGCCGTCATGAAGTCGTCGTAGTTACCGGGGTAGACGCGCAGCTCACCGTAGTCGATGTCCGCCATATGGGTGCACACCGCGTTCAAAAAGTGGCGATCGTGAGAAATGATAACCATGGTGCTTTTGCGCTCGTTAAGCAGCTCTTCCAACCAGCGAATGGTATTGATATCAAGGTTGTTGGTGGGCTCGTCGAGCAGCAGGATATCCGGGTCGGAGAACAGGGCTTGGGCGAGCAACACGCGGAGTTTCCAGCCCGGCGCGACCTCACTCATTGGGCCAAAGTGCAGGCTCTGCTCAATGCCGGCGCCCAGCAAAATTTCACCGGCGCGGCTCTCGGCGCTGTAGCCGTCCATTTCCATAAAGCGGGTTTCCAGCTCCGCCACTTTCATGCCTTCTTCTTCTGACATTTCTGCTAGAGCATAGATGCGGTCGCGTTCTTGCTTGACCTCCCACAGTTCGGTGTGGCCCATGATGACGGTGTCGATTACCGAATATTGCTCAAAGGCGAACTGGTCTTGGTGGAGCTTGCCAATGCGCTCGTTGGGGTCGAGTGAGACATTGCCCGAAGTCGGCTTCAGGCTGCCGTCGAGAATCTTCATAAAGGTCGACTTGCCACAGCCATTGGCCCCGATCAGGCCGTAGCGGTTGCCGTTGCCGAACTTCACTGAGATATTTTCAAACAGCGGCTTGGCACCAAATTGCATGGTGATATTTGCGGTAGAGATCAACAGAGTATCCTGAGCCTGCGCGCGGCAGTGCATAAATCGATGAGCGGGGAGGCGCGCACTATAAGGGTTTAGCGCCGCGGCGTCGAATGCTGGGAGAGATTTAGCGCATTATTGCCGAGCTGCCAGGCCCTTTAGCCCTGCAGTGGCTGGGCGAGTATCCACAGTCCGGCGCCGGTAAACAGCAGCATGAGTAGCAACATCGGCAGTTGGCTCAATGCCGCGCTGCGCTGATTGTTAAAGCTGCGCAATGCCTCCATATGGGCGAGATAAACGCTGGCGACGTGGCCGATCAGGATCAGCCACACCTGGCTGTCCCAGATAATGCCCATATCCAGCAGTATCGGCACCCGGCCGCTAATGGCGCTGCCGAACAGGTTCCAGCCCCAGCCGAAGGGGTCGGAAAGCAGAGCGCGCAGTTTCACGCCGTCGCTGAATAACAAGCTGTAGTAGTGGGTGATGTGGTAGACCAGTGCGATGGGTAGCAGGCTGTAGCCAAAACGCAGCGCCAGCTCGCGCAGACCGAGCGCGCTGCCGACCAGCTTTTTACCCAGCCAGAGGAACAGTAAAAACAGGCCCAAATAGATCAGTGGCGACATCAGCAGCCACAGTACTTCGTAGGCGATGTACCACGGGCGCAGCTCGATGTAAGCGTGCAGTGGGTGTTTGCCCAGCAGCGGGCTGAGCAGCCCAAAGGGGTCTGCCCAAAACAGGTTGAACCACAGGCTGGTTTCGCGCAGGCCGTCAAAGGCGGTGGACGACAGCATAAACAGTAAAAAAATCAGCAGGCTGGGGTGTTCAACGCGCTGACCTAGCAGGCCGCTAAAGGGCCAGCGCAGCTGCCACTGAGGGCGCTGGCCATCACCCGACTGATCGCTGCGCTGCAGCGGCGCCATCATCGCGATCAGCCGGAACATCACTGCGAACAATTCGCCGTAGCGAAACCAGGCGCGGGCGCCCCACAGGAAGGTGGCCAGCAGATTGATCGCGGTGTAAATCAGCAGCCATACCGACAGGGAAAAGGGGCGGATATCGGCAAACAGTTCCAGGCTGATAAAGCCCATATACAAGGCTAGCGCCGGCCAATAAGCGAGCGCTTGGGGGTAGCTGAAGCGGCCGTGGCAAAAGCCGGCGTGTAGTTTGCCTATGGCTTGGCACAAAAGCTTCCAGGGGTTGAGTGCGGCGTACCAGTTGCCGAGCAGGGCGCTGGCATAGCTGGCGCCCAGGGCAAAGGCGATCCAGAAGAAGGTCATATTGAAGTTGCGGTAGCTGTCCTGACTACCGAGCAGGCCGCTGACGATGGCCAGGCCGAAGCCGGCCAGCATCAGGCCCTGCAGCAAGGGCTTGAGCCGCCGTGTGCAGTGCGGCGGCGAAAAGCCCAGCGCGGGCGGGGACTGATGGCTGCGCTCGGCGCGCAGCAGCCAGGCCAGTACTACAAATGACAATAGTAGTGCCGCCATGGCCCCGTAGATATACATCCAATAGGGCATAGGCAGCTGAGAGGGGCGGCCGAAGGAATGGGCGCAGAGTGTGCCCGGTAGCAGGCCGGCCAGTATGATCAGCAGGCGCGGAGGACTCACTGGCGGGGATACACCTCAAGGGTGGCGAGCTGCAATTCGTTGCCGTGCAGCTCCAGGGCGTGGCGGCCGCTGAGTTCGGCGCTGAATTCCAGCACTGCAGTCTGGTTGCCACTGAGCTCCAAGTGTTTTTCGTAGCCGTGGACGTGCATGGCGTCGTCGTGGTTGCTGAGCACTTCAAAGCGCAGTTGATCACCCACGTAGGCGATCAACTTGTCAGGCCCTTGATAC
>JBFKEA010000180.1:0-5411 GCA_041619375.1 Spongiibacter sp. | reverse complement strand
TGTCATCAGCAGTTCACTTAACATCGGCCGCAGTGGCACCATGGCCTCGCGCGCGGCAATCAATAAATTGAGCAGCGAATCAAACTGGCCGCGCAGTGATTTCTGCATCGCCGGCAAGGCCAGTATCGGCGCCAAGCTGCGTTCGGCCTGCTCCATCCAGCGCTCACTGGCACCGAGACGGAAACTGGCGCTGAAATGATTAATAACCTTGTCTGGCAGGTGGTGGGCTTCATCGAAGATATAGATACAGTCTTCCGGCGGCGGCAGTATCGCGCCGCCGCCCAGGGCTAAATCGGCCAGTACCAAATCGTGGTTGGCCACGACCACTTCGGCCTGGGCCATCGACTCACGCGCCTTAAAAAAACTGCACTGCTTCACATGGCTGCAGCGCCGACCGCTGCACTGTGCGTGATCGGTGGTCACCCGCTGCCACTGCTCTTCCGGCAGCACGGCCTGCCAATTATCGCGATCACCGTCCCAGCTGCCGCTCGCCAGCTGGTCGGCAAACTTCGTGTACAGCGCCAGCGCACCGCTGTCAGGTACCGCGCTGCGCTCATCGGGATACAGCGGCATCGCCTTGGCTTCGCCGCCACTGAGTATCTGGTCCAGCTTGGACAGGCAGAGATAACGACGACGCCCCTTGGACAAACTCAGGCTAAAGGACAGCCCGCTGTGCTGCAGAATGTCGGGCAAATCGCGTTGTAATATCTGCTCCTGCAGCGCCACCGTGGCCGTGGCGATCACCAGCGTTTTATCGCATTCACGGGCAATGGGAATCGCCGCCAGTGCGTAGGCTAGGGTCTTGCCGGTACCGGTGCCCGCCTCGACAACACAGAGATGATCTCCGCCGCTGCGCTGATGATCCTGATTGCGTTTGATGCCGCCCAGCACGCGGGCAATATGAGCGATCATCAGCCGCTGCCCCAAGCGCGGGCGCAGCGACTTACTGCTGAGAAACTGGCGATAGGCGCCCTGGATTTGCTCTTTCAGCGCATTATTGAGCACCGCGCGCTCCCGCTGCCATCAGCGCCCCGGCCATCACTGCGCTCCGTCGCGCAGCCGCAACTGGTTGCACACCGGCCGGGCATAAATCTCTAGGGCCTTGCGACGGTAATCGGGCGGCATACCGGCAAAACGCTGGTCAAAGGCCTGTACCTGAGCATCGTCGATTTTCGGCACCTCCAACTCGCGCCAGCGCTGATCGTCAAACAAGCGCATATAGGCCAGCACATTGCTGCTGTGCAGGCGATAGCTACCAATAATTTGCTGGTCCAGGGCGGCGGCCAGCGCCGCCGCATCGGCGTAATCACCGCGCAGCGGCGCGCCAAAATGTACATGCACATGGCCCTTATCGCCAACGATGCCCGCACCAATACTTTTCAGGTCTTCGTGCTCGGCTTTTTGGTAGCTGCCATCGCGCTCGATTTGCGCCAGTTCATGGGCCTTGGCGGCATCCAGCGGATCCCACTCATAGGAAATGCTCACCGGCACAATATTGAGGGCCGACGCAAATTCGGCAAAACTTTCACTGCCCTTGCTTTGCGACATACCGATCATTTTTACCAGCGCCACCTCGGTGGTGTCGTTGCCGTCTTTGGCGCGCCCTTCGCGCTGCGCAATCCAAATCGATGAATGCTCTTCCTGCAGCGAATGGCGAATATAATTCGACAGCTTGCGAAACGCCGCCAACATCTGCCGCGGCCCCTTGGCGCTGCGCTGCACAATAAAGCTTTTATTCACCCGCATCAGATCCGCCGCAAACGGCTTGGACAGCAAATTATCACCAATCGCGATGCGCACCGTATCCAGGCCATGGCTGTGCAAGGCGTAATTAACAAAAGCGGGGTCAAGGGCAATGTCGCGGTGATTGCTGATGAATAAATACGCCTGCCCCGGCACTAAACCGTCTATGCCAGAAACGCTGAACTCGGCGGTGCTGCGCGCAATCATCTGGTCCATATACTGCTTGACCAACACCTGGAACTCCGCCACCGACGACACCGCGCGAAACTGGTGCCGCAATACCGCGCTTACCAGCGGGCGCAGCAGTTTAGGAAACCAGCGGTTGGCGCGCGGCATGCGCAAATTGGCGACGGCGTCGAGCAATTCGCGGTCGACCAGCAGGCGATCAAGCACCTCGCGAACTTCACTGTCGCGGTAGGGCCGGATATCGGCAAATTCATCCATTCTCTATTAATCTCAATACGTAAGGGCGCGCCGCTGCCAGCAGTTAACGAGGCGACAAAGTTAAAGGGGGGAATTCTACCGCAATTGCCCGCCCGATGCGTGTCGCCTGTGTCGTCACCCGCCAGCCATTGGCATCGCGCGCCCGCCGGCTATACCGGACACGCAAAGTCCTTCCGCCCGCCCGGCAAAGCCGCTTTAATCGACGGCTATTATCGCAAGCGCATAGCGAGGAACCCGCATGATCCTAGACAAATTTTCCCTCAACGGCCGCCGCGCACTGGTAACCGGAGCTTCTTCCGGTCTCGGTCACGGCATTGCCAAAGGCCTGGCCGAAGCCGGCGCAGAAGTCATCGCCTGCGCCCGCAGAGTCGAAAAACTCGAGGCACTGGTGGAAGACATACGGGCGGCCGGCGGCATCGCTCACGCCCTAGCCATGGACGTGGCGGACCGCAGCAGCGTCAATGCCGGCTTTGACCGCGCCGAACAGCTGGCCGGTACGCCCGACATTATCATCAACAATGCCGGCGTCGCCGACCCGAAAAATTTCCTGAAAATCGACGACAGCTCCCGCGACTTCGTCATGGGCACCAACTTCAACGGCGTGTGGAACGTCGCTCAAGAGGGCGCAAAACGCATGGCAGCAACGGCCATTCCCGGCAGCATCATCAATATTGCCTCGGTACTGGCAATCATGGCGCAGAGCGGCCAAACCACCTACTGCGCCTCCAAAGCGGCAGTGGCCCACCTCACCCAAGCCATGTCTCTGGACTTAATGCGCCACAACATCCGCGTTAACGCCATTGCCCCCGGCTGGTTCCTCACCGAAATGAACCAGGACTTCTTTGCCACAGACGCAGGAAAAGCTTATATAAATGCCATGCCTGCCAAGCGCCTGGGGGAAATTGACGAACTTATCGGCCCCGTTATTCTGCTGGCCAGTGACGCCGGCTCCTTCATCAACGGCACGGTATTGCCGGTCGACGGCGCCATCCGCCACAGCGGCTAGGGCCTCTGCCAACTTTTTAAGATAAAACACAAAGAAGGCTTGCCAGACCCAAAACGCATCCCTATAATGCGCGTCCTGTCTTCGAGAACAAGACAACCAGTCAATTGCGGGGTGGAGCAGTCTGGTAGCTCGTCGGGCTCATAACCCGAAGGTCGTAGGTTCGAATCCTGCCCCCGCTACCAAAAAAGAAAAGGCGAATCAGTAACTTACTGGTTCGCCTTTTTTCGTTTAGTCACTTGCCAATCAAATCGACAAAGCGCTAACCGCAGCAACTTTCCGCCGCCAACAACTCCGCAATACCCTCCGCCACTTGGCTTTACTATAATTTTGGGGTGACGCCCGAGGCAGACCCTAAGGGGACGCAAGCCAACTTGCGCACTATTCGGGTGTGAATTCCGCGATTTAATGCCATGCTCAGCCAGGGTTCGCAACACCGGCTGGTGGCGATTTCCCCGCACGGATTGCGGCCGGGCATTGTTTAACGCCCAACTCGCCAAGCCGCTGCACACCGCATATATATCTTCGACGCAAAACAGGCTGCGAGCTTCACCATGACTGAACTCTACCTCAAATACGAATACGGCATCGCTTTTAGCCAGCTGCTGCTGGCCATGTTCGGCATGGGTGCCACCCTGCGCATTATCGATTTCGTCAACGTTGCCAGAACGCCCCGCGCTTTCGCCACGGGCCTGAGCCTGCAGTTGTTAATGGTACCGCTGATCGCCGTGCTGTTTTTAGCGCTATTCAATTTGCACGCCGGGGTCGCCGTCGGTATCGCCATACTGGCGGCTATACCTGGTGGCACAACGTCCAACATCTACACTTACTTTGCTAGGGGCAATATTGCGCTGTCGATTGCCATTACCGCGGTCACCACCGTGGCCTGCCTAGCCACGGTACCCATTATCTTGAAGCTGTTAATTACCGACTATGTCCCAGCAGATTTCCAGCTGCCAGCAGCGCGTATCGCCGCTGAAATATTCTTTTCAATTTTGGCGCCGCTGGCAATGGGTATGCTCGTGCTCAGACTACTACCGGCATTGGCACCGCAGATTTCGACCTGGTCGATACGGGCTAGTCTGGCGCTGATAGTCGTTATTATCCTCGGCGCGACCACCTCCGGCAGGCTGGACTGGGCGGCCTTTGGCTTGTCGAATGTTCTGGTGATCACCGGCTTTACCCTGGCCCTGCTTGCTGCAGGACTGGCTGTGCCCAGGCTAATGGGCACACCGCGGGCCGATATCGTCGCCATTGACATGGAGCTCACGGTGCGCAATGTAAACCTTGCGGTGCTGATTATTGCCTCACTGTTTCCAGCGGCCAACGCGGCGACCAGCGAACTGGGCAGCATGGCGCTGTTTACCGTACTGGTATACGGCGGATGGATGCTGATGCCGGCGCTGACATTAATTATCGCCAGCCGCCTGCACAAGAAATCTGCCGCTGTACCAGCCGAAAACCGCGGATAGAGTGAAGGCTCCGGTGCCTCGCGGCAGGGGTTTAGCGGAACTCGGCGAGGCGTTCAGCGGTATCGAGGATATCGGTGTACTCTGTCGCCAACTCTTTTTCGAGAGCCTCCTCAATCGAATGACCGTGTTGCGCCATCCGATAGAGATCCTTCATCGCCGCGACAGCCTGACGAGAATTGCCGGCAATTTGCGCCGCTCGCGCAGCGACCAACTCGTCCAACTCTTCGTCCCCGGCAACCGATTTATTGGCGATGCCAAGCTGCTCAGCCTCATCACCTTTTATCACTCGTGCGGTATAGGAAAGTTCCTTGGCTTTGCGAACGCCGACAGCCTGAGACAAGGTCTGAGACATCCCCCAGGTCGGGCGCAGGCCAAAGCGGGTGTGGGTGTCGCCAAACTTTGTACTGTCGGTGGTGAAGATAAAATCGCAGTGCAGAGCCAACTCTAAAGCACCGGTAAAACAAGCGCCGTGAACCTTGGCAATGACCGGCACATTACAATTGCGAATAGCGCTATAGGCTTGCTTGGCGGACCCGTCAAACAGGTCGCCAATGCGGCCGAAAGCGGGCTCGATATCTTGCAGCACCTTGAGGTCGACCCCGGCGGAAAATGCACGCCCCGCGCCCTGCAGCACGATCACCGATACAGCCTTATCTTCACTGGCTTGCTCGACCAGAGCAGCTACACCGGTGAGCATTTCGGGGTGCCTGTCATTCATGGCCTCCGGCCGATTAAAGGAAAGGGTGAGC
>JBFKEA010000179.1:0-5415 GCA_041619375.1 Spongiibacter sp. | reverse complement strand
CCGGCGACTAAATTAAGGGGCTTGATCAAGGCGTCCCTAGAAATCGAAAATTTCATTCTCTGTGTTCCCGTTGTATTATTTTGCTGAGACAAGGGCCGCTTAACCAGGCCGTAAGCAAACTACACTTTATTATAAAAACTGCTCTGAAAACATCAGGTTGTCAGCAGTCTTATCAAATTCTTATAGTCTTCTCTAATATCCGCATCACTGTCGCGCAGCTCTTTGATTTTCCTACAGGCGTGCAACACCGTAGTGTGGTCGCGACCACCAAAACCCTCACCAATTTCCGGCAAGCTGTGGTTAGTCAGCTCCTTGGACAGTGCCATTGCCAGCTGCCTGGGCCGCGCGACCGAGCGACTGCGGCGCTTCGACATCAGATCGGCAATCTTAATCTTGTAATACTCGGCTACGGTCCGCTGAATATTATCCAGGCTGACCTGCTTATCCTGCAGCGCCAGCAAGTCTTTTAACGATTCCTTGATCAGCGGTATATCGATGGGTTTGGCCATAAACCGCGAGCTAGCGATCACTCGCTTGAGGACACCCTCCAGCTCGCGCACATTTGAGCGCACGCGCTGGGCGATGAAAAACGCCGCATCGGAGGGCAGGGCGATCTTTTCCTGCTCAGCCTTCTTCAACAAGATCGCCACCCGAGTTTCCAGCTCCGGCGGCTCAACGGCGACAGTCAGCCCCCAGCCGAAACGCGACTTCAGCCGCTCCTCCAACCCCTTGATTTCCTTGGGATAGCGGTCACAGGTCAGGATCATCTGCTGGCCGCCCTCCAGCAGGGCGTTAAAGGTATGGAAAAACTCCTCCTGTGAGCGCTCCTTGCCGGAAAAGAACTGAATATCATCGATCAGCAGCGCATCGACCGAGCGGTAATAGCGTTTAAACTCGTTAATCGCATTGAGCTGCAGCGCCTTTACCATATCCGCCACAAAACGCTCGGAGTGCAAATACACCACTCGCGCGTTGGGGTTCTGCTGTACCAGCGAGTTACCCACCGCATGCATCAAATGCGTTTTACCTAGACCCACACCGCCGTATAGAAACAGCGGGTTATAGGCCCGCCCGGGGTTTTCCGCCACCTGACTGGCCGCCGCGCGCGCCAATTGGTTGGACTTACCTTCAACAAAGGTCTCAAAGGTATAAGACTCCATCAGTGAACTCTGATGGCGAATACCGCCCTCAACTTCTACCTGACGCTGGGCCTGCGGCGAAGAAAAGCCCGCCGAAGCAGGGACGATGGCCGGCGCCGTTTCGCGCGCTTGGACCATCTCCGGCTCGACACTCGCCGCCGCCGTGTCCATGCGGCGCTCAAGCGGCGCCTGTTCAACCGCGGCTACCGATGCTCCGGCAAAATCTGCTCGCGGCGAGGCCGCCGCCCGAGGTTGGCGATCGGCGATCGCTAACTCAACCGATATGCCACTATCGGCCGGCGACAACTCCGCCACCAGTTCTTCGATCCGGGCAAAAAAACGATCGTTGACCCAGTCGCGAACAAATCGATTGGGGGCCAATAGGCGAATCTGTCCGTCGCTCGCCTCCCAGCGCAGCGGTCGAATCCAGGTGTTGAACTGCTGTGCGGGTAACTCCTCCTGGAGATGCACCACGCACCGCTGCCATGTGGCATCAGACAAAATAACGCTCCTGAAAACATCGAAAAATCGATCTTTGGCGGCCGCGCCCGAGGGCCGGAAAAACCGCCCGACGAGGCCAAAATGAGCACTCATTCTACGCGGAACAGCACGACTTATCCACACCGCGCTACGTTTATCAACACCCTAACACCCAAAGAAAAGCCCGTTTTATCAATGGCATATAACAGACTCCGCCGTGCAACAAGCATTCCACAATAACAAGTTGTGGATAAACACCCACACTAACTGTGAGTAACTTGTCAACAACATGTGATCATCGACAACACCGAATAATCGCCACCCCTCCAGGTGTTTTTCCGATAATGGGTCGCCAACCTTGCCCACTCAAATAAAAGCCCGGCAGGCATTGCTATTCCCCGGGCCGTCCACTAAAATTCGCGATCCGATTTTTAGCGCCCGAGCCCAGTGTTATTGGCTTGGGGCCGAAGAACTAGCGAACTCGTCGGCGAGTTCCGACACTGTGAACGGACAAGATCATGAAAAGAACTTTTCAACCCAGCAATCTGAAACGCGCCCGCACCCACGGCTTCCGTGCTCGCATGGCAACCAAAGGCGGCCGCAAAGTACTGAACCGCCGCCGCGCTAAAGGCCGCGCTGTTCTGTCTGCCTAATTAGACACTTAGAGGTACAGACCGGTATTGCAGTGGACTTTCGCTTTGATAAATCACTGCGCCTACTCAATGCCGGCGACTACCAGGCAGTTTTCGACCAGTCACGTCTGAAGGTTTCAACTGCCGAATTGCTGTTTCTCGCCAACGTCAATGGGTTAGACCACCCTCGACTGGGCCTTGTTGTCGCTAAGAAGAATGTGCGCCTCGCGGTACAACGCAACCGCCTGAAACGTATTGTTCGCGACAGTTTCAGAATGCAGCAGTCGCGATTGCCCGGTATCGATGTTATTGTGCTCGCACGCAAAGGGGTCGATAAACTCGACAATGCCAGCCTGCACAAAACCTGCAAGCAATTGTGGCGACAACTCGAAAAACGCGCCGAAAAGCAGCTTCGCCAGCGAGAGGGTTAATGCCTTGCAGCGCCTACTCATCGCCTGCATCAAGTTCTACCGACTGTGCATCAGCCCGCTGATGGCACCTCATTGCCGTTTCTATCCCAGCTGCTCACACTACGCCATCGACGCCATACACCATCACGGTGCCCTGCGCGGCAGTTTGCTCAGCCTGCGCCGCATTGGCCGCTGCCACCCTTTAAATCCCGGTGGCTACGACCCCGTTCCACCCTGTCGGCACTGCCAAACCAACACCAACTCTATCAAGGCTATTAAGCAATGATTGATATTCAGCGCTATCTTCTTATCGCCGCTATCGCCGCACTGTCCTTTATGTTGCTCGTCGAGTGGAAAAATTTTGACGTCGATAGCAACGCACCGCTTGCAGCCGCCGCGACTGCCGACCAAACGGCGCCCAATTTTGCGGCAATGCCCAAAGCCGCCGCGGCCAGCGACGACTTGCCCAGCGCCGCGGTCAGCGAGGACGCTGTCGAAGAGCTGCCGGAGCAGGGCAGTGTAAATGGCCGCTACAGCCATATCCGCAACGACGTGCTGGATATCAAAATTGACCTGCAAGGCGGCGATATTGTCTATGCCGCCATGCTTAAGCACCGCGAAAGCCTGGACGCCGCCAAGGCCTTTGTACTGCTGGAAAACAACCAGCGCCGCCGCTTTACCGCCCAGAGCGGCCTGATCGGCGCCAACTCTACCGACACCGCTGCCGGCCGCCCACTGTTTACCGTGAGCACCGACCGTGTCGCGCTCGCCAAAGGTCAGGACAGCGTGTCCATCGACCTGCGCTACGACTACAGCGACAGCGTCAGCATTATCAAACGCTATACCCTGAACCGCGGCGACTATTTGGTAAAACTTGAATACCTGATCGACAACCGTTCCGACAGCCCCTTTACCGCCAGCCTATTCGGCCAGCTCAAACGCGGCAACAGCGTCGACCCCGGTGTCACCGACGACGGTCTGTTCGCCATGAAGCCGTTTATGGGTGTTGCCTACGCCAGCAATGAAGACCCCTATAACAAACTGGCCTTTGCCAAGCTGCACGACAAGCCGCTTAAACAAACCGTTGACGGCGGCTGGATTGCCATTATCCAGCACTACTTTCTCAGCGCCTGGGTTCCCGAGCAAAGCCAAACTAACCAATACAGCACTGTGGTTACCGGGCAGGGCATGAACATTGCTCGCTTTACCTCGCCGGCGAAAACCATTGCCCCCGGCAATGCCGGCAGCATGGCAGCATCAATATACATTGGCCCCAAAGACCAATACCGCCTAGAAGAAATCTCGCCCGGACTCGACCTCACCGTCGACTACGGGTGGCTGTGGTGGATCGCCCAGCCGCTGTTCTGGCTGCTAACCAAGTTGCACAGCGTGATCGGCAACTGGGGTTGGTCAATCATCGCTGTTACCGTGCTGGTTAAAATCGCCTTCTTCCAACTCAACGCCAAGGCCTTTACCTCAATGGCCAATATGCGCCGCGTACAACCCAAGCTCATGGAGTTGCGTGAGCGCTACGCCGACGATCGCCAGAAGCAGTCCCAGGCAATGATGGAGTTGTACAAGAAAGAAAAAATTAACCCGGTCGGCGGCTGTTTGCCGATGCTGGTGCAAATGCCCGTCTTTATCGCTCTGTACTGGGTGCTGATGGAAAGTGTCGAGTTGCGCCACGCACCGTTTATGCTGTGGATAAACGATCTGTCGTCGATGGACCCCTATTTTGTCCTACCGCTGATTATGGGTCTGTCGATGTTTATCCAACAGAAACTCAACCCGCCGCCCGCCGACCCCATGCAGGCAAAAATTATGCAGTGGATGCCGGTGGTCTTCACCTTCTTCTTCCTGTTCTTCCCCGCGGGTTTGGTACTGTACTGGGTAGTGAACAACACCCTGTCGATTGTTCAGCAGTACATCATTACCAAACGTATTGAAAAATCCGGCCTGCCGTCTCGCTAAGCCATGAGCCAGCTTGACACCATCGCCGCCGTTGCCACGCCCCCCGGCAAGGGCGGCGTCGGCATTGTGCGTATCTCCGGCGGCAACTGCCTAAGCATTGCCGCGGCGCTGATGGACAGCCTGCCGCAACCGCGCCGTGCCCACTATGCCCACTTCCGCGAAATCGACGGCGACAACCGCGACGTCATCGACCAGGGCCTGGCGCTGTTTTTCCCCGGCCCCAACTCCTTTACCGGTGAAGACGTACTGGAACTGCAGGGCCACGGCGGGCCGGTCATTATGGATCGCCTGCTCAATGCCTGCCTGCGCGCCGGCGCGCGCATGGCCCGACCCGGCGAGTTTTCAGAGCGGGCCTTTCTGAATAACAAAATTGACCTAGCCCAGGCCGAGGCAATCGCCGATCTGATAGACAGCGCTTCAGAACAGGCGGCTCGCCAGGCTATGCGCTCACTCGACGGCACCTTCAGCCGCGAAATAAACGCCTTAGTTGAAGCGGTCACCACACTGCGCATCTATGTTGAAGCCGCCATCGACTTTCCCGAAGAGGAAATCGACTTTATCAGCGACAGCCGCGTCGCCGACGACCTCAGCGCGATTAAGCAGCAGCTTCAGCAGGTCAGCAACGCCGCCCAACAGGGCAGTCTGCTGCGCGACGGCATGACCGTGGTCATCGCCGGCAAACCCAACGCCGGCAAGTCCAGCCTGCTCAATGCACTGGCCGGCCGTGAGTCTGCCATCGTCACCGATATTGCCGGCACCACCCGGGACATTTTGCGTGAAAAT
>JBFKEA010000178.1:0-5422 GCA_041619375.1 Spongiibacter sp. | reverse complement strand
TCAGAGCTCGCCGCCCCCTCTCCCCAGGAATCAGCGCCGCGACCAGTGGATAGCGCCCCCCAGTATTCATCGTAGGACTGGGGCTGTTTTACCTCGCCAAAGAACTGTTGCTTTATCGGCACCGCTAACACCAGCAACACCGTTACGGCAAGGGCGATAGAGACTCGTCGATGTAAGACCATCTTTCACCTCCAAGGCGAAAACGCTCTAACAACCAGACTATGCCTCATTAAAAACAATGGCAAGCTTGCTCACAACCAACAACATGTGAAATAAGAGGCGGCGCTAAGCCACTAACCTTTACCGAGTATCGCGTAGTTGCCATTGGCCTTGGCAATGAGTGTGTCACCGCTGTACACCCGCGCATCCAGATTGGCCAGACGCCGGCCGCGGTTCACCGTCTCGGTCACGCAGCGCAACCGGCCGCTGTCGACGGGGCGAAAATAACTCATCTTAATTTCTACCGTGGCGCAGTATTCGCCCTCCGCCAGACTGGGAAACAAGGCGGCGCCCATGCCGGTGTCCGCCAGCGCATAAAGCACCGCGCCGTGAACCACGCCGTTGGGGTTATAGTGCTGCGCTTCGCGGATCAGCAGCTCACACTCACTATATCCAGCGCGCATCTGCGTCACCTCAAGGCCAATTAAGTCTGCAAAGGGATGTTTCATAGCGGCGTGCTCGCATAGCCGGCCGCCTCCACCAGCGGCAATTTGCCGCGCACGAAAATACCGCTGCCGCGGCCAATTTCTCTATCCTCGCCGTCGTAAACCACCGCCTCGACAATAAACTGGCTTTTGTTGCGGTTCACCACGCGACCCTCGCCACGCATGCGGCCCGCCGACACCGGCCGGGTGATGTAAGTGGTAAACGATGTGGTCAGTACAAAAAACTCCGGCTCCAGCGAATTGGCGGCAAAGAACGCCGCATCGTCCAACATTTTGAAATAGACCGAGCCGTGAACCGCCCCCGCCGCATGGTGCAAGTTTTCACCCAGGGCAATTTCAATTGTCGCCTCGCCTTCGCGCACCGTCATCGACGGCTGGTAGTAACGATTGATCGGCGCGGCCGCGTACATACTCACCAGTGAGGCGTAGTGTTGTTCTTTCGTCATCGGGGTCTCCAGCAGCGGTGGCAATGGCTTAACTGGCTGTGAGTATTGTCGGCCACGAACGGTGGAACAAGGTGAATAGCGGACGCCTCACACCGGCCCGCTGCACCAGCGCTGCAAATAGGCCTCGACACTGGGCGGCGCGCCGCGCAATACCGTCTCTACCCAAGCATCGCGCTCAAAGGCCATCAGGTGCATATCCCAGGCACAGGCAATCAGGCCGCTGGGCGTTTTGTACTCGAAGGCCTCGGGCTGGCCCTTCGGCGCCACATAGACATGGTGGTGTAACTCGTTTTCCTCGGCCCACCAGTCGATAAAAATAAAGTCCGCAGTTTTGCCCTGATGAATACCGATAAAGCCAAGGTGGTAGTGAGCGGTAGCCGGCGCCGAAGCGGCCAGCCTCGCCTTAGCCAGCTGCCGAGCGGCCTCGCAAAGGCGCTCATCAAACGCCTGCCCGCCGTAAACAATGCGATAGGTTTTCAGCTGCCAATCGCCAAGCTGCCACAAGCCGATGGCGTCCAGTGCACGGCGCTGATACGGTTGAGAAAGTTGCATTGGAAGTCTCCCCAATCCCTGCCCGCGCAGTGTATCAAAACATTTCTTTTATAGGCGGTCATCGCCAGTCCTCTGCGCAACTGCAGGCGGGGCCAATTTAGCTAATCGCGACAGCCGCCGGCGTTTTCCCGCCGCAATTCAGCAGACGTAAAAAAGGGCTGCAATGCAGCCCTTAATCACCCACAGCAGCTTCAAGCTGCCTGCTGCATATCGCTGTGTTTGAGCCAGGCTACCGCCTCAGCTTTGCTGTTTTCATCAAAGCTTTTTATTTCGACTCCAGGAAATAAATGACCTTCAAGCTCACTGACTTTTCTCAACCATTTTTTATCGCTGATCACCGCCACTCGATCAAATTTTCTAAACGTCTTGATCAGACGCGGCAAACGGGCAATTTCAACCCCTACTGCACCCAGCGATGGCCAGTGAAAATCCCTAATGGTATACAGCATCGTGCCATGCTCCAGCTCGGCG
Organism: Spongiibacter sp.; assembly: GCA_041619375.1. GTDB lineage: Bacteria > Pseudomonadota > Gammaproteobacteria > Pseudomonadales > Spongiibacteraceae > Spongiibacter. Next base: position 3,288 of record JBFKEA010000178.1, on the reverse strand, counting down.
CTCAGCTCAAAAAGCTCATCCAAAGCCCGCTGCATATCCTCCTTACTGAGTGACGACTCCATTGTCATATCAATGCGATTTTTAGTGACTGCCTTTACCGTAATCATATCGCCTCCCAGTGGCTTCGCCACCACTACACCGAGTTCAACAGGCTCGCAAAGTGCGAGGATCAACAAACTTACTATACGCCCAAACGCTATACATTCGGCTAAAGCGCTAGTGATATTCCACAAAGGTCTATAACAGTAAATTTTAAACAGCGAGCGGAAATAAACCGATATCTAACGAGCAAATTATGTCTAGCTATCGATTGACTAAAAGTGAACGGAAATCGCGCGGCCGATGTGGGGTGTTGCAGACTGTATTAATGGTGGCGAGGCGAGACTACTCAACGCACTCGCCACTACCACCAAACACTTTATAACTGTGGAATAATTTTCGAAAACTTTTCGATCATCGGCATAATAATATCCGGCTTATTCCAGTTATCCATACCAACGCCGATATTGACCCGCGTGATACCGAGGTCGCGGTACTGCTTTAGCAAGTCGGCGCTCAGCTCGCCCATCGCCACCATGGTAATGTCGACCGCGTCGGGGTCGCGGCCGCCGTCTTTCACCATCTGGCGAAATTGGCTGATCGACGCGCCGACATCGCCCATCACCACATCGACCGGCATCCAGCCGTCGGCCCAGTCCGCGGCGTGCTTCACGCCCAGCGGCCCCATCGCGCCGAATAAAAATTTCGGCCCACCCGACTGCACCGGCTTGGGCTCAAACCAAAGCGGGTCAAAATCGATCAGTTCACCGTGGTACTCTGGCGCCGGCGCGTTAAACAGCGCCCTGGTGGCCGCCACCGTTTCCTTAAGCGCGCTGTAACGGCGCTTCCACGGCAGCGATGTGGCATTGACGAATTCCTCTTCATTCCAGCCAACGCCAGTGCCGATAATGACCCGGCCGCCAGACAGGCGGTCCAGCGTGGCAATGGTTTTGGCCTGAGAAAGCAATTCCCGCTCCAGCAACAGCGCGATGCCGGTCCCTAGCTTAAGCGAAGTGGTGGCCGCCGCGGCCTCCATCAGCGAGATATAGGGATCCATCATTTCCTTGTAGGGTTCAGGCAACTCACCACCCGGCGGATACGGGGTTTTGCGCGACATTGGAATATGGCTGTGTTCGCCATACCACAGCGATTCAAATCCCGCCTCTTCCAACACCACCGCCAACTCGGCCGGGCGGGGGTCGTGCACGGTGTTCATTGAGCTAAAACCTAAATACATGCATGTTCTCCGTTATTTTTCTTAGCGCGGTTATAGACAGCTCAGCAAGCAGTGAGACAAGACAGAATTCGCTGATGCACTGTATTTTTAATTAAAACACGGGTCAAACGTCAGTCAGCCAAAACCCGCTCGCGACGACGACAAACTGCCGGCAAGCACGCATTATTAAACTGCTTTGCGGCCATGCAGCCGTCGGCACCCACCGTGCGGGACGCCTTGTCAAACGCCAGATGAAAGGAGCACGGGCCATGCGGCCCGCCGATCTATTCTACCGTCACCGACTTGGCCAGATTGCGCGGCTGGTCGACATCGGTGCCCTTGAGAATGGCGACATGGTAGCTGAGCAACTGAAGGGGAATGGTGTAGAGAATGGGCGCGATAATGTCGCTGACATGGGGCAGCTCGATAATCTGCATGCGCGGCTCGGCGGTAAATTCCGCCGCTTTATCGGCAAACACAAACAACTGACCCCCGCGGGCCTGCACTTCTTGCAGATTGGATTTTAATTTTTCCAACAGCTCGTCATTGGGCGCCACGGCAATCACCGGCATTTCACTGTCGACCAGCGCCAGCGGGCCGTGTTTCAGCTCACCTGCGGGGTAGCTCTCAGCGTGAATATAGGAGATCTCCTTGAGCTTCAGCGCGCCCTCCATGGCCACCGGCCACTGGGCGCCGCGGCCTAAGAACAGTGCGTGTTGCTTGTCGGCAAAGGCCTCAGACATCTGCTTAATCGCACCATCTAAGCTCAGCACCTCGCTGAGATAGGCGGGCAACTGCTGCAGCGCAGCGACAATCTTCGCTTCGTCGTCTTCACTGAGGTCGTGGTGGCGGCCCAGTGCCACAGTAAACAGGATCAGTGCCACCAATTGGGTGGTAAAGGCCTTGGTCGAGGCCACGCCAATTTCCGGCCCGGCTTCAGTCATCAAAAACAGGTCGGACTCGCGCACCAGAGAGCTCAGCGCCACATTGCAGATCGCCAGACTGGCGGTGTATCCCAGAGTTTTTGCCAGCCGCAGCGCCGCCAGCGTGTCGGCGGTTTCGCCGGACTGACTGATAGTGACAAACAGGGTGTTGTCCTGCACCTTGAACTTGCGGTAGCGAAATTCACTGGCCACTTCTACGTGACAGGGCACACCGGCAACCCCTTCGATCCAGTACTTGGCGACCATGCCGGCATGATAGCTGGTGCCGCAGGCGACGATTTGCACCGACGTAATGGTCGCCAGAATATCATTGGCCCGAGGCCCCAGCGTTTCCGCCAGTACCCGGGACTTGCCGAGACGCGCCGCCAGCGAGCGCTGAATCACCGCCGGCTGCTCGTAGATTTCCTTGAGCATATAGTGGCGGTAAACGCCCTTGTCGGCCGATTCCGCTGCGCTGTCGATCTTGGTGATCGGCCGGGTGACCGGCTGCTGGCTCTGATCCCAAATGCGGTAGTGACCGACACTGATTTCGGCAATGTCGCCCTCTTCCAGATACACAAAGCGGTCGGTCACCTGGCGCAGCGCCAGCTGGTCGGAGGCGATAAAGTTCTCGCCAATACCCACGCCGATAACCAGTGGGCTGCCCTTGCGGGCGCAGACCAGGGTATCGGGCTGATCGGCGTGAATCACCGCCAGGCCGTAGGCGCCCTCCAATTCACCGACGGCGAGCTTCACCGCGCCCAGCAGATCGCGCGACTGCTGGTAGTAGTGGTGCAGCAGGTGAACAATGGTCTCGGTGTCGGTGGCCGAGGCGAAGTGATAACCCAAGCCCTGCAACTTGGTGCGCAGCGCCTCGTGGTTTTCGATGATGCCGTTGTGCACCAGTGACAGTTTTTCGGAATTGTGCGGGTGGGCGTTGATCTCCGAAGGCTCGCCGTGGGTGGCCCAGCGGGTGTGGGCAATACCGGTATTACCCGGCAGCGGCTGCTCGTCGAGCGCCCCCGCCAACGCCTCGACCTTGCCGACGCGTTTGCGGCAGTTATTCTCGCCACTGGCCGATATCACTGCCATACCGGCAGAGTCGTAGCC
>JBFKEA010000177.1:0-5458 GCA_041619375.1 Spongiibacter sp. | reverse complement strand
TGCTGATCGAAACACGCACCCTGAGCCAGCTGCAAAGGCATGAAGAAGCCTTGGCCAGACTAAAATACGCCGTTGACCAAAACCCGCGGCACAAGCGCCTGCGTCACGACCTGGCGCGCAAACTGGTCAAAACCGAACTCTATGAAGCCAAGGCGCACTACGAAGTACTGGCTCGCCAACATCCGCAGGATCACGACATTTTGCTTGAGCTAATGCTGATCAACCGCGAGCTCAGCAATACCGAGGAGGCCGAGCAGCAACTGCAAAGCCTGAGTAACAGCCCCCAACAGCGCAGCCGCGCCCACTACGTTTTGGGGCGCCTCGCCGAGGAGGATGAAGATTGGGCCGAGGCTCTGCAGCACTACCAAAACGCCACCCTGCTGCCCGAGTTCGATGAAGCGAGCCGGCGCCTGGCAAGTATTAGCCTGTCCACCGAAGGTAGCGAGCAAGCGCTGAAGCGCTTGGCAGACTGGCGCCAAAAACTTCCCGAACAGGCGGAGTTCATCTACCTATTGGAAGCCGAAATACTGCGCAAGGCCGATCTCAATCAGCGCGGTTTTGAATTACTCAGTCAGGCACTGCAGCGCTACAGCGACAGCGAAAGCCTGCGCTACGCCCGCTCGTTGTTTGCCGAGCGCATCGGCGACCTCAGCGCCGTCGAGACAGACCTGCGCCACATACTGGCGCGCAACCCCGACAATAGCGCCGCCCTAAACGCCCTCGGCTACACACTGGCCAATCTCAGCTCCAGACTGGATGAAGCCGAGCAGCTGGTTAAGCGCGCACTCGCCCTAGAAGCTGACGACCCCGCCATTCTCGACAGCTACGGTTGGATACTGCTACTAAAAGGCGACCTCCAAGGAGCCCTGCACTATCTGGAAAAAGCCTTTGCTCAAAGCCAGGACCACGAGATCGCCGCCCACCTCGGCGAAGCCTATTGGCTGCTGGGCCGCGAAGACAAAGCCCGGGAGGCTTGGCAAGCCGGACTGCGGGACAAGCCCGACAGCGCCATCATCTACGACACACTAAAAAGACTGAAACTGCTCAATGACTAATCGCTCGCTACTTGGCGGCGCTGCGCTCAGCCTGCTGCTTTCGGCATGCAGCAGCCTGCCGCCCGCCGCGCCCAATACTCATCACTGGCAAATGGACGGGCGCATCGGCCTGTGGCAGGGCTCTCAACAAGAGAGCGGCCAACTCAACTGGCTGCAGTGCGGCGCTGACTACAGCAAGATCCGCCTAAGCAGCCCGCTGGGCGTGGGCGGCGCCGAGATTATTGCCACCGCGACCGGCGCCTCGGCGGACTTTCGCGGCGAAACCCGACACGCCGCCAATGCAGAAACACTGGCCGCCGACATTGGCTGGCCACTGCCGGTCTCGGCGCTGCGTTTCTGGCTGCGCGGCCAAGCCTCGCCCGACGCGCCACTTGCCGCTCAACTCAGCACCTCTGGACAACTCAGTGAACTGCAGCAATACGGCTGGCACATACGCTTCACTCGCCACCACGGCGACAGTGTCGACGCCCTGCCGCGCACTATCGATGCCCGCCGCGACGGACTGCGACTTAAACTGATTGTCAAAAACTGGCGCGACGCCCAACAGGAGTGCCAACAGTGAGCAGCCTGACACTGCCGTGCCCGGCAAAAATTAACCTCTTCCTACATATCACCGGCCGGCGCGCCGACGGCTTTCACGAATTGCAAACGCTGTTTCAATTACTGGACTACGGCGACACCCTGACACTGCAGAGCCGCGATGACGGCCAACTGCGTTTTTTGACGCCATTGCCCGGCGTCGACGACGACAGCAATTTAATTTTGCGCGCCGCCAAACTGCTTCGCGAATACCGCCACTCACCGCTCGGCGCAGACATCAGCCTGGACAAGCGCCTGCCGATGGGCGGCGGCATTGGCGGCGGCAGCTCGGACGCCGCCTCCACCCTGGTGGGGCTCAACCACCTCTGGCAGCTCGGCATTAGCCTCGACGAGCTGGCCTCGCTGGGCCTACAGCTGGGCGCCGACGTGCCGGTATTTATTCGCGGCCGCACCGCCTGGGCCGAGGGAATTGGCGAAAAACTTACTCCGTTAGAGACCGAGCCGCGCTGGTATTTAGTACTGCGCCCGGACTGCGAAGTGAGCACCGCAGAAATTTTTTGCGATGAACAATTGACACGCAATGCCTCTCCCATCAAAATAGCGGCCTTTCTTGAGGGGGCCACCGGAAACAGCTGCCAAAATTTGGTGAGAAATCTGTATCCGGAAGTTGATAAGGCCTTGAATTGGCTGGATCAATTTTCCCCCGCGAGGCTGACCGGCACCGGTTCCTGTGTGTTCGCCAGCTTCGACAGCAAGAGCGCTGCGGAAGCAGTTTTGGCAAAGAGTCCAGCAAGCATGTCTGGCTTTGTTGCGAAGGGGGTCAACCTTTCGCCACTGCACAAAACACTGTCCACGGCGTAACGATTTACTGGGGTGTCGCCAAGCGGCAAGGCACTGGGTTTTGATCTCAGCATTCGTAGGTTCGAATCCTACCACCCCAGCCATTTTTTAGATTCCCGCCTTATGGCGGGAATCTTGTTTATGGTTTACGGTTTCACGGCAACACTGAGCCAGTGAGTGGTAGTCCAACACGCTGCACACAGGAACCGTCTCACCGCGAATTAAACCTTCAGCCTCACAGGACTTCGACCGTGCACAATATGATGGTCTTTACCGGCAACGCCAACCCCGAACTCGCTCGAAAAGTTGCCGAACACCTCCGCCTGCCCCTCGGCGACGCGACGGTAAGCAAATTCAGCGACGGCGAAGTGTTTGTCGAAATTAACGAGAATGTGCGCGGTGCAGACGTATTTTTGCTGCAGCCCACCTGCGCGCCCACCAATGACAATCTGATGGAACTGGTGGTTATGGCCGACGCCATGCGCCGCGCCTCGGCCGGCCGCATCACCGCCGTTGTGCCCTACTTCGGCTACGCTCGCCAAGATCGCCGCGTGCGCTCACAGCGAGTCCCCATCTCGGCCAAAGTGGTTGCCGACATCATGAGTGGCGTGGGCATTAATCGCGTACTGACCGTCGACCTGCACGCCGAACAAATCCAGGGCTTCTTCGATGTCCCTGTCGATAACGTCTACGGCTCACCCATTTTGCTGGACGATATTGGTCGTCAAAACTACCCAGACCAAATTGTGGTTTCACCCGACATCGGCGGTGTAGTCCGCGCCCGCGCGGTTGCCAAACAGCTCAATGATGCCGATCTCGCCATTATCGACAAGCGCCGCCCCAAAGCGGGCGTCGCCCAAGTGATGCACATCATCGGCGAAGTTGAAGGCAAGACCTGTGTGCTGGTCGACGACATGGTCGACACCGCCGGCACCCTGTGCAAAGCCGCATCGGCACTAAAGGCCCAAGGCGCAGCAAAAGTTGTCGCCTACTGTACACATCCTGTACTATCCGGCCCCGCCGTAGACAACATCAACGGCTCGGAGCTGGATGAGCTCATCGTCACCGACACCATTCCACTGTCGGACGCCGCCGCCAACTGCCCCAAAATTCGCCAGCTAACCCTGGCAAACCTACTGGCCGAGTCAATTCGACGGGTCAGCAACGAGGAGTCGATCAGCGCCCTGTTCCGCTAATTCAGCGCAGCAGCCACTGCTTTTCGACGACCGCCGCCGAACTGGTCGCAAGTTCGGCGGTTTTCGCTTTATATGAGGAGACATTATATGTCCAGCGAATACACTGTTAACGCCAAAGCGCGCGCTGACGTAGGGAAAGGTGCGAGCCGCCGCCTGCGTCGTCTGGCCAGCGAAGTACCCGCCATTGTTTACGGCGGCGAAAAAGCTCCACAGATGATCAGCATCGCGCACAAAGATCTGGTTTGGTTCCTGGAAGACGAGGCTTTCTTCAGCTCGGTACTGACCATGGATATCGACGGCGCCAAAGAGTCAGTGGTTATCAAAGACCTGCACCGCCACCCGGCCAAGCCGCAGATCCTGCACGCCGACTTCCTGCGTGTTAACGCCGACACCAAAATCACCCTGCACGTACCGCTGCACTTCACCAATGAAGAAGCTTGCCACGGCGTGAAAATGCAAGGCGGCTCGATTACGCACGCAATGAGCGACATCGAAGTCCAGTGCCTGCCAAAAGACCTGCCCGAGTTCATCGAAGTCGATATGACTGCACTGGAAGTGGGCCAAACTGTCCACATTTCTGACCTGACGCTGCCCGCCGGTGTCGAAAGCACTGCTCTGGCACTGGGCGAAGACCACGACTCGGCCGTTGCCGTCGTTCAAGCTCCCCGCGGCGGCTCTGCCGACGACGAGGAAGGCGCTGAAGGCGAAAGCGAAGAGTCTTAATTTCCCCCTGAGCAGGCGCCCTCGTGACCCGGATAAAACTGATTGTCGGACTGGCCAACCCCGGCCAGCAATATCAGCAAACCCGTCACAATGCGGGCGCCTGGTTCGTTAGCGAACTCGCCCGCCAACAGGGCTGCTCACTCTCGGCCGAGTCGCGCTTTTACGGCGATACCGGCCGCATTTTTTTGGACGGGCAGGATATTCGCCTGCTCATCCCCAGCACATTTATGAACCGCAGTGGCCAAGCTATCGCCGCCATGGCTGGTTTTTTCAAAATTACGCCTGAAGAAATCCTGATCGCCCACGACGAACTCGACCTACCGCCCGGCAGCGCGAGATTTAAATCCGGCGGCGGTCACGGCGGCCACAATGGCTTGCGCGACAGTATTGCCAAACTGGCGAATAGTCGCGACTTTCACCGCCTGCGCATAGGCATTGGCCACCCCGGCAGCGCCGACCAAGTCACCGGCTATGTACTGGGCAAACCTTCGGCAGATGAGCGCATCGCCATCGATCACTGCATCGACGAGGCTCTGCGCAGCCTGCCCCACGCCGTCGCAGGCGACTGGCCGAAGGCCATGAATCAACTTCACAGTTATAAACAGGGATAACACCATGGGTTTTAATTGCGGTATCGTCGGCTTGCCCAACGTCGGCAAATCAACGCTGTTCAACGCCCTGACCAAAGCGGGCATCGACGCCGAGAACTTCCCGTTCTGCACCATCGAACCCAATTCAGGCATCGTCGGTGTTCCCGACCCCCGCCTGCAGGTGCTGGCCGACATCGTTTCACCCGAGCGCGTATTGCCCGCCACCATGGAATTTGTCGACATCGCCGGCCTGGTCGCCGGCGCCTCCAAAGGCGAAGGCCTGGGCAATAAATTCCTCGCCAACATCCGCGAGACCGACGCCATTGCCCATGTCGTGCGCTGTTTTGACAACGACAACGTCATCCACGTTGCCAACAAAGTCGACCCGGCAGCAGATATCGACGTCATCAACACCGAGCTGGCCCTAGCCGACCTCGACGCGGTAGAAAAACAGCTGCAAAAAGTCGTGCGCCCGGCGCGCAGCGGCGACAAAGACGCCATCGCCGCCAAAAAC
>JBFKEA010000176.1:0-5485 GCA_041619375.1 Spongiibacter sp. | reverse complement strand
TGCAGTTGAGCCGCCACCACGGGATTAGCAAATTTGATATTGAGTTGAATGTCTGCACGGGAATAGTGGGCTTCCCCAGTGATGCCGACAATGCAGAAACTTTGCTCAGGCGTCTGGAGATTACCCTCGATTCGGCGCGCCGAGCACCCTATAACTTCCACCGTTACAAACCCGGCCAGGAAGAGGATTATGTCAAGCGGCTCAGTCTGGTTGAGCAGCTGCGTGTGGCGATGATTGACTGGCATGCCGGTTTGCAAATGTTCTATCAGCCAAAGCTCAATTTGGGCAGTGGCCGTATTGAGCGTATGGAGGCGCTGATTCGCTGGCAACACCCTGAGCACGGCGCGATATCGCCCGATCATTTTATTCCCTTGGCAGAACAGGCCGGTTTGATTGGCGCGTTGAGCAACTGGGTGATTGCCCAGGTCTGTGCCCAGCTAGCGCTATGGCGAGAGCACGCCCTGGATCTTCAGGTGGCGGTGAATCTGTCGGTGCAGAATATTGTGCGCCCGGATATGCTCGATGTAATCGAAGCGCAGCGCAAAAAATATGATTTGCCGGCGAGCGTATTGGCCTTTGAAATCACTGAAACCGAGTTGATGGAAAATCCCGGCGAGGCGATTCGCTTGCTTAACAAGTTTCGCGCGGCGGGCTATGGCCTGGCCATTGACGATTTCGGCACGGGCTATTCTTCACTGTCGCAGGTAAAAAATATGCCGGTGAATGAGATCAAGATTGACCGCGAATTCGTTCGTCAGCTGCGCGGTGATGAAAACGATCAGAAAATTGTGCGCACCACCCTGGCGCTGGCGGGCTATTTTGACTTGGAGGCGGTCGCGGAGGGCGTGGAGGACGCGGCGTCATTGCACATGCTGTCTGCGTGGGGTTGTCAGTGGGCGCAGGGCTACTATATTTCGCCGCCGATGCCGGGGGTGGATGTTCGGCAGTGGGTGGAGAGCTTCCATGAGGGCGAGACCTTGCCACTAGGTATTGCGCCGGGAGAGGCTTCCAGCTGAGTGCCGCCGCGTCGGGCTTATTAATCGCCGCTGTCCACCTTTCCTGCGTGCATGACGGTTTGCGCGATGAGTTCATAGCTGCGCAGCCGCGCCCGATGATCGTACATCTGGCTGGCAATAATAATTTCATCGGCGCCCGTGCTATCGGCAAAGTCGCGAATCGCGCGTCCTACTTGGGCACCATCACCGATCGCGGTGCAATGCATTATGGCGGCCAGCTCGGCTTGCGCGTTGGCCGGCAGGCTCTGCATAAAACCGCTCACCGGTGGCGCTAACATACCGGGCGTGCCGCGCCGTAAATTCACAAAAGCCTGTTGCATCGAACTCGCGAGTAGCTCCGCCTGGGGAGCGCTGTCGGCTGCAAAGGCGTTAAAGCCGACCATGACGTAGGGCTTTTCGCCGTATTTGGATGGGCGAAATGCGTGGCGGTAAAGAGCGATAGCCTCGTGCAGCTGGGCGGGTGCAAAATGTGAGGCAAAGGCATAGGGCAGCCCGAGTTGTGCGGCCAATTGCGCGCCAAACAGACTCGAGCCCAGTATCCACACTGGTACGTTCATACCTGCACCGGGGATGGCGCGCACGGCGCGCTGTATACCCGCATCGGCGAAATAGCCCAATAGCTCCACGACATCCTGCGGGAACTGCTCGACGTCAGCGTGTAAATTGCGGCGCAGCGCGTAGGCGGTCTGCGGGTCGGTGCCTGGCGCGCGGCCGACTCCCAGGTCGATGCGCCCGGGGTAGAGAGAGGCCAGGGTGCCAAATTGTTCGGCCACAATCAGTGGTGCGTGATTGGGAAGCATGATGCCGCCGGCGCCGACGCGAATGTGCGCCGTGGCTGCGGCGACATGGCTGATGGCCAGAGCGGTGGCTGCCGACGCGATGCCGGGCATATTGTGGTGCTCGGCAAGCCAGTAGCGTCGATAGCCAAGCTGCTCACAGTGGCGCGCTAAATCGGCACTGCGGTGCAGCGTTTCCGCGGCGTTGCTGCCCTGACTAATGGGGGCGAGATCGAGGACCGAAAGCACCGTCACAGTGTTTCTGCCGCGGTATCATCAGCAGCTGGTTGCGCGGTTGCCAGCGCCGCTGCTGCGGTGTTTGCCGGGGCTGGAGCGGGTGTAGCATCGCGGCCCATCAGCATTTTCCAGAACACAGCCGTTTTATCGCTACTGTTTCTGTGTGATTGGTAGGCGACGCCGCGCTCGGGGTGGTCGGGGTCTAGGGTGATACTCCACAGCGCATCGAGTTCGTGGGGCAATATGGAGTAGCGGATGTCGACGATACGCATTGGGTCGCCGGGCTGCAGGGCGGTGTAGCCGTTGGAAAACCAGTGGAATCGGCGCACGTCTTGCGCTTGCCTGGAATCGTTTTGCAGCCATGGCAAATCACGCGCCAGGTCGAGTGCGGCGATGGAATCGCCGGGGTAGAAGTGGGTTTGCCGACCAACCCGCACGGCATCGACGTAAAAGCGGCCGTCGCTGCGATACACGGTTTTCCAAAGTAGCAAATTCGCGAATGACGGTTTGGCCTGCAGGGTCTCGGGCTCGTGGCCCCGGCTGTTGGCCAGTGCCCAGCCGGCTGCCTCGGCACGCTCGCGTTGCAGTAGGCCGATCAACGGGTAGCTGACCACCCAGCAAAGGGCGAGGCGGGCTGCCCAGCGACGCTGTCCGCGCTGGGACAACAGCACGAGTAGGGCGATTGGCAAAGTGTACAGGGGGTCGATGATGGAAAGGATATTCCAAGCGATGCGCGCATCGCTGAACGGCCACAGTAGCTGGGTGCCATAGGTGGTGCAGGCGTCGAGCAGAGCGTGGGTGGCGTAGCCTGCGGCGCAGTACAGCGCGCTGCGGGCAAAGCTGAGTGGCCAGAAGCGCCCTAGTGCGAAGCGCAATACCGCCGCGCAGATCAGCGCTCCCAGCGGGATGAAAATGAGTGAATGGGTAAATTGGCGGTGGTATTCAAGAAACAACAGGGCGTCGTGAGGAGAGCGAATCAGTACATCCAAATCGGCCGCCATGCCGGAGGCAAAGCCCAGAACCGTCGCCGCTACGGCATGGCGGCGCGGCGGTGACAGGTTTTGAGCGGCGGTGGCGCCCAACAGCCCCTGGGTAAGTGGATCCATGTTGTTGGCCTGTGCGAAAAACGTCAGTGTAACGCTTTGCGGCGGCGCAGGCCCAGCCTCTTTATCGACGGGGCAGTCTGCGCATACTAGTGGGCGGCGCAGTTGTCGGTTTCGGTGCACAACACGGTATTGAGGGCGTCGACGTGACGCATCAATTCAATTCCTGCGTCGGTCAAATAGCCGCCGTCGACGCGACTGATCAGCCCCTTGTCAAACAGCCTTTCGGTCGCGGCGATTAGCGCGGCTTCGGCGTCGTGATGTACCTTGATGCCCTCGAGTCCCGAGGCGGGGTTGAATTGCGAAAGCACACGAATTTCTTGCAGTATATTGTCCGACAATCTCATGGGCGCTGGCTCCGAAGTGATAAAAAATCTGACAAACCTGATTCAATGTAGCGAGCAACGCGGCACTTTACCACTGCCCGTTGTTCAGCCTGCTGAATAAAAATAAGGATGGACAATGTTTCGCGAATACTCGCAATACGATGCGCTTGGCCTGGCTGAGCTGCAGCGTCGCGGTGAGGTTAATGCCGAGCAGTTGCTCGAGGCGGCGGTCGATCGCGCTGCTCGAATCAACCCGCAACTAAATGCCCTGGTGCACAGTTTTGCAGGGAGGGCCCGCGATCAGGTTCGCGACGGCCTTCCGGCGGGCCCGTTTCAAGGAGTACCTTTTGTACTCAAAGATCTGATGGCCATGTATGCCGGGGAACCGATACGCATGGGCAGTCGTGCGGTAAATATTACGCCAGATTACGACAGTGAAATCGTCAGGCGTTACAAAGCGGCCGGGCTTAATATCTTTGCCAAATCGAATACCCCCGAGTTTGGTCTGATCATTACCACCGAGCCCCAGCTCAGTGGCCCTGCTCACAACCCGCACCGCAGAGGATACAGCACTGGCGGCTCGTCGGGCGGCAGTGCGGCCGCTGTTGCTGCTGGGATCGTGCCCGTGGCACACGGTGGTGACGGCGGCGGCTCGATTCGTTTTCCCGCAAGCTGGTGTGGAGTGTTCGGCCTGAAACCGTCGCGCGGCCGCAACCCGATGGGGCCGGATTTGGGCGAGGACTGGCAGGGCGCAGTTGCCGAGCATGTCCTGAGCCGCAGTGTGCGCGATAGTGCGGCAATGTTGGATTGTACCAGTGGGCCAGAAATCGGCGCGCCATATGATATTGCCCCGCCGCAGGGCAGTTTTTTGCAGGCCGCCGGCCGCGACCCCAAGCCGCTGCGTATCGCTCTTTGCAAGGAACCTTTGGTTGCCACCGACGTTGACCCTGAGGTGCTGGCCGGCCTCGAACGGACGGCCGAGCAGTTGGCCGTTTTAGGTCACCGTGTAGAAGAGGTCGAACTGACTGTTGATCGCGACCAGTTGTGGCGCGATTTTCTGGTTGTGGTGGGCGCAGAAGTGGCTGGCCTGCTGCGCCGCCTGCAGCAGACGTATCCGGGCAGCGATATCCGCCGCTGCGAGGCGGCTACCAAGAACCTGGCAATGATGGGGCGCTCTTTCAGCGCCGCTGACTTGGTTTCAGCGCGCTACGGTTGGCATCAGGTTCAGCGTGCAGCCGGTGAGCTGCTGAGCGATTACGATGTGCTGTTGTGCCCGACCACGCCCACTGCCGCGGTACCCCACGGTCAATTGCCGCCGTCCCCTTGGGAGGCGGCGCAGATGGTAGCCAGCCACCGCTTGAATATGGGGCGCCTGCTGATGCGCAGCGGCATTGTGGAGAAGATGGCGTTGCCGGTACTGGGTAAAATGGCATATACCCTGCTTGGCAATGTCACCGGCCTGCCGTGTATGTCGGTGCCGCTGTGTCAGACCGCCGATGGCCTGCCCTTTGGCATGCAGTTTATTGCCGGTATGTGTCGGGAGGAGTTGCTGTTTAGCTTGGCCGGGCAGCTCGAGCGAGAACTGGGCTTTACCGCGTTGCCGGTGGACTGTGAATGATGGCGCTCACTCCGGGTGCTCGTCCAGTTCGGCGCTGCCCTCGGTGTTGCTGGTCGCGGGTCGCGGGCTGCGGGCGTTCGCGGCGCTGGCTTTCTGGGACTCGCGGTCTTCCAGTAGGCGAGGGGTGTCTTTGGCGGCTTCCTTGACGGCTTCGCGCACAGCCGCGCTGACGGTTTCGGGGTCGTTGCTGCGTCGGGCTGCCGATTGAGCGGCTTCTCTGGCAACTTCTTTCATGTTTTCTGCTACCGGCTCCAAGGTCTCGGCGACTACCGAGTCGGCCACTTTTTCGGCGCTGACGCGCTTCTCATCGGCAGCAATGCCAACGTGGTAGGCGGCAAAGCCGGGCATCACCATTTGATTGAGTGCCATGCCGATAATTTGGCCGTCTACGGTGCTGCGAATTACGCTG
>JBFKEA010000175.1:0-5494 GCA_041619375.1 Spongiibacter sp. | reverse complement strand
GCTATGCGGTGGACGGGCAAGCATATAGCGGTCGGCGATTGTCGCCCTGGCTGCTGCTGGCCTCGCACAATGCGCGCGGTGTGCTGCGCCGACAACTGCGCGGCGTGCAGCGCGACGCCGTGGGCCGCGTGGCGGTGTTTTATCAGCCCGGCGCGCCGGCAAAAAGCTATCTGCTCAAGCCGGGGCGGCTGGGTCGTGGCCTTACTTTGACGCTGGCGGTGGTGCCGGCACTGCTGTACTGGCAGCACTACCACGGCTAGCGCCGGGGCGGCTATTTAGGGCGGTACAAGCCCTTGCCGTTGATTTTGGGCAGGTCGTAGGCGGCGACCATGCCGGGCTCCTGCTCCACTACCGCCGGAATGGCATTGACGATGGCAGTGGCGGTTTGAATCACCCCGGCTACCGCGTGGTCGCCGTGCTGGTCCTCCATATCCATGCTGATGGTCATTTTCGGTTCACCCTCAATAATCACCTTATAGCCCTTGCCCTTGGGCCAGTCGGGCGCGATGTCGTCGGTGATGCGGGTGATGTGCTCGAGCACGATGGCGTCGCGGCCGTCGATCTGGGCGCGCACCTCAAAGCGCATGGCGCCGGTGGTGCCCTTTTTGAACAGGCCCATGGCGTTTTCGACATCGCGTTCCAGCGGCAGGCGCTCGTGGACTTCGTAGACGCGCTCCACTTCTAGCCCCAATGCAGCGGCCACCGAGCGCACCGACCCGCCCCAGCCCAGCGACAACATGCCGGGGGCAAACAGTATGCAGTCGTGGTCGACCGGATAGCCGAAACCCATCACTTCGCGAATGGTATTTTCCTGTTCGTAGGTGGCGTAGTTGATAATTTCCTGCATGCGAATGCTCGACCAGTGTTCACTCAGGCCGGTAAACACCAGCGGCATGGTGTCGTTGGCAAAGCCGGGGTCGATGCCATTGTTAAAGCAGCTGGCTTCGCCCAGTTCGCAGGCCTCTTTGATCGGCTCGGCGATAAAGGCTACGTCGGGGTTGTCGGGGTATTGCAGCATAAACAAGGAGGAGGCCACCACATTGATACCGCGGCGCAGGCAGCGGGCCTGGTCCTTGGCGGCCTCCATCATGCGCGTTTCAGAGTGGGCGGTGTACACCACGCAGTCGGGCGCCAAGTCGAGCACGGCATCGATGTCGCAGGAGGCCATCACACCACAGGGTGTGTCCAGCCCGGCGAGGGTGGCGGCGTCGGCGCCGGACTTGGCCTGGCTGCTGACGATATGGCCGACCAGCTCCAGCTCTGGGTGATTGAGTACGGCGCGAATGGCGTATTTGCCGACATTGCCGGTACCCCAGGTGACGACTTTCAAAGACATGTTTTTCCCCTGCTCATTATTATTGATGGCGGCCTGCGCGGCGCGGCAGCCCGGTGTTCGAAGCCCATGCTAACAAGGTGGCCGGGCGCGGGCACCCGCGCTGGTATGACATAGAAAACCGCAAGGGGCCGTGGGCCGCTGCGCCGGGTGAGAAGTGGCTGCTGGTTTAGCAATTTAGCATGTGGCGCTTAGGGAGCGGGCTGTGGCCGGCGGCGAATAAACCGCTCCGGGTTCAGCTGGGCTTGTGCGTTTTACCCGGATTTTTTAGTGGCAGCGTCGATTTCTGCTGCGTTATCAGAAAAAATGACGGCTGGGGTTCGCCGCGCTGTCAGCGCAATAGGGGTTGTGAGTCACAGGGAATTTTAATGGCAAAGCAAGCATTGCTCACTAGAGACTGGCTGTATGAAGAGTGCGCCAAGCTGGACAGTCATACCACGCTGGAGGCGTACTTTGATCAGCTGCAAAAGGTAATCGACAAACTGGGCTTTTATCAGTACCTCTATACGGCGCTGCCGAGCTTTTACGAGCCGCACTCTGGTGCATCACCTGTTATGCACACCACCTACTGTCAGGAGTGGATGCAGTATTACGTCGATAAAAACTATGAGAAGCACGACAGTATCTTGCGTCACTGCCTTTCGGGCAGCGAGTCGATCTACTACATGCATCAAGCCCACCGGCAGCGCGATCTGCAAGCAGGGGAGCGGCAGGTCATTCTGGATGCGGCACAGGCGGGCATCGACAGTGGCATCGCGCTGCCCATGTACAACACCTTTGGCGGAGCCGGCCTGCTGACCCTCACCGCTCGCGGCGGTGAGCGGGAATTTTCGAAGTTATTTAACAGCTGCCGGGACAGCCTGGAAATATTTGCCAGAAGCTTTAATGAATCAATATTGCGTCATTTCAGTAGCCAATTTTGCCCCGCAGACGTTCCGCAATTGACGCCGCGAGAGCGCGAAGTACTTATGTGGTTAGCCTCGGGAATGACCTATGACGAGATTGCCGACAAGCTCGCCATTGGTGTGAGCACCACCCGCAAGCATGTGGCCAATGTGATCCGTAAATTCAAGGCTCGCAACAGCACTCATGCCTGTGCGTTGGCGGCGAAATGGGGGTTGTTGTATTAGTTTTTTTGGCCGAGCAATGGGTTAAACATCCCATGTTTGGCAATCCACCGCTGAATTAGACTGCGCGCATGGTGATTTGTCTAACGGTGGAGCAATGAAGAAGTGTCTTGGTGTTTTTGTGGGCCTGCTGCTGTTGAGTGCCTGCGGAGGTGGCGGCGGGGGCGGTAACGGCGGCGAGACGAAGGCCGAGGCCTATCGTATAGGCGGTGTTGTTTCCGGCTTGTACGGCGATGCCGAAGTCCTTATAGATGGCCGCGAGTCCCGCGGCAATGGGCTGTTTATCTATCGCGACGATGCCCGCCCGGGTGATTATTTTTCCATCGATGTGACGGCGCCAGAGGGCTATCGCTGCCGGCTTGATCACGGCAGCGGCACGGTTGCCGAGTCGGACTGGTTGCGCACGGTCATTAACTGCCAGCTGTGGCGGGCCCAGCCGATGCAGCGGCTGGGCAGCGCTAATCAGCAGCTGACGGCGCCGGTGTTTGCCCTGAACACGGCGGGCGACGGCCTGGCCTTGTGGCCAGTGAGCAGGCAGACCCTGGCATCCAGCAAGTTCGACCGGCAATTTGGTTGGCAGCCGCAGGCAAATATTGAGGGGCCCGCTGGCGGCAGTATTTACGACGTGCATCTCGGCAGTGATAGTCAGGGCAACAGTCTGGCGGTGTGGTTGCTGCGCAGCGCAGACAGTTTTGATGTCGCCTTGTATGCCGCGCAGTTTGTGCCCGACAGTGGCTGGGCGCAGCCGGTAAAAGTGGCGGATATTGCTAATCGGCGCATGTCTCAACTGAGCTTGGATCTGGCCGTTGGCCAAGATGGCAGCGCAGTCGTTGCCTGGCTTAGCGACGAGGCGGTAAAGGCCGTCGCCTTTTCCTTTGCCCAGGGCTGGGGCGAGGTGGTTCAGGCCAGTTATACGCCTATTAATACCTCGGACTGGCAGGCCCCGCTGCATTTGAATACCGTGATTGATGGTGCTGGCAACGCCATGGTGGTCTGGGAGGCGACGGTTTACCGCGAGGGAACGCGCTACAGCAACCTGTATTGGAAGCGGCACCTGTCTGCTTCGGGCTGGGAGCCGAGTAGGGAGGTCGCCGGTTTTAATGATCCCTGGGATCACGGCGAGAACCTGACTCACTTTGATGTGGTGATGAATGCCAACGGCGACGCCGTGATGGCATGGGCTCCCAGTTATACCAGTCGCGCCGAACTGTACAGCCGCAGCTACAGTCATGCCGGCGGCTGGGCCGCGAGTAATACGCGGCATCGCTTTGCCGACAGCGTGGCTGAGATCAGCGGAATGAAGGTCGCCATCAATAGCGAAATGGTGGCGCTGGCATGGCTCGATAACGCCTGTTGCGAACAGCGCTTGTTGGCCAATACCAAGCCTTTGGGCGGCGAGTGGTCGGCGCCCAGTGAGCTGTTCAGTAGCGCCAGTGAGATAGCGCTTCGCGACCTCTACAGTGAGGCCGGCGGGCGGGCCACGGTATTGTTTAGCGAGGCGGTGGATGGCCAGTTGCGCCGCCCCTATGCCTCGACGTATTCGGCTCAGCAGTCCTGGGGGGAGGCCTTTTTGCTGGATACGCCAAACAGCGCGGCGACGGCGGTGGACGCTTTAACGGCGGCCTCTGACGAGGGCGGTGAGCTGCATATTTTTAGTGTGCTAGGCGATGAGCTGTGGCATCAGCGGATTGGCTATGCGCAGCCTGACGGTGAAGCGCCGGCTGACGATGATAGGCCCGAGCGGGTGAATATTGTTGGAAGCTGGGCCTATCAACTTTCCTATTCTAGTTGTCCGGGGCTGTCTGAGCAGGGCACTGCGCAGTGGTCTTATCACGCAGATGGATACGGCTTGGTGGTGAAAACCGATAAGGCGGTCGATCCCTTTAATTGTGTGTTCGCCGATGCCAGGCTTGTCGATGACGGCGGTGAGCACTATCGGGCGGGGTCGCCTATCTCGGCGCCGGAGTTTCGCGCCGGTCTGAATGATTTCTCTGCGGTGTATCACTGGCAGCGGGTGATCTTTGCCAGCGACAACATGATTAACGTCGATGGCCTACTCAACGATGACAGCGCTGTCGAGGCGACCATTGTGTTTAGCCGCTGAGGGCTCTTAGGTGCGGGCTAGTAGAGCTTTTTCGCGGCAATTGCATTGCTAAGCGCACTGCTGGCCGCGCTGGCGTCGCGGCCGGTGTCGGCTGGCGGCCGGGCGAGTCAGCGGGCCGCACTATCGCTTTCTTGCAACTCTCTTTCCAGCTGCTGGGCCACGTCTTGCGGCGAGCCGGTGTGCCGGGCCAGCAGGCGGTAGGCCATGGGCACCACGAACAGGGTGAACAGGGTGGCGGCGCTGACCCCCGCCACCACCACCACGCCGATCACGTAGCGGCTTTCACTGCCGGCGCCGCTGGCTAACAACAGCGGTATGGCGCCCATAATGGTGGTGATGGCGGTCATCACAATTGGCCGCAGGCGCTGCTGGGCAGCCTTGCTAATGGCCTCTTCAAAGGCCAGGCCACGGTCGCGCAGCTGGTTGGTAAATTCCACTAGCAAAATGCCGTTTTTGGCGGCCAGCCCGACCAGCATGATCAGCGCGACCTGGCTGTAGATGTTGAGGCTTTGGCCGGTTAAGTAGAGCCCCAACAGCGCACCGGCCATGGCCAGCGGCACGGTGAGCAGAATCACCAGCGGGTGAATAAAACTTTCAAACTGCGCTGCCAGCACCAGGTAGACCACCAGCAGGGCCAGTATGAAGGTGAAGTAGACCGCGCTGCCCGAGTCTTTGTAGTCCAGTGATTCGCCCTTGTAGTCGATGACCGCATCCGGGGCGATCTGTCGGGTGATGCCTTCGAGATAGCTGAGCGCCTCGCCCAGTGAATAGCCGTCGGCGAGGTTGGCGTCCAGGGTAATGGCGCGCAGGCGGTTGTAGCGGCGCAATACTGCGGCGTCGCCGCGCTCTTCAATGCTTACCAGATTGGCCAGCGGTATCAGTTGGCCGCTGGTGTCTGAGCGCACGTAGATATTGCCGAGGTCGCTGGGG
>JBFKEA010000174.1:0-5509 GCA_041619375.1 Spongiibacter sp. | reverse complement strand
GGTTCTAATACACCCTCGATAATGCCCTGCTCCATGTCGTCGGCGGGGGGCAGCTTGCTGCGCCAGGGCTCGTCGATATAGCAGTGACAGGTGGCACAGCTGCAGGCGCCGCCGCACTCAGCGAGGATGCCGTCGATGCCGCCGTCTACCGCGGCCTGCATCAGGCTGTGGCCGCTTTCTGCCTCAACTTCGCGGGCGTCGCCGTTGTGGGCGATAAAGGTAATTAGCGGCATGGAAGGCTCCTGTAATGTCGATAGGGTGGCGTTTACACCGTATTATGGCGTAGCGCAAAGGCGGCAATTTTACCTTACCGCGCGGCCGATGCCAGTCGTTCTGGCGGTGAATGTGGGTCGCAATGACCTGTTTGGATAATGCCAGCTGGAGGCGCGCTGCTTATTATCGGAAAACGGTGCAGACGGCGGCGGGCAAAGGAGGGGGAGTATGGCGCGGCAAGCAGCGGCGGGGGCGGTCTTAAGCGTGGCTGATCGCCTGGAATTACACGAATTACCGGGCCGCTATGGCGATGCGGTGGACGATCGCGATTGGCAGGCGCTGGATGACATTTTTACCGACGACGCCATTTTTGAGGTGCGGGGGTTGGTGACGATGCGCGGCCTGGATGATATCAAGCGCTATATGGCCGAGCAGGGTCAGCATCCTCTGGGCCACCTGATGTGCAATATCCACGCGGGCGTTGATGAGGGCGGTGTGCGCTTGTTTTTTCGCATTGTGGCGCCGGTGTCGCGCGGCGGTCAGCCGGGGAATGGCTACCCTATACACTTTGGTTCCTACTACGACTGGCTGGTGAAAACCTCGCAGGGTTGGCGTGTCAGCCGGCGGCTGTTTTCGGCAAAGCGACTGCCCGGGCCGGTCGCACTGCCGCAGTAGGCGTCCGTCTCGGCCGGCGGCTATGGGCTAAAGCGACTGAAAGGCGAAGTCTTCGAGCTTGCTGATGCTGGGTATCTCGATGCGTTTGTAGTGCAGCACCAACAATTGCTGGTCGGCCAGCTTCTTGAGTAATTGGTTGGTGGTTTGCCGGGAGCAGCCAGCGCTGCGTGCCAGCACGTCTTGCGTTGCGGTGATATAGCCGGCGTCGCCGCGAATTTCGCTCATGCGGGCCATTACGCACAGCATTTTCGCCATGCGATACTCGTGTTTGAGCAGGGATGATTGCTCCGTCCACTCCATCAACAAGCGGAAACGCTCGCCGATATGGCGAATCACCGAGTGGTGCAGTGGCGGGTAGTGGTCGGCGATGTTGCGCAAGGTCTGACAGGGCACGCTTATCAAGACGGCGTTGGCCGAGCTGTAAAAATCGTGTTTGGGTGGCGCGTCGTAGAAGCAGCCCAGCCATGTGGCCCACTGCCCCTTGCCGATATGCACCAGCGACGATACGCGGCCGCTGGGGGCATGGGCAATCAAATCGATAAAACCCTCAACAACTAGCCAGATATGTGTCATTGGCTGGCCGTGTTGGCACAGCAATGTCTTGGCTTCATAGCGTTCCAAGTGCGCCTGGGCCGCGAGCGTTTCGAAAAACCTCTCGGGTAATTCGCCAATGAGCGCAGACATCGACAGTTGTTTGTGGATGATTTGCTTGTCGTGGTTGTTCATTTTTTATCCAATTTGTCGGATTTACGACAAATTTATCCTGCCACCTTTCTTATTATTTCGTCCACTGCTAATCGTTAAGAAAGGCTGACGATGGCGTCCACGACTAATACTAAAAAAGGAGTTCTCATGAAATTGCCAATAACTCTTCGGTGTCTGTTGTCGACACTGATGCTCACAACACTGGCATTGAATACCACCTTTGCATCGGCGGCCGAGACGATTATTCCCGGTGAGCGCAGCTGCTTTTGGTACCGCGGGCCGCACAGTGCCGACCCCTATATCAATGTGGCCTATCCCGACGCCAATGTTTTCTACTGGGCCTCGGCCTTCACGATGCCCGAGGGCAGTCGCCTGGAAATAGAGGGACAGTTTCCCCATTCGCGTTATTTCTCGCTGATCAGTTATGACGCGGGTGGTCGGCCGTTGGAGTCACTGGCCGATTATTTGGTCAGGCCTGAACCCGGTGCAGAGAATCCCTTTCGTGTTGATGCGCGTCGCGACAAGCGCAAGCGTGACTACCGGGTTGAAATCCTGAATCGCGAGCTGGATGAGTCGCGCAAAGAAGGGGTCTTCCAAGCCGATTCCGAGCGCAATGTGCTGCACGCCTTTGGCGGCCAGCACAATCAGCAGATTCTGTTATACCGCATTTATCTTCCCAATGCCGATGCCGGTATTACCGGTGGTGTGTCACTACCCGAGCCGGTGTTGACGCTGGCGGACGGCACCAAGTTGCGCGGCGAGAAAGCCTGTGACCAGTTGGCGACCCAGCAGCAGTTGCAGTTGAAAGTGGACGCCATGGGGATTCCTGTTGCGGCCTACCGCAAGCTGATTAACCAGCCGGGCAAGCCGGATACTTGGCCGGCAAAAGTGAACCCGCAATGGCATATCCAGCTGGACCGCGAGAGCCTGCTGGGCATTTACACCGGCAAGATTAATCCCGATGCGCGCCGCAGCGAGGGTGGCTTTTTCCCCAATCCGGACAACAACTATATCCGCACGATTGTTAACCGCCGCCACGGCCCGGTATTGGTGCTGCGCGGCAAAATGCCGACCACTCCCGCCACTGTCGACGGCGAACGCACAATGACCTCGGCGCAGCTGCGTTATTGGTCGATTTGTTCAAATCAGGGTTTTGCCAATACCCGTGTGAACGACTGCCTGTTCGACGAAGAAGTGCCGCTGGATGCCAATGGCTATTACACCATTGTCGTCAGTCGTGAGGCGGACCGGCCGCGCAACGCGCGCCGCGAATGTGGTTTAGCCTGGCTGCCAATGGCCGACGATGGCGATGGTGTATTTGATAAGGATGCTTCAGTGGTGCAGATCCGCAATATGCTGGCGTCCCCGGATTTTCCCCAGGCGGTTCAGCGTGTACAGCGCGATGGCGATATCGAGAAGGTGATGGGCGAGTATTATCCGAAGGGCTTCTACACTGTGCCCAATATTGTTGAAACCGCTTTCCCCTGCGCCTTGTAGGCCGGTTATAGGGATTTTAAGAGGCTATGAATATGCATAATTATAAAGAAGCTCGCTCATTGCGAGCGGCGGTATCGGCCATTGCTCTTGCGCTGTCATCGACAGCGTCTACGGCGCAGATGCTGGAGGAGGTTTTAGTGACCGCCACCAAGCGCGCAGAAAGTATCCAGGATGTGCCGATTTCCATCAGTGCATTCTCCGGTAACTTTATGCAGGACTCCGGTATCAATGACCTGCAGGACTTGGGGGCGTACGCGCCCAACTTGAACTTATCCAAAGCGGGCAATGTGGCGAATCAGCGCATTGCTATTCGCGGGGTCGGCTCGGTGGGCAACAGCGCCATTGAGCCCAGTGTCGCGGTGTTTATCGACGGCGTTTACTACCCGCGGCCCGGTGCGGTGGTCGGTAAACTGCACGATGTGGCGGCCGTTGAAGTGCTCCGGGGGCCCCAGGGCACCTTGTTTGGTCGCAACGCCTCGATGGGGGCGCTGAATATTCGCAGCAACGCGCCCAGTCACGACTTTGAGGCGGAGGCCCATGCGGTGGCGGGCAACTTCGGTCGCCTTGAGGCCGGCGGCATGGTAAATGGCAGCCTCAGCGATACAATTGCAGGCAGATTGACACTGCAGCGTTCCGAGCGCGACGGCTATGGTCGCAGTAGTTTTGATGGTGCCGATATTGGCAGCTTTGAAGACGACAGTATTCGTGGCAGCTTGATGATCGACGTCAGCGATCGCTTGACGGCGACGCTGAGGGCCGATTGGAAGTCGATCGATAACAATGGCACCTTGATCGAAGTGTTGCCGGACTCGGTGTTGCCCGCCTACCTTAACACCATCGCCTTTGTCCTCGACCCCGATCAGAACGACGGTGAGCCGGGGCCGCTGCCCGATGTGTCAGATGCCTTTGATTATCGCGTCAACCAGAAGCACGGCGATCGCGCGACCGATAGTCAGGGCGGCTTGTCTGCCGAGTTGGTGTGGGCAGGCGATAATTTCGACGTGAAATCGATTACCGCTGTGCGCAATTGGCAAAACGATACCCATGAAGACTTGGTGCGGCTGCCGGCCGATATTCTGCAGCGCGATACCGCCTATGAGGCGGACACCGTGTCGCAGGAATTCCAGCTAATCTCGAATCTCGACGGCCCGTTTCAGTATGTGGCTGGGGCCTTTTTCTATCACGAGGAATACAGCACCGACCAGGGCTTTAATTTCGGTGCCGATTTCTGTCGCCCTGTGTTGTACAACGTGGTTTTGGCGCGCACCAGCTCGCCGGCAGTGGCCACCGTGGCCGCAGACCAATGTGCTGCCGGGCCTCAGCGCAGGGCGACCGTCAGCGCCTTCGAACACGAGGTCGATAGCATGGCGGTGTTTGCTCAGGGCAGCTACGACATCAGTGCCGAGCTTACCGCCACGGCGGGCTTGCGTTGGACGCGGGATGAGAAGAGCGGGAGCTTCTCCAGTGTGAATAACAACCCCATTGCCGGTCCTCAGTCTCTGCCGGATAACCCCTTCGGTTTGGGTTTGCGCACCGACGAAGACACCGATCTCGACTTTGATGATTCGATGGTCACCTGGACAACCAATCTGCGTTACACCCCCAACGATGACCTGATGTTCTTCGCCACGGCCTCCACCGGCTTTAAGGGTGGCGGCTTCAACTCCGAGGGCGGCCCTGTGGCGCTGGGCGACGAGCGCACCTTCGATTCTGAAGAGGTATTGAACTTGGAGTTGGGGATGAAGGCGACTCTGCTGGAGCGACTCATCGTTAACGCCACTGCCTTCCGCACCGATATCGAGCAGTTCCAAGATCGCCTGTTCGACGGTCTGGGCTTTAAGGTGGTGAATGCCGGTGAGCTGCGTCAGCAGGGCGTGGAAGTTGATCTGCAATCCCAGCTGACCTCACGCCTGTTCTTGGCGATGGGGCTGAGCTATCTGGATTCGGAATTTCTCGACTACCCCAATGGCACTAACCTGCCGGGTTTTGATGCCAGCCAGTCTCAGGACCTGTCCGGTACACGGAATAACTTTTCGCCCGAGTACCAGGGGTCGCTGACGCTGGAGTGGCGCGATACCCTGGGTGACGAGTTGGAGTGGTTTTTGCGCGGTGAGTACCAAGCGGTGGCGGAGCAAAGTGTGTCGGGGCAGACCGACAACAATCCTGCTTCTCGGCAGGACGCCTACAGCGTGATGAACCTGCGCACCGGTATCAGCGCTGTGGCGGGTAGCTGGAGTGTTACCGGCTTCGTCAAAAATCTCACTGAGGAAGGTTACTGCCAGGCGACTTTCTATCAGCCGCTGGCGTCGGCGATTGGTTTGACCGACCCCGCTACCGGCAATGCCATGACGCGTTGTGTGGTGGCTGAGCCGCGCACCTACGGCGTTGAATACCGATACCGCTTCTAAACGCTGCTCCC
>JBFKEA010000173.1:0-5525 GCA_041619375.1 Spongiibacter sp. | reverse complement strand
TTACAAGCACACCCTGAATCTGCCGAAGACTGATTTCGCGATGAAGGCGAACCTGTCGCAGCGCGAACCGCAGGCGCTGAAACGCTGGTACGAGGAGGATTACTACGGCCAGATTCGCCGCGCCCGCGCCGGTCGCGAGCAATTTATACTGCACGATGGCCCGCCCTACGCCAATGGCGATATTCATATTGGCCACGCGGTGAATAAAATCCTTAAAGACATGATCGTCAAGTCGCGCACCATCAGTGGCTACGACGCGCCCTATGTGCCGGGCTGGGACTGCCACGGTTTGCCGATTGAGCTAAACGTTGAGAAAAAGGTCGGCAAGGCCGGTCACAAAGTCGACGCGGCGACCTTTCGGCAGAAGTGCCGTGACTACGCCAACAAGCAGGTGGATGGTCAGCGCGAAGATTTCAAGCGTCTTGGCGTGCTGGGCGACTGGGATAAGCCCTATTTGACAATGAGCTTCGATTTCGAGGCCAATATCATTCGCGCGCTGGGCAAAATTGTCGACAACGGCCACCTGCACAAGGGCTTTAAGCCGGTCCACTGGTGTATGGATTGCGGTTCGGCGCTGGCTGAGGCCGAGGTCGAGTACAAGGACAAAACTTCGCCGGCCATCGATGTGCTGTTTGCCGTGGTTGACGAGGCCGAGGCGCGCCAGCGCTGCGGCTTGCCGGCCGATGTTGCCGGGCAGATGAATCTGGCGATCTGGACCACCACGCCGTGGACGATTCCCGCCAATATGGCGGTGTGTCTGCACGCCGAGCTGGATTATGTGTGGCTGGCCTATCAGCGCAACGGCAAGGCCGAGCTGCTGCTGTTGGCCGAGGCGCTGCACGAGTCGGTCATGAAGCGCGCCGGCATCGACGATTTTGCCGTGGTTGGCCGCTGCAAGGGCGCCGCCCTTGAGCATCTGCCGTTGCAGCACCCGCTGTACAGCCGCCAGGTGCCGGTCATTTTGGGTGAGCACGTTACCACCGAGGCCGGTACCGGCGCGGTGCACACTGCCCCCGCACACGGCCAGGATGACTTTGTTGTCGGCCAGCAGTACGGGCTGGAAGTTTACAACCCGGTGGCGGCCAACGGCACCTATGTCGAGGGTACCGAGCGCTTTGCCGGTCAGCACGTGTTCAAGGCCAACGAGCAGGTTGTCGCCGCGCTGGCCGAACAGGGCCGTCTGCTGCACAACGAGGCTTACGAGCACAGTTACCCGCACTGCTGGCGCCACAAGTCGCCGATTATCTTCCGCGCGACGCCGCAGTGGTTTATCAGCATGAGCCAGAACGGCTTGCTGGATAAGGCCATGGCCGAAGTGGATGCGGTGAACTGGATGCCCGGCTGGGGGCGCGCGCGTATCGAGTCGATGATGAGCGAGCGGCCGGACTGGTGTATTTCGCGCCAGCGTACCTGGGGCGCGCCGATCGCCCTGTTTGTTCATCGCGAGACGGCCGAGCTGCATCCACGCACGCCGGAGCTGATCGAGCAGGTCGCGCAGCGCGTTGAAGCGGGTGGGATTCAGGCCTGGTTCGATCTCGACGTCGCCGAGCTGCTGGGTGACGAGGCCGAACACTACGAAAAAGTCGCCGATACTCTGGATGTGTGGTTCGACTCCGGTGTGACCCACTACGCGGTGCTGGCGCAGCGCGACAATTTGGCCTTTCCCGCCGACTTGTATCTGGAGGGTTCGGATCAGCACCGCGGTTGGTTCCAGTCGTCAATGCTGACCTCGGTGGCGGCACAGGGCTGCGCACCTTATAAGTCAGTGCTTACTCACGGTTTTACCGTGGACGCCAATGGTCGCAAAATGTCCAAGTCGCAGGGCAATGTGGTGGCGCCGCAGAAGGTGATGAACAGCCTCGGCGCCGATATTTTGCGGCTGTGGGTGGCGGCCACCGACTACCGTAATGAAATGACGGTGTCGGATGAAATCTTCAAACGCACCGCCGACTCCTATCGCCGTATCCGCAATACCGCGCGTTTCCTGCTGGCCAATATGGCCGGCTTTGTGCCCGCTGAGCACGGCTTAGAAAGTGGCGATATGCTGGCACTGGATCGCTGGATCGTGCACCGAGCGGCAGTGTTGCAGGACGAAATCGTGGCGGCCTATGAGGCCTACCAGTTCCATCTGGTCTATCAAAAATTGCACAACTTCTGCGTATTGGAGTTGGGCGGTTTCTATCTGGATATTATCAAAGACCGCCAGTACACCACCCCGGAGAACAGTCAGGCACGGCGCTCGGCGCAGACCGCGCTGTACCATATTGCCGAGGCTTTGACGCGCTGGATTGCACCGATTCTCAGTTTCACCGCCGATGAGCTGTGGCAGGTATTGCCCGGCGAGCGCAGCGGCCCGGTGTTTGCTGCCGAGTGGTATCAGGGTCTGGAGAAGGCCGCAGAGGACGACGCCATGGGCGATGCCTTCTGGCAGCGCGTGCAAGCAGTGAAAACGGCCGTCAACAAGGTACTAGAAAGCGCGCGGAACGAGGGCGTGGTGGGCGGTTCTCTACAGGCCGAAGTCACCTTGTTCTGTGACGAGGAGTTGATTGACACGCTGTCGGCTTTGGGTGACGAGCTGCGCTTTGTGCTGATTACCTCGTCGGCCATGTTGGCGCCGATTTCAGCGGCCAATGAGGCGGCGACCACCGAGCTGGACGGCCTGCAAGTGCGGGTCAGTGCCAGCGATGGCATGAAGTGCACGCGCTGCTGGCATCACCGTGAGGACGTCGGTCAGTCGCTGGAGCATCCGGAGCTGTGTTTCCGCTGTATCGATAATATCGACGGCGACGGTGAGGTTCGTCACTATGCCTGATGTCGATGCGGCCGAGCAGCGCCGCGGCCGGCTGCTGTGGCTGCTGTTAGCCCTTGCCGTGGTGCTGATCGACCAGTTGAGTAAATACTGGGCGGATGCCAGCTTGGTCTACGCCCAGCCCAACCCGATACTGCCGGTGCTGGATATTACCCTGCACTACAACCCCGGTGCGGCGTTCAGCTTTTTGAGTAATGCCGGTGGCTGGCAACGCTGGTTGTTTACCGGCATTGCGCTGGCGGTGAGCAGCTATTTGCTGGTGTGGCTGATGAAGCTGCGCCGCGAGCAGTGGTTGCTGTCGCTGGCACTGGCGCTGGTATTGGGCGGCGCGCTGGGCAACCTCTGGGATCGGCTGCGGCTGGGGCATGTCATCGACTTTATTTCGGTGCACTGGGGCTCGTCGTATTTTCCCACCTTCAATATCGCCGATGCGGCCATTACCGTTGGCGCGGTGCTGTTGATTGTCGATACCTTTTTACACCCCGAGGGTGGCGATAACGCCGCTTGAGTGGGTCACTGCTTTAACGAGAAACGTTCATGAGTGTTGCGATTGGTCCGGGAACGGAAATTACCCTGCATTTTGCCCTGCTGCTGGAAGATGGCAGCGAGGTGGATTCCACCTTTGAACGCCAGGCGGCGCGCTTTGTGTTCGGCGATGGCAATTTGCTGCCGGGAGTCGAGGCCAAGTTGCAGGGCCTGAAAGCTGGCGACAAGCAGCTGCTGCAGCTGGCGCCGGAAGATGCCTTTGGTCAGCGCAACCCCGCCAATATTCAGCGCATGCCGCGCAGCCAGTTTGGCGATATGGAATTGAGCGAGGGCTTGATGCTCAACTTCGCCGACGCCGCCAAGGCCGAGTTGCCGGGGGTGATCAGCGCCATTGGCGAGGAGCAGGTGGAGGTGGATTTCAACCACCCGCTGGCCGGGCGCAGTCTGGGCTTTCGGGTTGAAATTATCGATGTTCAGGCGCATGTTGAGGGCGACAACGGCAATGCAGAGTAACCGCAGCATGAATATTGTTCTGGCCAACCCCCGCGGTTTTTGCGCCGGGGTTGATCGCGCAATTGAGATCGTCAACCGCGCGCTGGATGTGTTCGGCTCGCCGATCTATGTTCGCCACGAGGTGGTTCACAATAAATTTGTGGTGGAAAACCTGCGCCAGCGCGGCGCGGTGTTTGTCGATGAGCTGGATGAGGTGCCCGACGACAAAATCGTCATTTTCAGCGCCCACGGCGTCTCGAAGGCGGTGCGCAGCGAGGCGGAGCGCCGCGGCCTGAAGGTATTTGACGCCACCTGCCCGCTGGTCACCAAGGTCCATATGGAGGTGGTGAACTACAGTAACGCCGGTCGCGAGTGTGTGCTCATCGGTCACAAGGGGCACCCCGAGGTCGAGGGCACCATGGGGCAGTACGACGGCAGTCAGGGTGGGCGTATCTACCTAGTCGAAGACGTGGCCCAGGCCCAGGCGCTGGAGGTCGAGCGGCCGGAAAAATTGTCCTTTGTTACCCAAACGACCCTGTCGATGGACGACACCGCGGCGGTGATTGAAGCGCTGCGCGAGAAATTTCCGGCGATTGAGGGGCCGCGCAAGGACGATATCTGCTACGCCACGCAAAATCGCCAGGATGCGGTGAAAACCCTGGCCCAGCAGTCTGACCTGGTGCTGGTGGTGGGCTCACCGAACAGCTCGAACTCCAACCGCCTGCGCGAACTTGCCGAGCGTTTTGGCTGCCAGGCGCATCTCATTGATAGTGAAAGCGATATTCGGCCGGAATGGCTGCGCGAGGGGCTGCGAATTGGCATCACCGCCGGGGCCTCGGCGCCGGAAGTGCTGGTTAAATCGGTGATTGATCGCCTCTGCGAGCTCGGCGCGGCAGCGCCCCAGGAGCTTGCCGGTCGGCCAGAAAATATTACCTTCTCGCTGCCCCGTGAACTGCGCCTCGTTGACGTGTCGTAGGGCGCGCCGGTTTACTCGCAGGCCTCGTGGTCGTGACGCTCGCGGCGCAAGCGCCCGCCAATACTTAACACCAGCTTGTAGGCCGGCGAGTAGCCGGGCTCACATATCTTGAAGGTTCCCACCTGAAATGCCCCCGTCCGGGTATAGGCGCTGCCATCGGCGCGATAGCTAATATAGCTGGCCACCCAGCGGTTGCCGGTAATTGATAAGCTGGGCTGGCCACCAAAGCGGCGAATTAATACCTCTCCGGCATCGCGCCGTCCATTTTTATTGTCATCTGTGAATAACTCCATGCCACTGGCCCAATTACCGTCGGTATTCGACAAGCTGACGCTGGTCTGACGACTGCTGGCCTCGTGGCGAGCGGCGTAGATGGCGCGGTGTAAGTCATTGGTAGCACTGCGCAATCGCTGCTCCTGCAGAAGCAGGGCAAAGCCGGGTACCACGCCGGTGCTGACAATGGCGATAACGCAGAGGGTGATCATCAGCTCGATCAGGGTCTTTCCTTGCTGGCTCATCATGGACTCCCTTCCATGTTGCTGCTATAGCTATAGCTAGGGATGAGGTTTTTTTCAAGGAGGATAGGGCCGCGATTCAACAGAACGTATGTCACGTTGTAGGGGCATATGCGTATTAATTTTGTGAACCAGTCGGCGTAATTTGCATAGTAAGACACATTAATGCAAAGGCGACGGTTTTATGACGGCAATGCGAGCACAGGGGTTTACGCTGATAGAGCTGCTGGTCACCGTGTCCGTGGTG
>JBFKEA010000172.1:0-5550 GCA_041619375.1 Spongiibacter sp. | reverse complement strand
GGCGGCTTCGGGGTTGCTGGCTGGGTTTTCGCCGGGGTAGGCGCTGCGGCGCATGGCGGTGTTGGTGGCGCCGGGGTTGATGCTGTTGACCCTTGTGCCATTGAGTTCGAATTCTTCGTCGGCGAGGATTTGCATCATCGCTTCGGTGGCAAATTTCGATATTGAATAGGCCCCCCAGAAGGCGCGGCCCTGACGGCCGACGCTGGATGAGGTTAAAAGCAGCGAGGCGTGATCGGCAACCGCCAGCAGTGGCAGCAGCGCTTGGGTCATCATGAATTGGGCATTCACATTCACCTGCATTACTTCTTCCCAGCTATCCAAGCTGGTTTGCGCTAGGCGGCGGCGCTCGCCGAGTACGCTGGCATTGTGTAGCAGGCCGTCCAGGCGGCCGAACTCCCGCTCAATGGTGTCGGCCAATTCTTGGTAGTCGTGGGCCGCCGCGCCCCTGAGGTGCATGGGGTAGATGGCCGCTTGCGGATAACCGGCGCTTTCTATCTCATCGTAGACGGCTTCCAGTTTGGCAATGGTGCGTCCCAGCAGAATGACCGTCGCCCCGTGTTTGGCAAAGCTCAGGGCGGCGGCGCGACCGATGCCGTCTCCGGCACCCGTAACCAGAATGATTTTGTTTTTCAGGCAATCTGCGCCGGCGTGAAAGTCGGCGGGCAATGTCAGCGGCACGGTGAATCCTCTTGCTAATCAGATGCGCTGCAGCGCAGCATCCAGTTGTTCGGCGTGATCAATAATGGCGTCTGCCCGCCAGTCGGCAATATCTTCCCCGGCGGAAATATAGCCATAACGGCAAGCGATAGTCTTCATCCCGGCGTTGCGGCCGGCGTCAATGTCGCGGCGGTGGTCGCCGACATAAACGGCGTCAGCAGGGCGAATATCTAGCTGTTTACACGCTAGATAAATCGGTTCCGGGTGCGGTTTGCGATTGCTGACGTGGTCTGGGCATATTGTGGTGGCGCAGCGTTTATCCAGCTGCAGCTGGCGCAGCAGTGGCTCGGTGAAGCGCGACGGCTTATTGGTGACAATGCCCCAAGCAATACCGCGTTCCTCGAGATTGCGCAGCTGTTGATCCATGCCGGGAAACAGCGTGGTTTGCTCGGACAGCGAGGCGGCGTAGCGGTCGAGAAATTCATTCAGCAGGGCGGCGAACTCTTCGCTGTCCGGGTCGAGATTGAAACCGAGTGAAACGACGGCGCGGGCGCCGCTGGAGACGCATTCGCGCACGGCTTGATAGCCCTGTAATGGGCGCTGGTGTTCCGTCAGCAGGTCGTTCAATACACGGGTGAAATCGGCTGCGGTATCCAGCAGGGTGCCATCCAGGTCGAAGAGTACGGCTTTGAACATCACAGCGGCTTTGTCACGTGAACCATATAGTTTACGTCTACATCGTTGTCATTCAGTCGGTAGCTTTTAAACAGCGGGTTGTAGGTCAGGCCGGTCATATGCTGGAGTTGCAAGTCGTTCTCCCGCAGCCAGTCAGCCAGCTCGGCGGGTCGGATAAACTTGGCGTATTCGTGGGTACCACGGGGCAGCAGGCCGAGGATGTATTCTGCGCCGACAATACTGAAGGCAAAGGACTTGGGGTTGCGGTTAATGGTAGAAAAATACAAGTCGCCGCCAGGTTTGCACAGTTTGGCGCAGGCGCGTATCACCGAGGCGGGGTTGGGAACGTGCTCAAGCATCTCCAGGCAGGTGACGACATCGTAGTGTCCCGCCTGGTCTTCGGCCAATTCTTCGGCGGTGGTCTGAAAGTATTCGACCTTAGCACCGGATTCCAGTTGGTGCAGGCGCGCCACATTCAGCGGCGCTTCGCCCATATCGATGCCGGTGACCTTGGCGCCGCGCATGGCCATCGATTCTGACAGGATGCCGCCGCCGCAACCGATATCGATAACGCGCTTTTCTGCCAGTGGCGAGCGCTCGTCGATATAGTTAACCCGCAGCGGATTGATATCGTGCAGTGGTTTGAACTCGCTGTTGCGATCCCACCAGCGATGAGCCAGTTCTTCAAACTTGGCGATTTCTGCCGGGTCGACGTTGCCGTGTTGCGGTGATGTTTGCATCTTACTCTCCACTGATTTTTTTACGCCAGTACTGCGCTTTTTCAATAAGCTCACGGCTGTCCAAGGTGGTTAGCTCGCCATTATCCAGCATTCGCCGGCCTTTGATCCAGCTGTGGCGCACCCGGTGGCTGATATTGGTGTACACCAGTTGGGATATCGGCGTGTATATGGGTTGTTGCGGCAGATCTGACATGTCCACGGCGATAACGTCAGCGTGCTTGCCGATCTCTAGACTACCCGTCAGTGCGCCGATGCCCAGTGCGCGGGCACCGTTGATTGTGGCCATCTGTAGGGCGTAGTGGTCGGGCACGGCGGCGGCGTCGCCGGCGACGGCCTTGCCGAGCAGTGCAGCGCTGCGCAGCTCGCCAAACATATCCAGGTCATTGTTGCTGGCGGCGCCGTCGGTGCCCAACGCCACATTAATGCCGGCGCGGCGCATTTTTTCCACCGGCGAAAAGCCACTGGCCAGTTTTAAATTCGATTCTGGGCAGTGGATGGCGTGGCAGCGGTGCTCGGCGAGTAGGGCGATATCTCCATCGCTGAGGTGAGCCAGGTGCACGCACTGGGTGCGCGGTCCCAGTAAGCCGAGTCGCGCCAGTCGCTCGACAGGGCGCAGGCCAGTTTGTTTAACGGCGTCGGCGACTTCTTGGGCCGTTTCCTGCAGGTGGATTTGCACGGCGCAGTCTAGCTCTTCGGCAAACATTACCACCTTGCCCATGGCTTCGTCGCCGACGGTGTAGGGGGCGTGTGGGCCAAAGGCGATGTTGATTAGCTCGTTGTGCTTGTAGTCGTCACACAGCGCCAGCCCCTTGCGGAAATATT
This sequence comes from Spongiibacter sp., assembly GCA_041619375.1. Classification (GTDB taxonomy): domain Bacteria; phylum Pseudomonadota; class Gammaproteobacteria; order Pseudomonadales; family Spongiibacteraceae; genus Spongiibacter. The sequence goes on along the minus strand of JBFKEA010000172.1, from coordinate 2,656 downwards.
CCTCTGGGCCACTGCCCCAGGCGCTGGGGAAGTCCAGGATCGGAAAACTCAGTTGGGCGCGCATACCGGCTCGGCGTGCCACATCGGCGGTGGCTTCGGGAAAGAAGTACATGTCGCTGAAGGTGGTTGTGCCGCTGCGCAGCATCTCGGCAATGGCCAGTGCGCTGCCGTCGCGGACAAATTCGTCATTGACCCAGCGCGCTTCGGCCGGCCAGATGTGGTCGTTTAACCAGCTGTGCAGTGCTTTGTCGTCGGCCATGCCGCGAAACAGGCTCATGGCGGCGTGGCCGTGGGCGTTAATCAGTCCGGGCATCAGCAGCTGCTCGCCGAGGTTTAATACCTCGCCGGCGGCCAGTTGGCTTGCCTGCGCCGTGGGCACGATGGCGCAGATGATACCGTCGCGTATCGCCAGTGCGTGGTCTTCCAGAACAGGACAGCCCTCGGTCATCGGCAGAATCCAGCGGGCTGAGATGACGGTGTCAAAGCGGTCGGCGGCGGCGGGGTTCATAGCTTGCGGTATTCCTGGTAGCAAAGTGGCAAGTATACCCGTTCCCGGGGGGAGTTGTGGCGATAAGGCGCTGATTTTCGGCCTTTCTGCGCTGTCTATGCGGCGCTGGAATATGCTAATATCGTCGCTTTGTTTCCCGCTTTGCCGCCGCCGTGTTGGGTGGGGTGGGAGGGCAGTAAAAACGCGCTCCGGGCGGCGATGCCGCGGTTCGGGGGTCGCAGACAATAAGGATGCTTGCTATTCATGGCTGACAATGCAAATGAAATTCTGCCGGTAAACATTGAGGATGAGCTAAAACAGTCCTACCTCGATTATGCGATGAGTGTCATCGTCGGTCGGGCGCTGCCCGATGTGCGTGACGGACTGAAGCCGGTTCACCGCCGGGTGTTGTTCGCCATGAGCGAGCTGAACAACGACTGGAACAAGGCCTACAAGAAGTCTGCCCGTGTGGTGGGTGACGTAATTGGTAAATATCACCCCCACGGCGACTCCGCGGTTTACGATACGATTGTTCGTATGGCCCAGCCTTTCTCAATGCGCTATATGCTGGTTGACGGTCAGGGCAACTTCGGTTCGATCGACGGCGATAACGCGGCGGCAATGCGTTATACCGAAATCCGCATGCAGAAGATCTCCCATGAGATGCTGGCCGACCTCGATAAAGAGACGGTTGACTGGGTGCCCAACTACGACGGCACTGAGCAGATTCCCGCTGTGCTGCCCACCAAGGTTCCCAGCCTCTTGGTCAATGGCTCCTCCGGTATTGCGGTGGGTATGGCGACCAATATTCCGCCGCACAACCTCACCGAGGTGGTTAGCGGCTGTCTGGCTTTGTTGGACAACCCCGATATTACCATCGACGAGCTGATGGAATTTATTCCCGGCCCCGACTTCCCCACGGCGGCGATTATCAACGGCCGCGCCGGCATTGTTGAGGCCTACCGCACCGGTCGAGGCCGCATTTATGTGCGCTCGCGGGCCGAGGTCATCAGCAATGAAAAGACCAATAAAGACACCATTATCATCACCGAGCTGCCCTATCAGGTGAACAAGGCGCGGTTGATCGAGAAGATCGCCGAACTGGTCAAAGACAAGAAGATCGAGGGTATTGCCGAGCTGCGCGACGAGTCTGACAAAGACGGCCTGCGCGTGGTAATAGAGATGAAGCGCGGTGAGAGTGGCGAGGTGGTGCTGAACAACCTCTACGCTCAGACCCAACTGCAAAATGTATTCGGTATCAATATTGTTGCGCTGGTCGACAAGCAGCCGCGCATACTCAATTTGAAAGAGCTGCTGGAATACTTTGTTCGCCACCGTCGCGAGGTGGTCACGCGGCGCACGGTCTACTTGTTGCGCAAGGCCCGCGAGCGCGGTCATGTGTTGGAAGGCCTGGCGGTAGCCATTTCTAATATCGATGAGGTCATTGCCACCATCAAGGCGTCGTCGACCACGCAAGAAGCGAAGGACAATCTGATTTCGCGCGGCTGGGCATTGGGCGAAGTGAGTGCGATGCTTGAGCGCGCCGGCGAAGATGCCTGCCGCCCCGATGATCTGGAAGCTCAGTACGGCGTGCGCGATGGCAATTACTGGCTGTCGCCGGCACAGGTCCAGGCCATTCTTGAGTTGCGTTTGCAGAAGCTTACCGGTCTGGAGCACGAAAAACTGCTGTCGGAGTATCAGGATAAATTGGCTGAAATCGCCGAATACCTGAGTATTCTCGCGGACCCGCAAGTGCTGCTGGACGTCATTCGCGGTGAGTTGCAGCAGGTGGTTGCCGATTTTGGTGATGAGCGTCGCAGTGAAATTGTGGCCTCGCAACTGGATTTAAGCCACGAAGACCTGATTCCGGAAGAAGACCGTGTGGTGACGATTTCCCACGGCGGTTATGCCAAGTCGCAACCGCTGGATACCTACGCTGCCCAGCGCCGCGGTGGTATGGGTAAATCGGCAACGGCGGTAAAAGAAGAAGACTTTGTTGAGCACCTGTTGGTGGCCAATACCCACGATACGATTCTCTGCTTCAGTAATATTGGCAAGGTCTATTGGCTCAAGGTTTACCAAATCCCGGTGGCGGGCCGCAATTCTCGCGGCCGGCCGATGGTGAACCTGCTGCCGCTGGGCGAGGGCGAGCGTATTACCTCGATTTTG
>JBFKEA010000171.1:0-5565 GCA_041619375.1 Spongiibacter sp. | reverse complement strand
TGAGATTTCAGTGGTCGGCATCGGCGATATGGGGGGCGATGTCTTTGGCAACGGCATGCTGCTATCCAAAACCCTGAAGCTGCGCGCGGCCTTTAATCATTTGCATATTTTTATCGACCCCGACCCTGACCCCGAGATCGCTTGGCAAGAGCGCAAGCGCCTGTTCGAGCGACCGCGCTCGAGCTGGGCCGACTACAACAGCGAACTGCTATCGGCCGGGGGCGGGGTGTTTTCACGCAGCGCTAAACAGATTCCCCTGTCGCCCCAGCTGCGCGAGATGATTGCCGTCGGCGAGGAGGTATTGGCGCCCAATGCGCTGATCCGCAAATTGCTGCAGGTCGACGTCGATTTGATTTGGAATGGCGGGATAGGCACCTATGTTAAAGCGGCTGAAGAGAGTCACGCTGATGTCGGTGATCGCAGTAACGACGGCCTGAGGGTCAATGGTCGCGATCTGCGCTGCCGGGTGTTTGGCGAGGGTGGCAATCTCGGACTCAGTCAGTTGGGGCGTCTGGAGTATTGCCGCAATGGCGGTATCTGTAATACCGATTTTATTGATAATGCCGCGGGGGTCGACTGTTCCGATCACGAGGTGAATATTAAAATTCTGCTCAACTCCCAGTTGGAATCCGAGGATCTCACTACCAAGCAGCGCAATCAGCTGCTGGCCGATATGACCGACGACGTCGCTGCCTTGGTGCTGCACAATAATTATCGGCAGACCCTGGCGATCAGTCTGGCCCGCTTTAAGCGCGACAAGCATCATCACGATTACCTGCGGTTTTTGGAGCATCTGGAGGAGAGCGGGGCACTGAGCCGTGAGCTGGAGTTCTTGCCGGACAATGAAACCATTCACGAACTGCACAGCGAGGGGCGCAGTTGGACGCGGCCCGAGCTGTCGCTGTTAGTTTCTTATGCGAAGGTTGAGTTGAAGGAAAAGTTACTGGAAGTCGGTGCGGCAGAAGATCCTTGGCTGGAGGAAAGGGTCTATGGCGCCTTCCCCCAGCGCCTTCGAGAATGCTATAGCGCGCAGATTCGCGGCCATCGCCTGAGCCGCGAAATTATCGCCACCCAGCTGGCCAATGAAATGGTCAATACCATGGGCTTTAGTTATTCGCTGCGCCAGGACCTGTCGCTTGGGGCCAGTGCTGCCGACACCGCGCGTGCCTACGTCACTATCGTCGAGTTGTTTGAGCTCGATCGGCTGTGGAGAGAGGTAGAGCGCCTCGACTATATTGTTGTCACCGAACTGCAATACGAGCTGTTTCATCAGATTATGCGCCTGGGACGGCGCAGTACCCGGTGGTTTTTACGCAATAAACACGCGCTGCAGCCCGCTCAGCTTATTGCCCATATGCGGCCGGCGTTTCGCGAGTTGATGCCCGGCTTGTGGGCGTTGCAACGCAATGGCTGGGCAGAGGAGTTTGTCGCACTGCGCGAGCGCTGGTGTGAGGCCGGTGTGCCCGAGACCCTAGCTATTAATATTGCCTCTTTTGATGCCTATTTTATGTTGCCCGGCTGCGTGGATGCCGCTCTGGAAATTGGCTGCCCGCCGGCGCGGTTTAGTGAGCTGATGTTTGCCCTGCTCGATGAGCTGCAGATGGACTGGGCGCTGCAGTGCTTAATCGCCTGGCAGCCTGAGGGACGCTGGCAGGATTTGGCGCGGGAGTCCTATGTTGATAGTCTGGAGGCGCTGCTGCGCCAGTTGAGTATCGGCTTGCTCTGCCAGCCCGAGCCGTCGTCGGCGGGCTTGGACGACATTGTCAGCCACTGGCAGCAAGCCAATGGTGCCAGGGTAACGCGCTATCAAAATACCATTAGCAGTCTGCGCGCGGCGGCGAGTCAGGATCTGTCTGTCTTTACCGTGGTCTTGCGCGAGCTGCAGGACTTGGTGGAGGCGTCGTTGGCGCGGCAGTCGGCCTGACACTGCCGTTGTCTCGTCTACTACAAGGACCGCCATATTGAAACGCATTGTTAAATTTAGCCTAGTTGGTGTGCTGCTGTGCGGTTCACTGTTGTTAGCCGCGCCATTTTTACTGGTGCAGTTTGGTCCGCCGGGTATGGCTGCGGCGTCTCGGGCGCTGCTGCACGCCGCGATTGGCTATAGCAAACCCTCCTCGGCAGAGGTCGCCCAGACCTTGCAGTTGCCAGCGGGTTATCACTTGCAGGTCTACGCCGATGAGCTGGGCAATGTGCGAATGATGGCGGGCACAGCGGCGGGCGATATATTGGTGAGCCGGCCGCGCAGCGGTGAGGTGCTGTTGCTGTCTCGCGATGCCGATGGTGACGGTCGCGCCGATGGGCGCCGCAGTTTGCTGGCAAATTTAAACCGCCCGCAGGGCTTGGCACTGCGCGACGGCTGGCTGTATATCGCCGAGTCGGATGCGGTGGGCAAAATCGCCTTTGATGAAGTCAGCGGCACAACGGCTGGCAGCTACCAGCGAATTGTCGAGGGCCTGGGCGATAGCGGTAATCACTCGACAAAATCCCTCGCTTTTGGCCCTGATGGCTGGCTGTACCTCAGCTCGGGGTCGAGCTGCAATGTCTGTGAGGAGCAAGATCCGCAGCGCGCTACCATGATGCGGTTGCGCGCGGATGGCAGCGGCTTGGAAATTGTCGCCCGCGGGCTGCGCAATAGCGTCGGCTTTGACTGGGCGCCTTGGGACGGTGCTATGTATGCCACCGACAATGGCCGCGATCTGTTAGGTGATGATTTCCCGCCCTGTGAGTTGAACCGTATTGAGCGCGGCGGCTTTTACGGCTGGCCCTATATGAATAGCGATCGCCTCGATCCGGATTTCGGTGACAAACTGCCGCCCGAGCTGCCGGAAAACCGGCCGCCAGTGCACGCCTTTCGCGCCCATAATGCGCCGTTGGGGATTCGCTTTTTACGCCATCAGGGCAAAGCGTATGAGCGCGCCGCGCTGGTGGCCTTGCACGGCTCCTGGAATCGCAGTGAGCCAGATGGTTATAAGGTCGTGTCGCTGCATTGGCAGGCCGACGGCCGTATTGTTGAGCGCGATTTCCTCAGTGGATTTTTGCGGTCGCGATTGTTGGTGGGGCGGCCGGTGGATGTGATCGAGGCCGCCGACGGCGGTATCTACGTGTCTGATGACTACGCGGGGCGTGTCTACCTTATTCGCGAGGGTGACGGAGCTGGCAGCGTTGTCGAGTCGAGTCAGCCGCCGGCATTGCTGGCTCCCAGTGAGGCGCTGGCCGCCTATCAGGATGCAGAGATAGAGCAACTGAGCAGGCAGGGGCGCGCTCTTTACCAGCGCTACCAGTGCGCGGCCTGCCACGAGGGCGACAGCGGCCGGCGGCTACAGGACTTGGCATCGCGCTACCGGGCGGCTGAGTTGGCAGATTTTTTTGTCAGCCCCACCCCGCCAATGCCGCAGTTTCCGTTGGTGGAAAAGGAGCGCGAGGCGCTGGCCGTTTATTTGTTAGACGTAGTTAATTGAAGTGCGGCGATTGATCAGCGCGCGTTCGCGATCCAGGCGCCGCAGGCCGGCTTGCAATCTGGCGCGCAATTCCTCGCTGGCGGCGGGCTTACTGAGAAAGTCGTCGGCGCCGGCATCCATGGCGGCAATAATGTCGGCGCGGTCGCGGCGGCCGGTCAGCATAATGAAATAGGGCTCGCCCATCGCCGGGCTGCGGCTTATCGTCTGGCAGAGCTGCAGGCCATTCATGCCGGGCATTTGCCAGTCACACAGTACGATGTCGATATGTTCGACCAGTAGTATTTGCAGGGCGTCACTGGGCTCGCTGCAGCTGATGGTATCAAAGCCAAAGCCCTTGAGTAGGGCCTCCATACGGTAAAGTTCACTGGGCGTGTCATCCACCAGCATGACCCTTGCGGATTCTCGCGGGCTGGGGTGGTTTTTATAATCTCTCATGCCTGAATTTCCTCGCAGCTAACTTTTATAGAAACTCTCTCTGCAATCTCTATGCCTTTTTTAACCAATTGAAATATATAGGTTTTGTGTGATTCTGTTGCTGGCTTTGGCAGATTGCACTGCAAGGTGCGTGGCGCCTTGGTGGTCGCTGCTGAACGCGGAAGACTTTGCTACCATGCGCCGCTTAGGCCCGACAGCCTTGGTTATTTATTTTGTGATTGGCGCTATTCATATGTAGAATGTGCGCCCTGTCCTCCCTATACCCCCGTGAGAAGAGTGCTCCATGAATTCCGACAAACCCCTGTATATTGCCTACGCTGGCCCGCTATTGCTGGAGACCCCGCTGTTGAATAAGGGGTCTGCATTCACCGAGCAGGAGCGTCGCAGTTTTAATCTGATGGGGCTGTTGCCACCGCGCTACGAGAATATCGACGAGCAGGTTGATCGCGCTTATCAGCAGTACAGCAGTTTTGATGAGCCGATCAATAAGCATATTTATCTGCGCGCCGTGCAGGACAATAACGAAACCCTGTTTTACCGCCTCCTCAACGACCATCTCGAAGAGATGCTGCCGATTATCTACACGCCCACGGTCGGTGAGGCCTGCGAACATTTCTCCGATATCTACCGCAGTGCGCGGGGCATATTTGTGTCCTATGAAGATCGCGACTACATGGACGACATTCTGCACAGCGTCAGTAAGGACCGCGTTAAGGTACTGGTGGTGACCGATGGTGAGCGGGTACTGGGGCTGGGCGATCAGGGCGTTGGCGGGATGGGTATCCCTATCGGCAAGCTGTCGCTGTACACCGCCTGTGGTGGCATCAGCCCGGCTTACACCTTGCCGGTGGTGCTGGATGTGGGCACCAATAACCAAACCCTGCTCGACGACCCCATGTATATGGGCATGCGCCACCCGCGCATTGGTCGCGAGGAATACGACGCCTTTGTCGATCAGTTCATCGAGGCCGCGCAGCGGCGCTGGCCGGGCGTATTAATACAATTTGAAGATTTTGCCCAACCCAATGCCATGCCGATTTTGCAGCGCCACAAAGACAGTGTGTGTTGTTTTAATGACGACATTCAGGGCACGGCGGCGGTGACTCTGGGTACCGTACTGTCAGCCTGTAAACGCAAAGGCGAGCGCCTGCGCGATCAGAATATTGTGTTTGTGGGCGCCGGCTCAGCGGGCTGTGGAATTGCCGAACAGCTGATTCGCGCGATGGTAGAAGAGGGGCTCAGCGACGCCCAGGCGCGCTCGCAGCTGTATATGGTCGACCGCTTTGGCCTGGTGAGCCAGGGTATGGACGGCTTGCTGGATTTTCAGGCGGCGCTGGCGCAGCCGGCAGCGGTGTATTCACAGTGGCGCTGTGGTGCTGGCGACTACCCCAGCTTGTTAGATGTGGTGAGCAACGTCGATGTCGGTGTGTTGATCGGCGTATCGGGCAAGCCGGGCTTGTTTACTGAAGAGGTGATTCGCCAGCTGCATAGTCGCTGTGCCCAGCCGATCGTATTGCCGCTGAGCAATCCCTCCCGCCATGTGGAAGCGCGGCCCGAGCAGATACTGCAGTGGACGGATGGTCAGGCGATTGTCGCCACCGGCAGCCCCTTTGCCGCAGTGGACTATCAGGGCGAGCGCTACGAGATTTCGCAGTGCAACAACAGTTAT
>JBFKEA010000170.1:0-5574 GCA_041619375.1 Spongiibacter sp. | reverse complement strand
TTCAACAAACCCTTCAGCTACTGACTGAAAGCCCTGTCTCCCTAAGCGAGGAGGCGCATTATAGAGACGCCCGACACAGAGTCAACACGCTTTTTGAAAGAAATCATAAAAACATTTCAATCGATCAAACACCAACCAGAAAGCGCTCAAAACACCGGCAAGTCGTTCAACAAACCACCAGCATCTGGTACTTCTTCTTACCCAAGCGAACCACGTAGTACTTCTCCGCCAGAGCATCTTCCACAGCAAACACCTGCGGCGCACTCATATTATCGGCCAAACCCACCGCCGAAGAGTTCACCCACACCGCATTTCGACCCAAGGCATCCTTTACCTGCTTGCCGGCAGCCATACCGACATCGGCCAACAACTGAGTCAGTGGCTTACCCTCCAAATCAGCCCGCGATATTTCCGCCGACGGCAAGCCATCGAGACGCAACTGCTCAAGGTCTTGGCGCGAAAGATCGCCCAGCTCGCCGGAGAACAGCGCATCGGTGATGCGCTGGGCGGCCGCCAAACCCTCGTCGCCGTGAATCAGCGCGGTCATTTCTTCAGCCAATACCTTTTGCGCCTGGGGACGACCACCGGCCTCGCGATCCTCGTCTTCTATTTGCGCAATCCGCTCCACACTCAAAAAAGTAAAGTAGCGCAGGAATTTATACACATCGGCATCTGCCGTGCCCATCCAGAACTGATAGAAGGCATAGGGTGAGGTTTTCTCCGCATCCAACCAGATCGCACCCGATTCAGTCTTGCCGAACTTGGTGCCATCGGCCTTGGTGACCAGAGGCATCGTCATACCGTGCACCGAGGCGCCATGCATGCGCCGGGTCAAATCGATGCCGGCGGTGATATTCCCCCACTGATCCGAGCCACCCAACTGCAGACTGCAGCCGTGGCGCTTATGCAACTCAGCAAAATCCAAAGCCTGCAGCAAAGAGTAACTGAACTCGGTAAAAGAGATACCGGATCCCTCTCTATCTATACGCTGCTTGACCGACTCCTTGGCAATCATGCTATTGACCGAGAAGTGCTTACCAATATCGCGCAAGAACTCCAGCGCGGTCATCGGCCCAAACCAATCGAGGTTATTGGCCATCTCAGCCGCGTTATCGCCACAATCAAAGCTAACAAAGCGAGAAATCTGCGCCCTCAATCTATCGACCCAGGTCGCCACCACATCGGGCGTATTGAGCTGGCGCTCCTGCGCTTTAAAACTCGGGTCTCCGATTAACCCCGTCGCACCGCCAACCAAGGCAATGGGCTTATGACCGGCGTCTTGAAATCGCTTTAGCGCGAGCAGCGGCACCAGGTGGCCGATATGCAGACTGTCGGCGGTCGGATCAAAACCGCAATACAGGGTGCGCGGCGCCTCAGCCAGATACTCTGACAATCCGTGCTCGCCGGTCATCTGCGCAACCAAACCGCGCGCCTCCAAGTCAGCCAGTAAGCCGGAATTGAGCCTTGTCATATCAAATGAACCTTAATTTACTTTTGTCTGTCATACCCGATCACAGATGCTGTATCGGCGCGAACGGCAGGGACTGCCTGGCGCCGAGCAAGATACAACAAGCCCCACAAAAATGAAACGCGGCCCGCCAAACCGTCCGCCCAGAAAAAGCTAGAAAGCACATTAACTTTCGGCAAATACGGCTTCTGCCATAGTAAGCTTTTGTTATAATGCTCAAAAGTTCGCCAACTAATAACACCGGACATCAAGATGTTTGACGCCCGTCCCAAGCGACACGCAGCCTTCCGGGAGAGCCCTCGCTTCCCCCGTCGCCACCTTGCGATTGCCGCATCGACGCTGATCGCACTGGGCGTGTCGCTACTAATGCTGCCCGGCGAAAATGCCGAGGCCAGACGCACCGCTATCCCGCTGGACCTGGAACTGACTCCGACCAGCCCGATCCCCCAAGACAGCGACGCCGCGGCACTGATTGAGCCAGAACAGGAGTGGCTGGAGATACAGGTACAAGCCGGCGACTCACTGTCGAGTATTTTTGGCCGCGCGCAATTAACCCCCCAAGACCTGCACGAGCTAGTCAGCACAGCCAAAAAAACCAAGGCATTTAACAAAATCCGCCCCGGACAAAAACTAGGCTTCCAAATCAATGAGCAGGGCAAGCTGCAGGCCATGAGCCTGCAGATCGACAAGCTCAACAGCCTTGTCTACGAACGCGGCGTGACCGGCTTTAGCACCACCGAAGTCAGCAAGACTCCCGAAGTACGACAGCGGGTAGCCAGCGCGACTATTACCAGCTCGCTGTATAAAGCCGCCCAAGACGCCGGCGTGAGCCAAAGCATTATTATGGAATTGGCCAATATCTTTGGCGGCGTGCTCGACTTTGTCTACGACGTGCGCAAAAACGATTACTTCATCGTGATTTACGAAGAGCTCTACCTCAACGGCGAGCACCTAGGCAGCGGCCAAATTCTCGCCGCGCAGTACTTCAACCGCGGCGATTCTTTCCAGGCCTACCGCTACGTGAACAAGGACGGGGAGATCGACTATTTCTCCGAGAGCGGCGAGAGTATGCGCAAGGCTTTCCTGCGCGCGCCCCTCGACTTCACCCGGATCAGCTCGCGCTTTGACCCCAAGCGCCTGCACCCGGTGTTTAAAACTGTGCGCCCCCATCGCGGGGTCGACTACGCCGCCCCGCGTGGCACGCCGGTCTACGCCGCCGGTGACGGCCGGGTACTGGAAGCCGGTTACTCACGCGGCAATGGCAACTATGTGTTTATCAAGCACGGCGAGGCCTATGTCACCAAATACCTACACCTGCACAAACGCGCGGTGTCGCGCGGCGAGCGAGTGCGCCAGCGGGAAACCATCGGCTGGGTAGGCTCGACAGGCTACGCCACCGGCCCCCACCTGCACTACGAATTTCTGATGAACGGCGTGCATCGCAACCCCGCCACCATCGTCGACAAGCTGCCGCCGCCAACACGAGTGAAGCAGGAAGATATGCCCGAGTTCCAAAACCAAATTAGCGGCCTGCAACTGCAGCTGCGCACCTATGCCGCGCAGAGAAATTACAGCAGTAGTAGCGAAGGCTAGTGACGCGCCCTCTATATATAGGCCTGATGTGCGGCACCAGCCTCGACGCGATTGACGTTGCGCTGCTGACCACCACGCCCGAAATCCAATTGCTGGCAGCAGCCGAATACCCACTGGCCGACGACCTCCGCAACCAGCTGATGGCACTATGCAACAGTGGCAATGATGAAATAGATCGCCTCGGCCCTGCCGACCGGCAACTGGCCATCAATCTCGCTGACGCGGTCAACGATTTTCTAAAAACCCAGAGTCTGCGAGCCGCCGACATCACCGCCATCGGCAGCCACGGGCAGACCATACGCCACCGCCCTCGCGACAATCAACGCATTAGCAGCAATGCCTTCACCCTGCAGATAGGCGACCCCAATACCATTGCCGAGCTCACCGGCATCACCACGGTCGCGGATTTTCGCCGCCGCGATATTGCCGCCGGCGGCCAGGGCGCGCCATTGGTGCCCGCCTTTCACGCCGCAGTTTTTGCCGCGCCGGGCCACGACCGCGTGGTCGCCAATATCGGTGGCATGGCCAACATCAGCGTTTTGCACCGCAGCGGCAAGGTCAGCGGCTTTGACACCGGGCCCGGCAATGTCTTGATGGACAGCTGGATCCAGCGTTGCCGAGCACTGCGCTACGACCGCAATGGCGACTGGGCCGCAAGCGGCAATATCAACGCCGAACTGCTCGATGCCCTACTCGCCGACCCCTACTATCAACAAGCGCCGCCAAAGAGCACCGGCCGCGAGCATTTTGCGCTAGCCAGTCTCGACGCCACCCTCGCGCGGTTTGCCGGGCTGGCCCCGCAGGACATCCAGGCCTGCTTGCTGGAGCTGACCGCGCGCAGCCTGTGCGATGCCATTAACCGCGAGCCAGTCATCGCACCGGAAGTTTTCATTTGCGGCGGCGGCGCGGCCAACCGCAGACTGGTCAAGCGAATCGCCACCCTGCTGCCCGACAGCCAAGTCAGCAGCAGCGCCCGTCTAGGCATAGACCCCAACTGGGTCGAGGCCGCCGCCTTTGCCTGGCTGGCCCAACAGACTCTCGACCAGCTGCCCGGCAATGTCGCCGCCGTCACCGGCGCCAGCGGGCCGCGCGTGCTGGGCGGCATATACCCGGCCTAAGCTGCCGCTACAGTGCGCGGTTCCTACAAGCGCATAAACCCCGCAGCGCCAGCGCGCCGCTGGGAGCAATGACAAAAACACGAGAATAATAAGATCGAAGGGGGAAATGACCGCCGAGGGCGCCGGCGGTCACTAATCAGATCGAGAAGGACGAGCCGCAGCCGCAGGTCGTGCTGGCATTAGGATTGCTAACAACAAAGCGCGAGCCCTCAAGGCCCTCGGTATAATCCAGCTGAGCGCCTTCAATATACTGGTAGCTCAGCGGGTCAACCAAGACCACAACCCCGTCTTTCTCAACCAGGGTGTCGTCCTCTTCGGCCAGCTCATCAAAGGTGAAGCCGTACTGAAAACCCGAGCAACCCCCACCGGTAACAAACACCCGCAGCTTGAGGTCCTCATTGGCCTCACTCTCCATCAGGCTCTTTACCTTGGCGACGGCCTGCTCGGTCAATTGCAAGACCGACGGCGTAAATTCCTCAACTGCTGACATACTTAACCTCACTGCTTTACCCATTGGGCAGACTGCAATTATCCTCTTATCCGAGCAAAACAGTCAAGAATTACGCGGCCCGCACTATGGCAACAGCGCAATACCGTCCAGGCCCGCGCGCTCATCCAAACCAAACATCAGGTTCATATTCTGTATGGCCTGGCCCGATGCGCCCTTCACCAGATTGTCGATCACCGACAACACCACAACCGTATTGCGGTTCTGCGGGCGATGCAGGGCGATACGACAGGTATTGACGCCGCGCACGGTGCGCGTCTGCGGCATACTGCCCAACGGCATAACGTCAACAAAGGGCGCGTCCGCATAGCGCTTCTCAAATATAAACTGCAGCTCATCGAGACCGACGGCAGGGTCGAGCAGTTCCGAGTACAGCGTCGCGTGAATGCCACGCACCTGCGGCAGCAAATGCGGCGTAAAGGTCAGCTGCACCGGCTTGCCCGCGGCGACCGACAGCTCCTGTTCGATTTCCGGCAAATGGCGATGCCCGGCCACGCCGTAGGCTTTAAAACTGCCATCCAATTCTGCAAACAGAGTGTCGACCTTGGCCTGACGGCCGGCGCCGCTAACCCCGGAGGCTGCACTGGCGATCAGCCGCTGATCGTCAACCAACTTCTGCTCCAGCAAGGGCATAAAACCCAGCTCAACCGCGGTTGGATAGCAGCCCGGACAGGCGATCAGTCGCGCCGACGCAATCGCCTCGCGATTGACTTCCGGCAGGCCGTATACCGCCTCTTCCAGTAGCTCAGCACAGGCGTGCTCCTCGTTGTACCACTTCGACCACAGCGCCGCATCGCGAATACGGAAATCCGCCGACAAATCAATCACCCGGGTACCCGCCGCCAGCAACTCTGGCACCAGCTGCATGGCGACATTGTGTGGCGTCG
>JBFKEA010000169.1:0-5575 GCA_041619375.1 Spongiibacter sp. | reverse complement strand
GTGTTTTCCGGAAAGTGTTGTCGCCAGCCGCGGTGGGCGACCAGGTTTTCGGCGTGCATGGAAATCGTCCTGAGTGGCAGTGGCTTAACTGTAGCGTTTGCGTCTTACAGGAAAAAGCTGCTTGATGCACAATAGCCAATTATTATCGGTATTTGCGGGTGATGACGGCCAAGTCGCGCCCTTAGTAACAAGTTTTGGAGGAGAGATGCGGGTGTCATCGATTAAGGCGCTGCTGGGTGGAGCGCAGGCGGCCGGCGAAACGGTGGAAGTTCGCGGCTGGCTGCGCAGCCGCCGGGACTCCAAGGGCGGTTTTTCCTTTTTGACGGTGCACGACGGTTCCGCGCAGGCGGCAATGCAAGTGGTGGTGCCGGGAGAGTTGGAAAATTATCAGTCCGAGGTACTGCGCTTGACGGCTGGTTGTTCGCTGCGGGTATGCGGCAAGCTGGTTGCCTCGCAGGGCAAGGGCCAGAGCGTGGAAATTCAGGCTGAGCAACTGGAGGTGTACGGTTGGGTCGATGACCCGGATAGCTACCCCATTGCCAAAAAGCGCCACAGTTTTGAGTACCTGCGCAGTGTTGCGCATCTGCGGCCGCGCACCAATACCTTTGGCGCGATTACGCGGGTGCGCACGGTGCTGGCCAACGCTGTGCACCGCTACTTTTTTGAGCGAGATTTCCAGTGGATCAACACCCCGCTAATCACCGCCAGCGACTGTGAGGGCGCGGGCGAAATGTTCCGCGTCAGCACCCTGGATTTGGCCAATTTGCCGCGCAATGCCGCCGGCGGGGTGGATTTTAATGAGGACTTTTTTGGTCGCGAGGCGTTTTTGACGGTGTCGGGTCAGCTCAATGCCGAGGCCTACTGCCTGGCGATGAGCAAGGTCTACACTTTCGGGCCGACGTTTCGCGCCGAAAATTCCAACACCAGCCGCCACCTGGCGGAGTTTTGGATGGTGGAGCCCGAAATTGCTTTTGCGGACTTGGCAGACGACGCGGCGTTGGCCGAGGACTTTCTGCGTTACTTGCTCAGCCAGGTTTTGGAGCATTGTGAAGACGACTTGGCCTTTTTCAATCAGTTTATCGACAACACGGTAATTGAGCGCTTGCAGGCGGTGTCGCAGCAGGAGTTTGCCCGGCTGGATTACAGCGAGGCTATCAAGGTGTTGGCGTCGGCGAAGCAGTCCTTTGATTACCCCGTTGCCTGGGGGCTGGATTTACAGTCCGAGCACGAGCGCTATCTGTGCGAGCAATATGTCGGCGGCCCGTTGATTGTTAGCAATTACCCCAAGGATATTAAGGCGTTCTACATGCGCCTGAATGACGACGAAAAAACCGTCGCGGCGATGGACGTATTGGCGCCGGGTATCGGCGAGATCATTGGCGGCAGTCAGCGCGAAGAGCGCCTCGAGGTGCTGGATCAGCGTATGGCGGCGCAGGGGCTTGAGGGGCTGGATTGGTATCGCGATCTGCGGCGCTACGGCACGGTGCCCCACGCCGGCTTCGGACTGGGGTTTGAGCGCCTGCTGAACTACATCACCGGCATGGACAATATCCGCGATGCCATTCCCTTTCCCCGCGTGCCACGGCACGCGGAGTTTTAGGCTCGGTCTATACCAGCGTAAACAGCAGTTTGCGCTGGAAGGGGTCGACTTCCGCCACTTTCACAGTGACCGGTTTTTCCAACTGATAGCTCTGCTGGTCGTTGTAAAGCCGCAGGGTGTCGGCATCGAAGCTGAGTTTTTCGGGGATGGAGCGCGCTTCGACAAATCCGCTGATGCCGCTGTCGTCCAGTTCTACGGTAAAGCCGCCGCCGTTGAGGTGGGCGATATGCCCCTGGTAGTGCTGCTCGGCGTCCTGCTTGGCCAGGTACTGGTACTGCAGCCACTGCTCCATCTGTCGACTGGCCTGGCGAACTTTGCGCAATTGTTCTTGCAGGGTGGCAATGCTGGCGTCGTCGAGACTGCCGCCGTCTGCGCCATCGAGGCAGGCGCGAATACAGCGCTGTACTAACAGGTCGCTGTATTTGCGCAGCGGTGAGGTAAAGGTGCTGTAGCGCTCCAAGCCGAGGCCGAAGTGGGGGCGCGGCTCGGCGCTCAGCTCGCCGGGCTGTAGCATTCTCGCCATGATACTGCGCAGTGGCAGCGCGCTATCGCTGTGGCTGGCGGCGCGCAGTACCTTGCGGTAGTTGTCCAGCTGGCTGACGTCGGCGCCGCTGTGTTCGGGCAGGGCCTGTTCGATCAGTTTGGCGATGCTGTCCAGTCGCTCTTCGCGAAAGCCGGCGTGGCTGTTGTACAGGGCGCGGCCGCTGCCGCGCTGTTCGCTGAGCCACAGTGCGGCGCTGCGATTGGCGGCCAGCATACACTCTTCAACCAGGCGGTGGGCGTCGTTGCGGTCCTGGCGCTCAATGCTGGCTATGCGGCCCTGTTCGTCGAGGTTCAAGTGGAAGTCGGCTTGTTCGGGCATAATCAGGCTGTGCTCATCGCGCCACTGGCGGAGAGCATCGGCGGCGCTTTTCAGCGCGTCCAGGCAGACAAACGGCAGCGTCTGCTCACCGGCCAAATGAGCGGCGACATCGCTGTAGCTCAGTTTGGCCTGCGAGCGAATGAGGACTTCGGAAAACTCAATACTGTCAATCTCGCCGGCGCGGCTGATCTGCATGCTGCACAGCAGTGCGGCGCGGTCTTCGCCGGCGACCAGTGAGCAGGCCTGCTGGCTGATACCTTCCGGCAGCATCGGCTGTACAAAGCCCGGCAGGTAGGCGGTGCTAGCGCGCTGGCGGGCGGCTTTGTCCAGTTCGCTGTCGGCGGGAATATAGGCGCCGGGGTCGGCGACGGCGACTTGCAACAGCCAGCCGTCGTCGTTGCTTTGTGCGTACAGGGCGTCGTCGATATCGCGGGTGTCGGCCGAGTCGATGGTGACAAAGCCCAGCTCGCGCAGGTCGCGGCGCTTTTCGGCGCGGCTGTCCTGCAGTGCTTGCTCGGCGGGCCAGCCAAAGGGCAGCTCAAATTTGCACAGGGTGTACTTGCCTTCCACGCCGGCGTCTTCAGGGCTGCCGATCTTGCTCAGCAACTTCACCTGGGACTTGCCGTCTTTCCAGGGGTGGCGCTGTACCTTGCAGTGCAGGTAGTCACCGGGCTGGGCCTTTTTGCGCTCCGAGGGCGGGATAAACAGCAGTTTGTTGAAGCGCGGCAGGTCGGGTTCGACAAAGTGGCCCTGGCCGCGCACCACATAGCGTCCGGTGAAGGTGCTCAGCGGGCTGTCGATCAGCTTTTCAAGCTCGCCCTTGAACTTGCCCTTGTCATCGGTCAGGACATTGACTTTGACGCGATCGCCGGGGAAGACGCGCAGCATGGCATCGGGCGGCAGGAAAACGTCGCGACCATCATCTAGGCGCACAAAGCCGAAGCGGCGCTGGCTGCCACGCACTTCTCCTTCGCCCTGGTCTTTGCTTTCGATGATGTCGGTTTTCAGCTGGCGCAGCTGCTGCAGGGCGCTTTTATCTAGCATGGTGACGGTGTACCTTGGCTTGCGGTCCGGGAAAGGGGCGATAGGGTAGCTGAAAACCGCCGCCGCGTCTCGCGCTGTACCCTGTGCGGATTTAGTTGACATCGCGTCAATGCCTTCCAATAATCAACTCAGCATATCTTTTGTGGAGCAGCCGTTTGCCCCATCGCGATGCAGCCCTCGGGCTGGCAATATTCTCCCCCCTTCTCCGTAACACGGCGGTGGCCACTGCGCCGCAATTTCTCCTCAGTCGATACCTGTTGTTTTTCTGTTCTCCCCTGCGGTTTTTGCCGCATGTGCGCTCGTCCTGCTGTCTTTTCTTGTCTGTAGAGGGTCTCTAATGGAAAAAATCTTCGTTTTGGATACCAATGTACTGCTGCACGACCCCATGGCGCTGAATGCTTTTCATGAACATCGGGTGGTGGTGCCAATGACGGTGCTTGAAGAGTTGGATCACATCAAGGACCGGCGCGACAAGGATGTCAGTCGCGAGGCGCGCATCGCGATCAACGCCATCGACAAGATTTTGTTCAAGGCCAATCCAAAACAGATACAGGAGGGTGTAGAAATCCCGGTGGCGCGCGAGCAGGACCGCAGCGGCACGCTGGCGATCTTCCCCGATCAGTTAATCAGCCACGACACGGCGGCGCCCTATCTCGACGGCAGTCAACAGCAGGCCAACGATAACCGTATTATCAATGTCGCCCTGCATCTGCAGCTGAAAAACCCCGATGCCTATGTCTGCCTGGTCACCAAAGACATCAATATGCGCCTCAAGGCTAAGGGCTCGGGACTGGAAAATGTTGAGGACTACCGCCGCGACCGGGTGCTCGATGATATTCAATATATGGCCAAGGGTTATGAGTATTCGCCCGGCCGCTTTTGGGATCGGGTGGACAGCGTGGACACCTTGCGTGAGGGCGGGCAGACCGTGCATGTACTCAGTCGCAATGTGCTGCCGCGC
Source organism: Spongiibacter sp. (assembly GCA_041619375.1). GTDB lineage: Bacteria > Pseudomonadota > Gammaproteobacteria > Pseudomonadales > Spongiibacteraceae > Spongiibacter. Next base: position 1,108 of record JBFKEA010000169.1, on the reverse strand, counting down.
GCCCATGTCAATCAATTTATCTACGACGACAGTGACTTTGTGGGCTGGGTTCGGGCGGTCGACGAGGACCGGGTGGAACTGCTGGACTTGTGCCGAGAGCAGTTGATGCACCAGAGCCTTTGGGGCTTGACGCCGCGCAATATTGAACAGGCGATGGCGTTCTTTTTGGTTGCCCAGTCGGATATTGATATGACGGTGCTGACCGGTCCGGCTGGTTCCGGGAAAACGCTGATCGCGTTGGCCTATGGTCTGCACGCAATATTGGAAGATCGTCGTTATGACAAGCTGATTGTGGCGCGCTCCACGCCGCCGATCGCCGAAGATATTGGCTTTTTACCGGGCACTGAAGAAGAGAAAATGGCGCCCTGGCTGGCGGCCTTTGACGATAACTTGGAAGTGCTGCACGGCACTGATGAGTCGCCGTTCAGCAGTATTGAGTATGTGAAAGACAAGGCCAATATCCAATTCAAGTCGCTGAACTTCATGCGCGGCCGCTCGTTCAATAACGCCTATATCGTCATTGACGAAGCGCAGGGGCTTACGCAGTTTCAGTTGAAGTCGATTATTACCCGGGTGGGGGTCAACTCGAAGATCGTGGTGCTGGGAAATTTGGCGCAGATCGACAACAAATACATTTCGCCGCTGACCTCAGGGCTCACTTACCTAGTTGAAAAGAGTAAGCACTTTGCTCACGCCGGCATTATGCACGTCGGCGGTATCGAGCGATCGCGGCTGGCGGCCTTTGCCGAGGAAAATCTCTAACCAATACAGCTTAGCCGCAAAGTCAATAGGGTGAATCCTCAGTGGTGGTGACGGTACGGCTCTACTAGTGTTGCTATATCAGGTACCGCTTTTTTTTGGGGAGAGCCGTGATGATTCAGGAAAAGCGCGTTGGCGTTGAAGCTGTGCCGACTAATTTGTCCGAATTGCTGACTGACATGCAGCGTATCTCTTTGCGCCGCATTGAGAACTTTGGCTGGCAAATTAAGTTTATTCGGCGGCCGCGCTTTCAACCGCCGGTGGTGGTGGTGGAAAACACCACTGGCATGAATATCGGTGTTCTCGAGGAGGATGGCGAAGTTAATTTGCGTCCGGCCATTGTCCTGCG
>JBFKEA010000168.1:0-5578 GCA_041619375.1 Spongiibacter sp. | reverse complement strand
GCGTATTCGAACAGTAGTTCGTGGCTTTTCAGGAGGTAATGAAGATGGCTGCAAAGCAATTGGCGTTTTCACAGCAGGCACGCCAGGAAATGCTCAAAGGCGTGGATATCTTGGCCGCGGCGGTCAAGCAGACACTCGGGCCAAAGGGCAGGAACGTGTTACTGGCGAAAAGCTGGGGCGCGCCGACGGTATTCGCACCCAGGTCTATTTGGCGACCGCCTGGGAATGTCCCTTTGAGGGCATTATTACCACCGAGCAGGTGGTTGCTTTGGCCGGTCAGCTGCTTGACGCCGGCGCCAGTGAAATTGTCCTGGCTGATACCATCGGCGCGGCGTCGCCGGCGGCGGTGGCCAGCTTGCTCGACGCCCTGTTGGCGGTGTGCCCGGCGGACAAGTTGAGCTGTCACTTCCACGACACCCGCGGTATGGGGGTGGCCAACGTCTACGCGGCCGTGGAGAAGGGCATTCGTAAATTTGACGCCTCCATTGGCGGCTTGGGCGGCTGTCCCTTTGCGCCGGGTGCCACTGGCAATGTGGCGACCGAGGATGTAGCGCTGATGCTCAGCCAAATGGGTTACGACACGGGTTTGGACCTGCGCGGCCTGGTGGCGGCCGCCGACTTGGCCGGCGAACTGACCGGCAATTGCGAGGGCGGTCACGCCAGCCGCTGGCTGAAGCGGCAGATTGACGCGAACCGTTTGTAGGGTCGGCACTCGGGCGTCTGGGGTCCGGGCTACTATGATTAGCGAGTGGCATATTCAGGGGGTTATATGGAAACTAGCAATAAAACCGCGCGAGAAATTTACGCCGAGGTAAAGGCCAACCCGGCGCGCAAGCGCTTTGGTTTCGGCCGCAAGGCAATACTGGTGAATATCGATCCGCAAAAGGCCTATACCCGTACCGACCTGTATAAAACCGCCTATGAAACCGACCCCCGACAGCTGGAGTACATCAACGAGCTGGCCAAGGCGTTTCGCGCCCAGGGCTGGCCGGTGGTGTGGACCCATGTTGCCTATATGGAATCGGCGGCCGATGCCGGTATTTGGGGGACGCGTACCGATACTCCGGACAGCCTGCAGAATATTAAATTCGACAGCGACCGCGCGCAGTTTGACGAGCGCCTGGAAATCGATCACGTCAACGATGTGATCTATCTGAAAAAAATGCCCTCGGCGTTTTTCGAAACCCAGTTGCAGTCGCTGTGCGTCTGGCACCGGGTCGACACGGTGGTGCTGACCGGTGGCTCGACCTCGGGCTGCATTCGCGCCACCGCGGTGGACTCGTTGTCGCGGGGTTACCGCACCATCGTGCCCGAGGAATGTGTGGCCGATAAACACGAGAGCTATCACTTTGCCAATTTAACGGACCTGTCATTGAAGTACGCCGATGTTGTCGATGTGCGCGAGGTATTTGACTGGCTCGCGAAGCAGAAAAAATAGTAAACAGGGGGAGAGCGGTGAAAGAGGATCCCGGTTATTACGACTACTGGCCCTATTTGCAGCGGCCGAAAATCCGCTGGCCTAACGGTGCCAAGCTGGCTTTTTGGGTGGCGCCAAACATCGAGTTCTACGAGCTGAACCCGCCGCCCAATCCGCAGCGCAAGCCCTGGCCGCAGGCGGCGCCCGCGGTAGCCGGTTACAGTATCCGCGACTACGGCAACCGCGTCGGTCACCAGCGCCAGATGGCGCTGCTCGACAAGTACGGGGTGCGCGGCTCGATCTCGCTGTCCACGGCGCTGTGCGAACACCACCCGGAAATTATCAGCCAGTGCGTGGAGCGCGATTGGGAGTTTTTCAGCCACGGCATTTATAACACCCGTTATACCTACGGCATGTCTGAAGCCCAGGAGCGGGCGATGATCCGCGATTCCATCGAAACGATTTATCGCCACACCGGTCAGAAGTGCGCCGGTTATCTGGCGCCGGCGCTGTCTCACTCCGATCACACCATCGATGCCTTTGCCGAGGTCGCTAGTGAGCTGTTTGGCGACGACGCGGGTTTTTACACCTGCGATCTGTTTCACGACGATCAGCCGACGCCCATCCACACCCGCTCGGGCAAGCGCTTTGTGTCGGTGCCTTACTCGCTGGAGATGAATGACACCATCGCCTATGTGGTCAATAAAATTGAGCCGCGGCGCTATGGTCAGCAGCTCAAGGACTGCTTCGACCGGCTCTATGCCGAGGGTGAGGACAGTGGCACGGTCATGTGCATTCCCACCCACAACTATCAGGTCAGTTGCCCCCACCGGATGAGGGCCTTTGAGGAGGCGCTGGAATATATCACCGGCCACAGCGATGTCTGGGTGACCACCGGCCGGGAGATTGCCGAGTATTACCGCGAGCATTATTTGGACGGCAGTATCGCCGCCATTGCCGCACTGCAGGAGGGTGCCTGAAATGAGTTTGCCTGACGATTATCTGCACTACCCGGAGCGCAGCTATGGCATGGATCACCAGCGCTACGATTGGTCGATGCTCGCCGATCGCAAGCCTGTTGCCTGGCCTGAGGGTAAGTCTTTGGCGTTGTGGGTGAATGTCTGTCTGCAGCACTACCCCTTGAATCAGCGCGGCGTGCCCTTTGCGGTGCCCGGTGGCATGACCATGCCCTACCCGGATTTGCGCCACTATTCGCTGCGCGACTACGGCAACCGCGTTGGACTGTTCCGCATTCTGAAGGCGCTGGACAAATACCGTGTGACCGCCAGCTTTGCGGTCAATTCGCGGTTGCTGCAGCGCACGCCCTACCTCGCCGGCTTGCTGCGTGAGCGCGGCGATGAATTGCTGGGTCACGGCGTGCATATGGATGCCCTGCACTACGGCGGCCAGGATGAGACCGAGGAGCGCGAGCTGATTGCCGAGGCGGTGGGCACCCTGAGCGAACTGAGCGGCCAGCAAGTCCGCGGCTGGCTGTCGCCGGTGCGCAGCGAGTCGCAGAATACCCCCGACCTGCTCGCCGAACAGGGCCTGAGCTATTTTGCCGATTGGGTAAACGACGATATGCCCTATCGCTTTGCCACTCGCGCCGGCGACTTGATTGCCATGCCGCTGAGCAATGAGATTGAAGACCGCTTTGTCATTGTTAACAATCAGCATTCCGAGGCCAGCTGGACGGAGCAAGTGAGCGATGCCGCCGAGTATCTTCTGGCCGAGGCCGAGCAGTCGGGCGGGCGCATTTTGGCGCTGAATATTCACCCCTGGCTACTTGGCCAGCCGCACCGCATTCAGTTTTTTGAGGCGGTGCTCGCGCAGCTGTCGTCCCACCCGGCGGTATGGAGCGCCTCGCCCTGGGCCATTATGGATTGCTGGTCGGCCCAGCAATGAGCGCCGCGCCGCTCACCCTCTACGACAAGCTGTGGCAGAGCCATATTGTCAGTCAGCGCGGCGATGGCAATGCGTTGATCTATATCGACCGTCTGCTGTTACACGAGGTCACTTCCGCCCAGGCCTTCAGTGGCCTGCAGCAGGCCGGTAGGACGGTGTGGCGGCCGGCGAGCAGTTTTGCCGTGGCCGACCACCAAGTGCCGACCACTGACCGCGCCGCCGGGCTCGACGGCTTTAGTGATGTTATTGCTCGCAGTCAGGTGGAAACCCTCAGTGCAAACTGCCGTCAGTGGGGCATCCGGGAATTTGCATTGAGCGACCCCCGCCAGGGTATTGTCCATGTTGTGGGGCCAGAGCAGGGTATTATTTTGCCCGGCATGACCATGGTTTGCGGCGACTCCCATACCTCTACCCACGGCGCCCTAGCTTGCTTGGCTCAGGGTATCGGCAGCTCTGAACTGGAGCACGTGTTGGCCAGTCAGTGTTTGTTGCAGAAAAAGTCAAAGAATTTACAGGTACTGGTCGACGGTGAGCTGCCCCCCGGCTGCACGGCCAAGGATTTGGCGCTGCATATTATTGCTCAGCTGGGCAGTGCCGGCGGCGCCGGCTATGCCATTGAATACGCCGGCGAAGCGGTCGAAAAACTGAGCATGGAGGGCCGCTTTACGCTGTGCAATATGAGCATTGAGGCCGGCGCTCGCACCGGTCTGGTGGCCTATGATCAGAAAACAGAAGACTATGTCTGTGGTCGTCCGTATGCGCCGCGTGGCGCCGATTGGCAGCTGGCGCGCCGCCACTGGCAGCAATTGCGCAGCGATGCCGGCGCGCATTTCGATCGCCAGCTACATGTCGACGCCGCCGAGGTGGCGCCGCAGATCACCTGGGGCACCAAGCCCGAGCAGGTGATTGCTGTCGGCAGTCGCGTGCCGCTGCTGAACGAGGCCCGCTCGCCGGGGCAGCGCGAAGAGTGGCGTCAGGCCATGGCCTATATGGGGCTGACTGAAGGACAGTCGCTGGCGGAATTGACGCTCGACCAGGTGTTTATCGGCTCCTGTACCAATGCCCGTATCGAAGATCTGCGCGCCGCCGCTCAGGTGGTCGCCGGTCGGCGGGTATCGCCGCAGCTTAAGCGCGCCCTGGTGGTGCCGGGTTCGGGTCTGGTAAAAGCCCAGGCCGAGCGCGAGGGGCTGGACAAGCTGTTTACGGCTGCAGGCTTCGAGTGGCGCGATGCCGGTTGCTCAATGTGCAATGCGATGAACCCTGACTACCTCGGCCCCGGCGAACGCTGCGCGTCGACCTCTAACCGCAATTTCGAGGGCCGCCAGGGCTATCGGGGCCGCAGCCACCTGCTCAGTCCGGCGATGGCTGCGGCCGCGGCTATTGCCGGTCGCTTTGTCGATGTCCGCAAGCTAGCTGGCGTCTAATTCCGCAGCACTTTTTAACTCCAATTTCACTTCTTCGGCAATGGCCTCACGGCTGGTCGGGCGCAGCCGCTGGCTCAATTCAAACAGGCTGGCGCTGAGCGCCGGCACAAACAGCAGGGTGACGGTGCTGGCTAGCAACACACCAAAGGCCAGTGACAGCACCATGGGTATCAGAAAACGCGCCTGGATGCTGCTTTCGAGCATGATTGGCATCATCCCGGTAAAAGTGGTTAGCGAGGTTAGCAATATCGGGCGGAAGCGATCGCAGGCGCCTTGGACAATCGCCTCGGAGATCGCCATGCCGCGATCGAGCAGGCTATTGATGCGGTCGAGCATTACCAAATTGTCGTTGACCACCACGCCGGCCACAGCCACCACGCCGAGTATCGAAAACATACTGACTTCACGGTCGAATAAAATATGGCCGATGATCGCGCCCATCAGGCCAAAGGGGATGGCGGAGAGCACCAGCAGCGGCTGCCAGTAGGAGCGAAAAACAATGGCGAACAGGCCGTAGATCAGCACCAGTGCTAGCAGGCTCATTTGCAGTAACTGCGCGACAAAGGTCTGCTGTTGCTGCTGCTGGCCTTCGCGGCGAACTCTGCTGCCGGGGTAGAGTTGACTCCAGCGCGTCGCGTCGTTCTGTAAGATGGCCTGGGTGACCGCGGCCGGATTGAAACCCTCGGCAATCTCGGCGGTGACGGTGGTGGCCAGCAGACCGTCAATGTGGCGTATTTCTTTCAGTGAGCGAACAAACTCCAGCTCCGCCACGCTTTCGAGTGGCACAACAGTGCCATTGGCCGTGCGAATTTTGTGTTGCTCTAACTGGTCG
>JBFKEA010000167.1:0-5595 GCA_041619375.1 Spongiibacter sp. | reverse complement strand
ACTCCGCGTGCAGGGCGATCTGACTGTACAGGGCATCAGCCAGCAGGCCGCGCTCGCTGTCGTAGATCGCTACTCCCGTCTCGTCACAGGAGCTTTCCAGTCCCAATACCCGCAAAATCGGCCCATTCACTCAGTAATTTGAGCGCGCATAATACTGATTTCGGCACGATGGCACCAGATAAGCCGCTTTTTACTTTGCAATTTCACGATACAGCGTTTAGAATTCTGCGCCCTTGGAGTGCCGCCTTGTACAACTCGGTGGCCTATAAAGAATTCATTGCCAAATTTCATCAGAACAGGTTTAACGAATGCCTTCAGTCAAGATCAAAGAAAACGAGCCCTTTGATATCGCTCTGCGCCGCTTCAAGCGCTCTTGCGAAAAAGCCGGTGTACTTGCAGAAGTTCGCCGTCGCGAGTTCTACGAGAAGCCGACTTCAGTTCGCAAGCGCCAGGCTGCAGCAGCTGTTAAACGCCACGCGAAGAAAGTCTCTCGCGAAGTTAAAAAGCAGCAACGCCTCTACTAAGCGGGCAACGCTATGCGCCCCGGCGCCTAGCTGCAGTTCTGCAAGCGTTATCGCGAATGGGCGGCTAGTAGCCGCCCGTTTTTGTGCCTGTTATATTTTCAGCGCCCGCGCACAGTAAGGAATAGACCAGATGAGCCTCAAGCAATCCCTGACCGACGCCATGAAGACCGCTATGCGCGCCAAGGAAAAAGACCGCCTGGGCACCATCCGACTTATTCTGGCCGAGTTCAAACGCATTGAAGTCGATGAGCGCATTGACATCAACGACGCCCGCGGGCTCGCCATTCTCGACAAAATGTGCAAACAGCGCCGCGACTCCATCAGTCAATACGAAGACGCCGGACGCGAAGAGCTGGCCGCTCAAGAACGGTTTGAAATGGGCGTAATCCAAGAGTTTATGCCGACCCCGCTCAGCGACGCCGAGCTGGACGCCCTGATCGACAAGGCCATTGCCGACAGCGGCGCAGATTCGATCAAGGCCATGGGACAAGTTGTCGCGCTGGTGAAGCCGGCCGCCCAAGGGCGTGCCGATATGGGCGCCGTCAGCCGCAAAATCAAACAACGCCTGAGCCAATAGCCCACCGCTTGGCGAGCGGGCCCAGCGCCTGCTACGCTCTGCGTTCCGACACTCGGAATTAATAACGTGGCCGCTAAAGGACGCATCCCGCAAAGCTTTATCGACGACCTGCTATCGCGGGTGGACATTGTCGACGTTATTAACCGCCGCGTCTCGCTGAAAAAAACCGGCCGCAACTACAGCGCCCGCTGCCCCTTTCACGAAGAAAAGACCCCTTCCTTCAGCGTCAACCAAGACAAGCAGTTCTACTACTGTTTTGGCTGCGGCGCTGCCGGCAACGCCATCGGCTTTCTGATGGACTACGACCGCCAGGACTTTCCCGCGGCCATCGACAGTCTGGCGCACAGCGCCGGTTTGGAAGTTCCCCGCGAGGAGCTCAGCCCGCAACAGGCCCAGCGCCAGCAGCGCCGCAAAACCATTTACGACGTTATGGAGCAGCTGACCAGCTATTACCAGCAGCAGCTGCGACAACATCCCCAGGCGCAGCGCGCCGTCGACTACCTAAAAGGTCGCGGCCTCAGCGGCCAGATCGCCCGCGACTTCGGCATCGGTTTCGCACCACCCGGCTGGGACAATGTACTCAAAGGCTTCGGCAGCAATGATGAAGCGCGCCAGCAACTGCTTGACGCCGGCATGCTGGTCGAGAAAGAAGACAGCGACAAAATTTACGACCGCTTTCGCGACCGCATCATGTTTCCGATCCGCGACAATCGCGGCCGTGTTGTCGCATTTGGCGGCCGCGTACTCGGCGACGACAAACCCAAGTACCTCAACTCTCCCGAAACGGACATCTTCCACAAAGGCCGCGAACTCTATGGCCTCTATGAAGCGCGCCAACACAACCGCCAACTGGAAAGGGTCATCATCGTCGAAGGCTACATGGATGTCGTCGCCCTTGCTCAACACGGCATTCGCTGTGCGGTGGCCACATTGGGCACGGCCAGCAACAGCGACCACCTGCGCACCGCCTTTCGCTATTGCAGCGAAGTGGTGTTCTGCTTCGATGGCGATGAAGCCGGCCGCCGCGCCGCCGACCGCGCACTGGAAAATGCCCTGCCGACCATGGAAGACGGCCGCCGCATCCGCTTTTTATTCCTCGCTGAGGGCGAAGACCCCGACGACACCGTGCGCCGCGTTGGCGGCCCCGGCTTTGAAGCCCTGATCGCCCGCGCCGCGCCACTGGAAGAGCACTTTTTCACCTCTTTCCACGATCGCGCCGACCCCGACACCATGGAGGGCCGCGCCCGACTCGCCAAACTGGCCAGCCCGATGCTGGCCCTGCTCCCACAGGGCGTCTTTCGCGAGCTGATGCTCGACGAGCTAGCCAAACGCAGCGGCCTCAGCCGAGCGGCGCTAGACAAACTGCAACAGCGCGACGAGGACAGCGCTCCCGCAAGCCAAGACAGTCAACCTGTCGCCCGCAAAGCCCGCCCGGCTGGCGACAGCGAAAAATTGCTCGGCCGACTGCCGGCAAACAAGCGCGATCCAGCACTGTTCGCTCTGGCGATGCTACTCTACGCCCCCAACAGCATCGCCAGCGCCGCCAATGCGATAAAAACCGCGCCACCATCAGCCACGCTAAACCTGTTGAACGAGATCCTGACACTGCTGCAAAAACGGCCGGAATCCTCGACCGCCATGCTGCTCGGGCACTGGCACGACCAACCGCAGTACCTGCTGCTCACCGAGGCACTGAAAACCATAGAACTACTGGGCCCCAGCCTCGATGATGAGGTCGCGAAAAATGCATTTTTTGACACCCTGAGCTACTTTGAAAGACGCCAGCAGGAACAACATATCACCACCCAACTGCAAGATTTGCGCGAGGGCGAACAAGTCGACAAAGACCAGCAGGGCAACTACGCTGAACTTAGCGAAGAGACAAAGTCTAAGCTTAAGCACATCCAACAACTACTCGCCAGCAAACACCGACGCTAACGGCGCGTGCAATTGGTGGTCGCGCCCGTTTTTACTGGCCGGACAGCATCCGCCTAGGGTACAATACGCGGCTGTTTTTCCACCTGCACCTACGAGTAAATTGCAAGAATGAATGATTCAACTCATCAATCGCGCCTCAAACAACTCATTGCCAAAGGCAAGGAGCAGGGATACCTGACCTATTCCGAGGTTAATGATCACCTGCCGGAGGACATCTCCGATCCGGATCAGGTCGAAGAAATCATCCAGATGATCAACGACATGGGCATCCAAGTCTTTGAGCATGCCCCCGATGAAGACACGCTGATCATGACCGGCGGCGACTCCTCTGACGACATCGCCGCAGCCGAAGCCGCTGCCGCGCTGGCCGCAGTGGAAACCGAAACCGGCCGCACCACCGACCCAGTGCGTATGTATATGCGCGAGATGGGCACCGTTGAGCTGCTGACGCGCGAAGGCGAGATTGTCATCGCCAAGCGCATCGAAGAAGGCATTCGCGACGTCATGGCCGCGCTGGCCTATTATCCCGGCATCGTACCCAGCGTATTGACCGAGTACGACAAAGTAGTTGCCGAAGAGCGCCGCCTGGGCGACATCATGAGCGGCTACCTCGATCCCGCCGACAATGTGCCCTCACCGCAAGCACAGGCTGCTGCTGCAGCCGAATCCAGCGATGACGACGAAGAAACCAGCTCTGGCCCCGACCCCGAGGAAGCGCGGCTGCGCTTTACTGCCCTGCAAAAACAGCAGGACAAAGTCGACAAAAGCATCGCCAAGCACGGTCGCTACAGCAAGCAGACCGCGAAAGAACTGGCAGCATTGGGCGAGTTATTCAAATTCTTCAAATTGACGCCGTCGATGTTCGACCCGCTGATTGAAGAAGTGCGCACCACCCTGAGCTCTATCCGCGCGCTGGAAAAAGAATTCATGCTGATCTGCGTGAAAAATGTTGGCATGGACCGCAAGGAATTTATCCGCAGTTTCCAAGGCAACGAGGCCAATGCCGAGTGGGTAGACGAGCACATCGAAAAGCACCCTGCCCTGGCTGATTACAAGCCCGCCCTGCTGCGCATTCAACAGCGCATTGCGGTGATCGAGCAGCGCCAAGACCTGACCATTTCCGACATCAAAGAAATCAATCGCCGCATCTCCATCGGCGAAGCCCGTGCCCGCCGCGCCAAGAAGGAGATGGTCTAGGCCAACCTGCGCCTGGTCATCTCGATCGCCAAAAAGTACACCAACCGAGGCCTGCAGTTCCTGGACCTTATTCAAGAGGGTAACATCGGCCTGATGAAGGCCGTCGACAAGTTCGAATACCGTCGCGGCTACAAGTTCTCCACCTATGCCACATGGTGGATTCGCCAGGCAATCACCCGCTCGATCGCCGACCAGGCGCGCACTATCCGTATCCCGGTGCACATGATCGAAACGATCAATAAACTCAACCGTATTTCCCGCCAAATGCTTCAGGAAATGGGCCGTGAACCCAGCCCTGAAGAACTCGGTGAACGCATGGAAATGCCGGAAGACAAAGTGCGCAAGGTGCTAAAAATCGCCAAAGAGCCCATCTCCATGGAGACGCCGATTGGCGACGACGAAGATTCACACTTGGGCGACTTCATCGAAGACACCACCATTTCCTCACCAGTGGACTCGGCAACCGGCGAAGGCCTCCGCGAGGCAACCAAGGATGTTCTGGCCGGCCTGACCGCACGCGAAGCCAAAGTTTTACGGATGCGTTTTGGTATCGATATGAATACCGACCACACGCTGGAAGAAGTCGGCAAGCAGTTCGACGTCACCCGCGAGCGGATCCGTCAAATCGAGGCCAAAGCCCTGCGCAAGCTGCGTCATCCAACGCGCTCAGATCACCTACGCAGTTTTCTCGACGAGTAACACCAGTAGGCGACCCTCCGGGTCGCCTTTTCACTAGCAGACAGCGGAAGAAAGACCTTGTTAGCGCGCAAATTAAGCCTCTGCACACTCTGCCTCAGCCTGCTTATCAGCGCCTGCAGCTCCACTCCTGAGGTCAATCGCCCGGCACCGCTGGTAGACGAGCAGGCCGCGCAGGACCAGCAGCTGGAAGAGCAGCTTCAAACTGCCATTGGTTTTGTGCACAAGGGCCACTTTTACGTTGCCGAAGACCAGCTCAAAGAGATCGCTAACGAGCCGCGCAATAAGACTTGGCTGCGCCAGCAGGCACTGAGCTACCTCACCCTGCTGTACTTAAATAAAGACAACCCCCGCGCCAATACGGCACTGGCCACCCGCAGCCTCGATCAGCTCAACGTCTTGCACAACGGCCGCCAAAACGACCAAAGCCTGTTGTTTACCGCCTTGGGCTATGCCTTGGAGTCGCGCATTATGCTGGAAGAAACCCAGCGCCGCGCCGACCAGTCGGCACTACAACAGGCACAGCTAAACCAGGAAATACAAGCGCTAAAACTGGCACTGGAACAACTGCGACGACTGTCACTGCAATAATCAGTGCTCGCCGGTAATGCGGCGCAAATACATTCCCAGCTGCTGCTCCAACACACTGGCATCCGCCGCTGT
>JBFKEA010000166.1:0-5607 GCA_041619375.1 Spongiibacter sp. | reverse complement strand
CAAAGAGCTGGAAGACTGCGCCAAACACGGTGATATCGGCGCTGCGGAGCGTGTCTTGGCGCCGGCGCGCCAAGCGTTGAGTGAGACTATGGCGGCCCTGGGTGCGTGGCTGTGACGGGGTGTCGAAATATTGACAGCGGTGGCGTCGGCGCCAATATTGGCGAAGGAGTGAGGCAGTGAAGAATTTGCTTTCGCAGGCGGAGATTGATGCCCTGCTTGCTGCGGTGCAGGACGACAGCGCCGCGCCTGTCAGCGAAGCTGCGGTGCCGGTGGCGAGTTTCGATCTCGCTAGTCGGCGACAGCCGCGGGCCGCCCGCCTGCCGGGCTTGGAACAGCTCAGCAAGCGTTTCGCCGAGCATTTTCGCTTTAGTTTGGCCGAAGTGCTAGGGCAGGATGTCGATATCGGCTTGTTGGAGCTACAGTTTTCGCCCTATGCCGAATACCTGCACTCGCTCTACCTGCCAACCAGTCTTAATTTAATGCGCATCGAACCGTTGCAGGGTACGGCGATGCTGGTATTTGATGCACGCTTGGTGTTTCGCCTAGTGGAAATTTTCTTTGGCGGTGCTGCCGCGCAAGGGGCCCCTGATGGTCGCGACTTTAGTCCCGCCGAGCGGCGCTTGCTGGGCAAGTTATTAAGCCGGGCACACAGCGACTTCGAAGAGGCCTGTAAGCCGCTGGCGACACTGCGCTGCAAGCCTATTGGCACAGAGTTGAACCCGTCGTTGGCCAATATCGTTGGCGCTGCCGATACGGTTGTGGTGTGCCGTTTTCAGCTCGATACCGAAGGAGGCGGCGGCGGGGAGTTTCATATGTGTTTTCCGTTGGCGATGCTGGAGCCAATGCGAGAGAGTTTGTCGAAAAGTGAATTGGCAGAGAGCCGCGCTCCGGACCCTCACTGGCAATCCGCCATGCGGCGAGCGGTGCTCGATACACCGTTGCCAACGCGCTGTATTCTGGCCGATACCACACTCAGCCTGGCTGAGGTGGCGGCGCTGCAGGTTGGCGATGTGCTGAGTTTGGGCCGCCGTGAACAGGCCGAAATTCGGGCTGCGGGACTGCCGCTGCTCAAGGCCAGTGTGGATGTTCAACAGGGGCAGTTGACGCTTAAAATTAAAGGACGCGCCTGTGGCGTGGGAGACCGAGAATGACTGAAGGCGATGATCTGCGCCGTGAGCGGGAAATGCTCAGAAAACAAATTGAGTCTGAAGAGGGTGTGCCTTCTCGGGCCTCTGATGCCTTGGCTCAGTCGCGGTTGAGCGAGCGCCGGGCGGCGGCGCCGGACCTCGATATGGTGATGGATATTCCGGTGCGGGTAACGCTGGAGGTCGGTGGTCGTGAAATGCCGATCCGCGATCTTTTGCAACTACAGCAAGGAGCCGTGGTAGAGCTGGATCGTCAGGCGGGTGACCCGCTGGATGTGTTGGTTAACGGCCAGTTGATTGCTCGCGGTGAGGTCGTGGTGGTGGAAGATAAGCTCGGCATCCGCCTAACCGAAGTGGTCAGCGCCAGTGAGCGGCTGCAATCCTTGCGTTGAGCTGCACGGTGTGAAGAAGACGATGAAAAAACTGTACTTTCTCGCTGCTGATGAGAGCGGCTTACACGCTGCAATGCAGTATGCCAGCGAGCCGCTTGCGGGTATTTGGCGCTGGCGTTTGCTCACCAACCGACCAGTGCGCTCAGTCGCTGCAGTGCCGCCATTGGGTGATGTGGCCCGCAGTGATTTGCTGGGCGCGCTGTGGCGCGGCGCTTTTTGGGCGCTGGCCTTGTCGTTACTGCTGCTAACGGCGCTGTGGCCATTTGCTCATGAGTGGTCGCCATTGTTACGCGTGGTAATGTTCTACGGTTTGCCCTTATCCTTGGTGTTTTTTGGCGCTTGGCTGGGTGGTCTGTTGGGGCTGATGGTGAGCAATCCGGTATATGCACAATGTCAGCCCTACTTGGCTCGTGGGCAGCAGGTTTTAGTGGTTGATTGCCGCGCTCGACATGAGCGCCTCCTGCGTCGCCAGATGGCTCGCTGCGGCTTATCGTTACTGGGTAGTCGTCAGCGCTATTTCGGCAGTTATCGCTATCCGCAAAACCCCTCGCCTGACAGGTTGTCGCGATGACGGTGCAGGTGATTGCCGTAACGGGTGGCAAGGGCGGGGTCGGTAAGACCAATGTGGCGATTAATTGCGCCGTTGCCCTCGCGCAGCAGGGTAAGCGCGTGGCTATTCTCGATGCCGACTTTGGTTTAGCGAATGTCGATGTGCTGTTGTCGCTCCCGGTAAAACGCAACATTGAGCAAGTGCTGGACGGGGAGTGCAGTCTCGAAGAGGTCATGCTCAGCGGGCCTGCCGGGGTGCGTATTATTCCTGCGTCATCCGGTACTAGGCGGCTGACGCGACTCAATGAGCTGGAACAGGCGGGCTTGATCAGAGCGTTCAGCGCACTGGCCAGTCAGCTGGATGTGCTGATTGTGGATACCGCCGCGGGCATTGCGGACTCGGTGTTGACCTTTGCCAATGCCTGCCATGAGTTACTATTTGTATTGTGTAACGAGCCTTCGTCGTTGACCGATGCCTATGCGCTGATCAAATTGTTGAACCGTGATTTTGGCCGGCGCCGCTTCCGTATACTGGCCAATATGGTGGCCAATGACGAAGAGGGGCGGCAGCTGTTGGCCAAGCTGAACTCGGTATGCGAGCAGTTTCTGGCGGTCAATCTGCTTTATAGCGGCGCGATACCGTTCGATCCACTGTTGCGAGAAGCGGTTAAGAAGCAGCAGCCAGTTCTCGAATATGCGCCCAGCTCTCCATCATCGCGGGCGTTTAGGCAGCTCGCCGAGCAGATTTGTGACTGGCCCTTGCCGCGCCAGGCCGGGGGGCATTTAGAGTTTTTTGTCGAGTCGCTGTTGGCGGCGACGGTATCGGTTGAGCGGGGGGTGCCCAGTGAGTGACGAACAGTCTCCCGATCCATTTTCGGGTTATGAGGGCGCCAGTGAGCCATCGTCGACTGAGCTGCCGGCGCTGCGCGATATGCGGATCTTAGTGGTAGAAGATTTTGCCACCATGCGCAGGGTGATTCGCAATCTGCTGAATGATTTGGGCTACGCTAATATCAGCGAGGCTGAGGATGGTTTGTCGGCGCTGCCGATGCTGCACAATCAGCGTTTCGACCTAGTGATCACCGACTTGCTTATGCCCGAAATGAGTGGCATGGAGTTGTTGAGGGCGATGCGTGCAGACCGCGGTCTCTGTCATATCCCGGTGTTGATGATCACCGCCGATGCCCAGCGTGAAAAAATCATTGAGGCGGCGCGGGCGGGGGTCAATGCTTATATTGTTAAGCCTTTCACTGCCGCCATGCTGGAAAGCAAGATCCAGCAAATATTTCGGCGATTGCACGGAATATCATGATCAATCCCGACCTTTGTGACCGATCTGGCAGCCTTGCTGGGTCGTTTGGTTGATAATTAACCAGTTGTGTGAATATTGTCCGCCAGTGGGCCAACCCAGAGCCGCTAGACCAAGAGAGAGTTGATTACGTGGATGCAAACGAACATGAAGGAATCCTGGCGATTTTTTTGGCTGAGGCCGAAGAGATTGTGCAGGGCCTGTTTGCTCAGTTGGAAGAGCTGCAATACGGCTATGATGGCCAGCGGATATTGGATGATATTCACCGGGGCTTTCACACCTTGTATGGTGGTGCCGCGGTGTTGGAACTTGTTGAGCTGACCGAGTGTTCTCGGCTCAGCGAGCGGGTTATGGACAGGCTGCGCACCCGTCGTATGCCCTTGAGTCCCAGCTTGGTGTCGCTGATTGTCGGTGCAACCAGTGCGATTGAAGCCATGCTTAACCGCTTGATTAATCACCAATCGGTGCGGCCGATCCCAGAAGATTTGCGCTTGCGTCTGCTGCGCGCCGCGGGGCAAAGTGCCAAAAGTCGTCCGGTGCAAGTGCCGCAGGCCGGCGCTGGCGAGTCGTTGCTCGGGGTGTTTTTTGATGGCGAACAAGCCGAAGCTGCTCCGTCGGCGGGAAGTGAACAGATCAGTGATCGCGAGTTTGAGAATTTGCTCGACAGCCTGTATGGCAAAGGTCGGGCGCCAGGGCAGGGCTATTCCGACGCTGCGGATAATGGCCCTGCCCAAGGCGCAAGTATGGTTGCCGCTGAGTCAAAGGCGTTGTCGGCAGACAGCCCCGCAGCGCGTGCCGGAGAGCCGCAAATAGCGGATTTGGTCAGTGAGTTGGCGTGGGTGCGCAACCGCCTGATGGGCTTTCGCCGTGAGCAAGGCGGTGACAAGCTCAACAAAGCGCTGGCCTATTTGGATCTAGTTACCCAGGACATGGAGCGCTGGTTGCTCCGTGAACCTTCACGCAAGCAGCGCTGACTCCCTCCCGCAGATCTTGCGGGCGCGGATTTGCCCGCTAAATCGTATATACTTGGCCGCGTTTTGAATGGCCCTCTGCTCTTGGCGGGGCGCTAGCGGTGTGGGAGCGGGTTTTGTCGGCGCAGGTTCTTCAATTACAGCGGCTTTACAGTGAGCGCGATGAGCGAGTGCTGTTTGCGGAATTGTCGATGACGATAGCTGTCGGCGAAATTCTGCAGTTGGCCGGCCCCAATGGCAGTGGCAAGACGACATTGCTGCGGATTCTGGCGGGGCTGTCGACGCGCTATGAAGGGGAGATTTTGTGGCGCGGTGCCAGTCTCGCCAAGCAGCGCGCGGCATTTCGCCAGCAAAGTTTGTACCTCGGTCACGGCAGCGCGATCAAGTCGCAGCTTAATGCTGTAGAAAACTTACGCTGGAGCTGCGCGATGCGCGGCCAGCGTGCCGACCAGCGGCAAATTGACATGGCTTTAGACAAAGTTGGGCTGAGCGAGTTTTCTCAACAGCCTTGCTATAGCTTGTCGGCAGGGCAGCAGCGCCGAGTGAATTTGGCGCGACTATTTTGCAGTGATGCACAGCTGTGGCTGTTGGATGAGCCTTTTACCGCTATCGATCAGCGCGGTGTCGCGGAAATAGAACAGTGGATTTGTGAATTTGCCGATGCCGGCGGTGCGGTATTACTTACCACGCACCATCCTCTGCAGCTACCGAGGCCGCTACGCCGTGTTGAGCTGGGGGGCGAGCAATGAGGCAAGTTGGCCTGCTTTCGGTGATGGCCGTGGTGCTGCGGCGTGACCTGCAGAGTGCGCTGCGTCGCGGCAGTGAGTGGAGCAACCCGCTGCTGTTCTTTGTCATGGTGTGCAGTTTGTTTCCCCTGGGAATTGGGCCGGAGCGCCAGCAGCTTGCCGTGCTGGCGCCGGGCATTATTTGGGTGGTGGCATTGCTGGCATCGATGATGGCCAGTGACGGCGTTTTTCGCAGTGACTACGACGACGCCACACTGGAGCAACTACTGTTAAGCCCACTGCCGCTATACCCGCTAGTGCTAGCTAAAACTCTGGCGCATTGGCTGGTGAGCGGCCTGCCACTGAGCCTATTGTCACCGCTGCTGGCGACGATTTTACAGCTGCCTGCGGCCGGCTTTGGTGTGCTGCTGGCCAGTTTGTTGTTGGGAACAGCGGTACTCAGCTTTATCGGTGCTATTGGTGCGGCGCTGACGGTGGGGCTGCGCCGGGGCGGCT
>JBFKEA010000165.1:0-5637 GCA_041619375.1 Spongiibacter sp. | reverse complement strand
GCGCTATTCTCGCTGTTATAGCTAATTAGTCCCCGCGCGGCAGCGATAGTGCCACTTCGGCGCTCATTCGCTGCGGCGCGCACACTGCTGGTATGCCGGGCAGCTGACAAGGTGATCGTTGACCAGCCCCATTGCCTGCAGGTAGGCGTAGCAGATGGTACTGCCAAAAAACCGAAAGCCGCGTTTTTTCATGTCTTTGCTGATGCTGTCCGACAGCGCCGTTGTCGCCGGTATCTCGCCGAGGTTGCGCCACTGATTCTGAACGGCGCGGTGGTCGACAAAGGCCCATAAATACGCGGCAAAGCTGCCATGTTCGCACTGCAGCTGCAAAAAGCAGCGGGCATTATTGATCGCGCTGGTGATCTTCATACGATTGCGCACAATGGCCGGGTCTGCCATCAGGCGCTCGACGTCGTCGTCATCAAACTTTGCCACTTGCGCGGCGGAAAAATTGGCAAACAGCCGTCGATAGCCCTCGCGCTTGCGTAAAATGGTCAACCAGTTAAGCCCTGCCTGGGCCGATTCCAGAATTAAAAATTCAAATAATTTGTGGTCGTCGCGGCAGGGTCGGCCCCACTCTTCGTCGTGATAGCGGCGGTACTGTGGATCGTCGCCGCACCAGTCGCAGACTTTACTCACGGTTTTCTCTCCAGCGCTTAGCCTATGCCATAATATTCAAAATATCAGACACTGCGGTGCAAAGCTGCTTTTTGGGGGAAGGGATGAGAATTTTGCGTGTCGCTATTACGGCCGGTGTTTTGCTGGCACTTGTTGCCTGTGTGCAATCGCCCACCGGTCGTCGGCAAATGATGCTGTTTTCCGACGGCGAAATGTCGCAGATGGGGATTGCGGCATTTGACGAGATGAAGCAGAAAATGACGGTAAATCGCGACGGTAAAACCAATGCCTATGTGAGCTGTGTGGCCGATGCGATCACCACACAGTTGCCGGCGGAGTGGCGCGGCAGCTGGGAGGTAGTGGTATTTGAGGATCCGTCGGCCAATGCCTTTGCGCTGCCGGGGAAGAAAATTGGCGTACACACCGGGATTTTTGCTGTCGCCAAAAATGCCGATCAATTGGCCACGGTGCTGGGCCACGAGGTCGCCCACGTGCTAGCCCTGCACAGCGCCGAGCGCATGTCGCTGCAAAGTGTTACCGGCACCGGTACCCAGTTGTTGGCCGTGTTACTGGGCGACAGCCCGCAAAAGGCGGCGGTCATGGGTATGCTGGGCTTGGGCGCGCAGTACGGTTTGGTGCTGCCCTATGGCCGCGCCCAGGAGTCCGAGGCCGATGTGTTGGGGGTGGATCTTATGGCGCGTTCAGGCTTTAACCCCGCTGCCAGTATCGAGTTGTGGAAGAATATGAGCGCGGCGGGGGATGGCCAGCCGCCGGAGTTTATGTCTACTCACCCCTCCCATCAGAGTCGTATCAAGGAATTACAGCGCCAGCAGAAGAAAGCCGCGCCCTTGTATCAGCAAGCGCGGGCCAAGGGCATTCGACCAAACTGCGGCTAGGGCGCCACTGGCGGCTTAGTCGTCGCAGCAGGCGCTGTGATTCATCGACAGCGCCGGCGCATCGCTGTCCGGTTTGCCGATAACCTTGGCGGGCACGCCGGCGACCAGACTGTGTGGCGGGACTTCTTTTAGCACTACGCTGCCCGCCGCGATATGCGAGCCTTCGCCGATGCGGATATTGCCCAGGATCTTGGCGCCAGCGCTGATCAACACGCCGTCGGCCACTTTCGGGTGGCGGTCGCCGTGTTCTTTGCCAGTGCCGCCAAGGGTCACCGACTGCATCAGCGACACATTGTTGCCGACCACCGCGGTCTCGCCGATCACGATCCCCGTGGCGTGATCCATCAGCACGCCGTGACCAACTTTGGCGGCCGGGTGAATGTCCACGCCGAACTCACAGCTGATGCGATTCTGGAAAAACAGCGCCAGTGAGCTGCGCCCCTGTTGCCACAACCAGTGAGCGACGCGGTAAGACTGCAGCGCGTGATAGCCCTTAAAGTACAAAAACGGTACCGACAGCCGGCTGCAGGCGGAGTCGCGCTCCAGTACGGCGCAGAGGTCGGCGCGCAGGGCGCGGCGAATGCAGGGCTCGGCGGCAAAGGCCTGGTCAATTACTTCGCGCACCAGCAGCGCCGACGCCGCGGGGCTGTCCAGGATATGGGCGAGGTGAAAGCTCAGCGCGTCTTCTAGGCGGTCGTGGTTTAAAATGGTGGCGTGCAGAAAGCTGGCCAGCACGGGCTCGCGCTGAACTTCCTCGGCGGTTTCCGCGCGGATGCTCTGCCAAACTTTGTCGTCGGTCGCCGATTTAATCATAGTGCGGTCATTTGTATTCATTACTGGCGAGTATACCGTCTAAGCCCTTTCGGGTGACAGTCGCTTGCTTACTCCGCAGTGTGGCTGATCGTGCTGACGCAGCGCCACAATAGCTGTCCGGCGCGCTGGTATTTGCGTTCAAAGGGGGTGAGCGGGTGATCGCTGCTAAAGGATTCGACCGATGAGCTGCGTCCGGCGATCTCCAGTGCGGCGGCAAATTCGCGAACATAGACCGGCCAGTTACTACGCAGCTCAATACGCCCGCCCAGGGCGATGACACTGGGGAACAGCGGCGAGCCCTGTACTCGGTAACTCAGCTGGCTGGGTTTTGGCCAGGGGTTGGGGTAGAGCAAGTAGTGGGCCTCCGGCTGCCAGTTGGCCTCGACCGCGAGGCGCCAGAAGTCGTCGACATCCGCGCGCAGTAGCAGGTAGTTGTCGCGCTCTTCGCCGCGGTGGGCGGCGTGTTTATTGAGGCGAGCTGCAGATTTGTCGACGCCGATAATCGCGTGCCCGGGAAAGCGTTCGGCCAGTTGCCAGGTGCTTTCGCCAACGCCGCAGAAGGAATCAAGAATAAGCGGCTTGCGCTGCTGATTTAGCCATTGCTCTGCTTGCTGAAAGGCTTGCTGGTTGTGAGCGGCGTAAGGTTTGCGGAAGGGGTGCTGCAGGTGCTTGCTTACCACTTCGGCAAGGCGCTGGTGAATGTCGTTTTGGCTGCTTTCAATGCGCCGCGACACCTGGCCGTCGCTGCTCTTTTTCATCAATTGGTAACCTTGTTTGAATTGCTACGCTGGCTCAGCCTTGCGACACTGTGCGGCTTAAATAACAACGACACGGGCGAGTTATGCGTCAAGATCGGCGCCCCTATTGGGTCAAAAAAAACTACCTGCGCTTCAGGCAGTGGTACACCCGGCATTTTTTGCGGCCGGCCTGTGATCACCTGGGTGATTATCCCACGTTTATGAAACCCTGGTATATCTCCATCTCGGGGCCCAATATCGAGATTGGTCGCTGTGCGACGGTGATCGCCGAGCCGGAGGCGCGGGTAAAAATTGGCGTTTGGGGGCGCGAGCAGGGCCAGGGCCGTATCCGCATTGGCGACTATGTGTTGATTAGCCCGGGCAGCCGTATTTCCGCCAGTGATGAAATTATTATTGGCGACAGCGTGATGATGGCCAACGGCGTGTATATCACCGACAGCGACTGGCACGACATCTACGATCGCACGGCGCGCAGCAGTGATGTGAAGCCGGTACATATCGCTAATAACGTCTGGCTGGGCGATCACAGTACGGTGCTCAAGGGCGTGACGATTGGCGAGAACAGCGTAGTGGCCGCGGCGGCGGTAGTGACCAAAGATGTACCGGCGAATGTTGTGGTTGCGGGTAATCCGGCAAAAGTGGTCAAGCAGCTCGACCCGGATAGGCCAATGAAAACCCGCGCCGATTTTTTTGCCGACCCGGAAGGCTTGGAAAAATTCTTCGACGGGGTGGACCGCATGGTGCTGGGTAAAAATGGCACCCTCAATTGGCTGCGTTGTCTGCTGAAACCTGGGTCGAAAGACTAGGGCAATACCCACAATACAATCATTAAAACCAATACCAATACCTAGGGGATTACTATGACGATTGCACTATGGTGTGTTTTGATCGCGGGCATGATGTCGCCACTGACAGGCCTGTTGGCCAAGGGCGGCAAGGTCGGAGGCAAGGCTTACGACAACAATCATCCGCGCCAGTGGCTGGCGCAGCTTGAGGGGCGTCCCGCCCGCGCCGTGGCGGCGATGAACAACAGCTTCGAAAGCTTTCCGCTGTTTGCCGCGGCGGTCATCATCGCCCATTTTGGTGGCGCGGCAGCCGGTACGCTTAACCTGTTGGCCATGGCCTACGTGGGTATTCGCGTGTTGTATACTTTTTGCTACCTGATGAACTGGGGCGCAGTGCGCAGCCTAGTATGGTTTGCGGGTTTCGCGGTAGTGATAAGCCTGTTTTGCATCGTGCCCTAAGCTGGCGCCAAGGTCGGCATGCAGCGGGGAGTTCAGTGCCCCGTGCAAGCCGGGCAACGCCCCGTTAGCGTTGCCCGGCTTGCAGCATTTCGGCCATTTTTTGATGAATCAGATTAATGGCTTTTAACGGTCTCAGCATGACCTTAAATTCGCTAATTTCTCCCGCCTCATTCCAGTGGATCATGTCGACGCCGTTGACGCGAACCCCATCGATCTCGACTTCAAATTCCAGCACCGCGTCCTGTTTACCGACCACCTCGCGTACGTAGTGGAAGCTGTCGTTCACCAATACCTGAAAGGCGGCCGACAAGTACATCAGGGTCAGCGCTTTACCCTGTTGGGGGCGGTGCACAATGGGAGAGTAAAATACCGCGTCGTCGGCGAGCAGGGTTTCCAGGCCGTGGATGTCGCGGTTGTTAAGCAGCCGGTGCCAGGTGTCGAGGGTTGGCGGGATCGTAGTCATGGTTGTGCCTCATGTTATTTTTTTGCGCAAGGCGCGTGGGTGAACGTCGCATCGCGGCGCATTCGCCAGTTCGCAGTGTAAGACGTTTGCCCTGCGGGTAGCGACTATTCGGCGGTGCGGGCCGGGGCAGCTGTCATGGGGCGCGGCGTGTTAAATCGCAGCAGGGGTGTTGGTCGGCCCTCGCTGCCGAGCAGAATGGTTTGGCCATCGCTGCTAAAGGCGATAGCCTCTGCTTGCCGCAGCAGGGGCGCCCGCAATGGGCTGGGCTCGCTGTTTAATGCCGCCAGCCAGCTTTGATTCGGCTGGCGGTGGAAGTAGTAGCTCTCGATTGGGGTGCTGATGACTGCGCCGCTGCCATCGGCGGCAAAGTCGAGGCCGGTGGGTGAGTGCAGACTGATACTTCCTTCGCGCTGTGGGCGGTGGCGGGCTTTACTGGGTAGGCTGGTGACTGTCCCCAACGCGGTTAGCACAATCGTTTGGTTGGGCAGTGCGTCGAGCGAAAAGCGGTAGAGCTGGGGGTGGGCCTCGCGTTTGCTGAGCAAGTAGACCATGCGCTGTTGGGTGTCGACAGCTAGCCCTTCTACATCCCGCGGGCCGCCGTCGAAGACCAGACTATAGCGGCGAAGCAGCTGCGCGCTCGGCGCTGTCACACTGCCGCCTTCGCGTAGCAGGTAAATATCGACAAGCGGGCGGCGGGCGAAATTGTCGCCAATGTCGCCCACCAGTAAATAGCTGCCACTGGCATCGCTAAAACTGGCCATGTCTTCCCAGTCGTTGGCACTGGCGCCGCGCAGGGGTGTCGTCGACAGTGTCTGCTCGCCGGGTTTTAACAGCAGCAATCGCGG
>JBFKEA010000164.1:0-5666 GCA_041619375.1 Spongiibacter sp. | reverse complement strand
GCTGTCGGTACGGCGATCAGCATGGTGGCGTACATAAAGAACAGCTCACCCGCAATCGGCAGACCAACGGTATACATGTGGTGAGCCCACACGATAAACGACAGGAAGGCGATAGACGCAGTTGCGTAAACCATCGACGCATAGCCGAACAACGGCTTGCGAGAGAAGGTCGGGATAACTTCAGACACCACACCGAAAGCCGGCAGGATGATGATGTATACCTCGGGGTGACCGAAGAACCAGAACACGTGCTGGAACAGCACCGGGTCACCGCCACCAGCGGCAGAGAAGAAGCTGGTGCCGAAGTGGATATCCATCAGCATCATGGTGACCGCACCAGCCAGTACCGGCATTACTGCCACCAGCAGGAAGGCCGTGATCAGCCAGGTCCATACAAACATCGGCATCTTCATGTAAGTCATGCCAGGCGCGCGCATGTTTACAACAGTAGCGATGATGTTAATAGAACCCATGATGGAGGAAATACCCATCGCGTGAACAGCGAAGATAAAGAAGGTCACACTCGGCGGCGCATAGGTCGTCGACAGCGGCGCGTAGAAGGTCCAACCGAAGTTGGGACCGCCACCTTCCATAAACAGGGTAGAAGCCAGCAACAGGAATGTCGGTGGCAGAATCCAGAAAGACCAGTTGTTCATCCGTGGCAGCGCCATATCTGGAGCGCCGATCATCATCGGAATCATCCAGTTAGCCAGGCCGACAAAGGCCGGCATAATGGCACCGAAAACCATCACCAGGCCGTGCATGGTGGTCATCTGGTTGAAAAATTCCGGCTCTACAATTTGCAGGCCGGGCTGGAACAGTTCTGCACGAATAATCATGGCGAAGGAGCCGCCAAGCAGGAACATAGCAAAACTGAACCACAAGTACATCGAACCGATGTCTTTGTGGTTGGTGGTCGTTAGCCACCGGGTCAAACCTTTAGCAGGTCCGTGAGCACCCATGGTGAATCCTCCTACTGACCTTTCTTAAACTTGTAAATATCGATTGGCTGCAGCATGTCGCCCATGTTGTTGCCAAACCCGTTGCGCTGATAGGTAATAACAGCGGCCAAATCGACTTCGTTCAGCTGACCCCCAAAGGCCTGCATCGCGGTGCCGGGCTCGCCGTTAACAACCACGTCGAGATGTGGCTTAACAGGGCCAGTCGCAATGGCACTGCCGGCAATGGCTCTACCCACTCCGCCTTCACCGTTGGCGCCGTGGCAGGCGGCGCAAGAGCGGTCGTAGACACTCTTACCGCGAGCAACCAGCTCGTCCATGGTGAACTCTTTCGACATCAGTGCTTTCAGCTCGGCGGCTTCTGCTTGTTTGCCCGCCATCCACTCGTTGTACTCGGGCTCTTCAACCACGTTGACAACGATCGGCATAAAGCCGTGATCGCGACCACAAAGCTCGGCACATTGACCGCGGTAGACTCCTGTCTCCTTCGCCTTGGTCCAAGCTTCGTTGATAAAACCAGGGATCGCATCACGCTTAACGGCCAGCGCCGGCACCCACCAGGCGTGCAATACGTCGTTGGCAGTTACCAAAAAGCGCACTTTCTTATCAACGGGGATGACCAGGGGCTCGTCAACCTCGATCAAGTAGTTCGAACCCTTGGCTTCAGTATTGGCAATCTCGGCTTTGTCAGTCAGCAGGTTGGAAAAGAAGCTGACATTGTCGCCTTCGGGATTGATGTACTCGTATTTCCACTTCCACTGGTAACCGGTAATCAGGATGTCCAGATCGGCGTCATCAGTGTTGTAAATCTCAATCAGCGTTTTCGTGGCGGGTACCGCCATACCAATCAACACCAAGAAAGGAATGACCGTCCACGCGATCTCCAGACGGGTATTTTCGTGGAAAGTGGCAGGCTCTTCGTGGCGATCTTTGCGGTAGGCAAAGACAGAATAGAACATCACACCAAAAACGATGATACCCACAACCACACACACCCAAAATACAAACATGTGTAGGTCGTAGATTTCGGCACCGACTTCGGTGACGCCAGGCGTCATGTTGGTTTGCCAACGCTGGGGGTTACCCTCGGTCGCCCAAGCGCCAGAACTAAGCAGGCTGAGCAGCATCAGCACAGGACAAAGCGCCAGCTTATAAAGCCGTTTCGCTTGTTGATACATCTCCCGTGTCTCCGTATAAGTTTTCAGAAACCCCTCCACCTTATTTACCGACGGCGATACACACTGGTCTTCCGGCCTCGGGAACGCGTTAGCGAAGTTGGGGACAGTAAACCGAAAACAGGAGAATGCACATCGACCTCGGCACTGCGCCGAGCGACCTGCTCCCCCGAATTTGTATGCACGCCCACGCTGATTCAGCTTTGGGTGCGACAAAACGCCGCAATTATAAACCCGAAGAAAGCGGCAAGGCTACTCCGAAACGCAGTAAGCGCCCACCGCGGAGCCAGTGCAGCCCCGCGACCGACAGACCAACACACAAGCTAGGGGAGGGCGATACCCCAAAAACCACTAGATATAGGTCATTAACTTACTAGCCTGTCTTCGAAAAAAAGCCATAACGGCGCCAGATTTGTGCATCTGCGGCGACCTGCGATTACACTGGCGCCACCAGCCAGGACTCTCGCCATGACACCAACACCGCCAGCGACGCCACTCAACACCAAAGTCTGGTCACTCGCCTGGCCGATGATGCTCGCCAACCTGTCAGTACCTATGTTCGGCCTGGTCGACACCGCAGTGCTCGGCCACCTGGCCAACAGCCACTACCTCAGCGCGGTCGCCATCGGCTCCAGTCTGCTGTCACTATGCTACTGGGCCTTCGGATTTCTGCGCATGGGCACCACCGGCGCCAGCGCCCAAAGTCAACGCGCCGATGCCGACTGCGTGCTGTTCAAGGCCCTGCTCACCGGGCTGGCTTTGGGGCTGGCGATCTGGCTCGCCGCGCCACTGCTGCGCGGCCCCGGCCTGCAGTTAATGAACGCCGACGCCGCGCTGCGCCCGCTGGCAGATGAATATCTGCAGCTGCGACTGATCAGCGCGCCGGCGGTGCTAGCCAATTATGCTGTGGTCGGCTGGCTGCTCGGCCAACAGCGCGCGCGCTGGCCGCTGGCCATTGCCCTGTGCAGCAATTTCGCCAACATCGCTCTCGACCTGCTACTGATCATTGGCCTGGACATGGCCAGCGCTGGTGCCGCCATCGCCAGCGTCATCAGCGAATACCTCGGCTTTGGGCTGGGCCTGTTTGCGGTGCGCGGCGCATTGGCTCGCGCCCTGCGGCGCGGCATCAGCGACAGCCTGCGCGGCGGCGTGCCGATACACCGCTTTTTGCGCAGCAATGCCCAGATCTTTGTGCGCACCACTGCGCTACTGTTCAGCTTCAGCTTTTTTACCGCTCAGGGCGCAGCGCAGGGCGAGGTCATCCTCGCCGCCAATGCGATATTACTGCAGTTGGTGCTGGCAGCCGCCTACGGCATGGACGGCTTTGCTCACGCCGCCGAGGCGCTGGCCGGCCGCGCCTACAGCGAGGGCAATCGCCCGGCTTTTATCGCGGTATGCAAGACCTGCGGGCGCTGGGCGCTGTACTCCGCCACCGCCGCCAGCCTGTTACTGCTGCTCGGCGAACAACCGCTGCTTGAAGCCATGACCAGTATTCACGCGGTGCGCACCACCGCCAGTCAGTACTACGGCTGGCTGGTGCTACTGCCACTGCTCAGCGTCGCCTGCTACTGCTACGACGGCATCTTTATTGGCACCCTGCACACGGCCGCCATGCAGTACTGCATGCTGATCAGCGTGTTTGCCGTCTACCTGCCGCTATGGCAGCTCTGTCAGCACTGGGGGAATCACGGACTGTGGCTGGCCTTTGCCGCCTTTAACGCCGCCCGCGGCCTCAGCTTGGCCTGGTGCTTTCAGCGACGGTTTTCCGCAGCCCGCTGGCAGAAAACCGTTACCCACCCGTAACACCGCAAAATCTCGATTAAATCCGGCTAAAATCGGCAATATTTCAGCTAAAACCAAAAAAACCGCCCACTAACAGAAAATATTTGTTGTAACGCTCGCGTAACACCTGGGTACTTTGGTAGCATAGCGCCATTCCGAGTACGTCGTCACTTTAACGAGATATCACTGATGAAAGCCGCTTTACTTGGCGCTATATTTTTCAGCCTGTGTGCCGTTTCGAGCACCAGCCATGCAGCCTGTGCACTGGCCGCGATCATGGGCGCGCCGGAATTGCCCGGCGACAACCGCCCGCACCAGACCGAGCTAATTGAACTGCGCGACAGCGTAAACAGCTACCTTAGCCGCGCAAGTCGCCGCCTCGATGCCTGCCGGGGCGCAAATCCCTTTGTTTACAACGCCGCTATCGACCGCCTTGAAACCTACGCCGAGGATTTCAATCGCTTGATTCAGCAGCACAACACTGAAATCGTCGCGGCCAACTGAATACCGACCCACCCAGGTCTGTCATGGCGCAGCTATCTCATCGGTGGCTGCGCCTTTTTTATGTCTGCAGTTCGCCGCGCAATGCCGCCGCCGCGGCCCTGATCAGCTCCTCGGCGCGCCGCGCGGCAGGGCCGGCCAAATCGCGATCCGCCATCACAATAAACAACTCGGCGAAGCGCTCGCGCCCCTCGCGCAAGGGCAGCGGTTTTAATACCCCCGCCGCCAATTCCTCGCGAATCATCACCTCCGGCAGCCAGGCAAAACCGAGCCCCCGACTCACCGCCTGCACCGACATATCGATACGGCTCACCGTCAGCCGCTGCGCGGCGTCCAGCCAGCCCGAGTCGCGCGGCCGACGCGCCCCGGAGTCGCGCACCACCAGCTGGCGAAAGGCGCGCAAATCGCGGTAATCCAGCTGCCTCGCCAGCTGGTGAAGAGGGTGGTCGCCGTGGGCCACGGCAATAAAGCGCAACCGCAGCAAGGGATCGGCGAGAAAGCCCGGCGGCACAATGCCGGTAATGGCAATGTCGCAGCGCTGTTCCAGCAGGGCGTCTTCAGCCCCGCTGAGCACCGTTTCCACGCACTCCAAACGCGTATCCGGACACTCCTGCGACAGCTGCGCCAAACAATCGAGCATCGCCGCCTGCGGAAACAAGGCGTCGCTCACAATGCGCAATTGCGGCTCCCAACCGGCAGCCACCGAGGCCGCCGAAGCTTCCACCCGCACCGCCTCGTCCAACAGGGCGCGGCCACGCCGATAAAACAGCTGACCGGCGTCCGTCAGCTGTGCCTTGCGCCCGCGAATTTCAAATAGCGCCACCGCCAGCTGCTCCTCGAGCTTTTGAATAGCATAAGTCACCGCCGACTGACTTTTGTGCAAAGCCTCGGCGGCGCGGGCATAGCTGCCCTCATCCACCACCGCCATAAAACAGTGCCACTGGTCGAGACTGGTCCGTGGTCCACGCATAATCTATCAACTTATTAGATGGTTTTGCCGATAAAATTGCGCTTTTTAAACAAATTAATCAATAGTTAACTAGCGCTATGAGCTAACCCAACACCGTCAGCCCAAGCGAGGAATCAAGCGTGAAAAATATCCTGTATATCAGCAGCAGCCTGTCCGGCGAGCACGGCCAGTCCAATCAAATGGCCAACGAACTGATCGCCATGCGCCGCGCCGCCGGCGAGCAGCTGCAGGTTCAGCATCGCGACCTGCACGCCCAGCCCTTGCCCCATCTGGACGAGC
>JBFKEA010000163.1:0-5708 GCA_041619375.1 Spongiibacter sp. | reverse complement strand
CAAGGCAGGGCGATAATTGCCAGATTGCCGATGCGCAGCAGTTGAAAGGGCAGAATATTGGCCGACACATTCAGCGGTGGGCCAAACACAAATAAAATCGGTTTTTCCGCCTGACAGTCTAAATTCAGGCCGGGCAGCTGGCTGAGGTTGCAGCCCACGGCATAGCTGAGTGACTCGGCCGGTAATTTGGCGCTGAGCAGGCTCAGTACATCGTTTTGCACGCTGGCAAAATAATCGGGGTCGCGGCAGTTCAGTCCGGCCGGAGTGAAGTGACTCTGCTCGCCGGGTTGGGCGCCGTGGCCGGCTGCAGGAAAGGAGAAGCCCATCGCCGCAGTGCAGGTGCGTTTTTCAGTGCTGTCCAGCTCGGCGGGGTGCGGTAGCGAGGCTAGCACCACGGGGTCTGTGACCTCAACGGCATCCATTTTGACGTAGCTCAGTCGATAGTCGATGGGCCCGTTCAGCGAATCTTGGACGCTGTTGTATAGCGTGAGTGCGTGATTGAGTTGAGCGCTGCCATTGGCCACGGTGACCGGGCTGGGCTCGTTGGCCGGCAGTGCGCTATCGCGCAGCGCGCGCATGTCGTCGTTGTCGAACCACAGTTGGCTGAAGGCGTCGCCCTCGTCGGCTTGCATAAACCCGGCGACAAAATCTTCGCCATCGCCGCCCGCTTTGATGCGTTCAAATAAATAAGCGGCATAGCCCTTGTTGTCGCCGCTGATCGGCACGGCTCCCAGTCCGTACTCCGACAGTGCGTCGGAGGTGGGGTGCACGGCAAACCAATTGATACTGGCCACTTGCTTGCCGCTGTGGCGCTGCAGGCGCAGTAGTGTCATTAGGCGGTTGGTGGTGATGTCGTCGCCGTTGATGTCCAGGTAACGCTGGCGCTCGGTCGCGGGATTTTGCATATAGGCTGGAATGGCGCGGGATTTGTTGGCGCCCAGTAGCTCGCCCTGATTAAAGTGGATCTTGCCGGGCTGGGCGGTGGCGGCTAGGTTACGTTGGGCTTGGCGCAGTGAGGTCAGCATGCCGTCAACGGTGACCGCAAAGGTTTGCGGGTCGTGACCCAGGCGAAAGGTATTGTAGGCGGTGTAGTGAGCCTGCCCGCCGGGGGCAGAGTGAGTATGGGTAGCACTCATCATAATATTGTCAGGGCCGTACAGGGCGCTTAGTTCGCTGTCTGCAGCCACCGCATCCAATACTGCCTGGCGAACGGATTCAAACATCATGCCGGTGTCGGTGAGAATCATCGCCACGCGCTTGTCATTGCACGGCGAGTGAATGACGAAGCTGCGGGCATACTGACGCAGGTGAATGCCGGCCGAATAATTGTCGGTGCTTTCATTGCCCATGTGTATCTTGCCGCCCGCGGGCCCGGTAATGTCGGCTTTGGCGGCCCCAAAGTGGTAGTCGCTATTGCCGCTGCACAGCTGGGCGGGCGCGCCTTCAGTAACACTGGCTGGCGCGGGCGGATTGTGTGCCGAGGGCGCGTGTAGCCCCTGACTGTAGGCATACAATGGACTGTCGGCCAAACACTGGGTGGCGCGCTGTTCGGCGCTGGCGGTGCTGTTATTGTCGCTGCCGCCGCAGGCGGACAGGATTATTAGCAGCGTTGCGCAGAGCGCCGTGCGGTTTACTTGGGTCGCAGTGAAGGCCATGGGGGCTCCGAAGATGGTTGGGGTGACTCCGCCGGGTGCTGCAAGGCGCGGGCTAAGCTTACCGCAAACCGCTGCCCTGCGGCACAGGGTGGGGTTTGGCTGCTGCGATCGCCGCTGTCGGGCTGGGTATTGAACTTGGGAGGAAAAAGCAGTGAGTACAACGATGGCATTGACGGCTGCTGACATTGGGCGAGTGGCGGGCGTGCGAAGTGTGGGTGTTGAATCGGCAGCGCAATTGGCGGCCATTACCGCCGATGCCTTTCGCGATGACCCGTTCAATAATTGGTTGTTCACCCAGCAGCGTTACAAACACAAAATGTTTGCCGCTATGGCGCGCTACCTTTATACGCGGCGAGGGTTTTGCCAGCTATTGTCCGAGGGAAGCGAAGATTTGGCGGCGACCATGTGGCTGCTGCCCGGGGCCGTGTCAACGCCGCCGTTGCGGGCGCTGTTACCAACGGTGGCGGCATTCGCCGCCGACGACGGCCTGGCCGGGATTCGCCGCGGCCTCGCGGTGGGCAAGGCCATGGAGGCCCATCACCCTAGTGAGTCGCATGCCTACCTGTTTACCGTGGGGGTGGCGGCAGAGGGTCGCGGTCGAGGGTTGGGGCGGCGTTTACTGGAGCCGGTGCTCAGTGCCTGCGACCGCCGCTCGACCGCGGTGTATCTGGAAAACAGCAATCCGGCGAACACGGCGCTGTATAACAGCCTGGGCTTTGAGCGGATAGCGATGATAGAGCCGGTAGCGGGGTGTCCGCCGCTGGAGGCAATGCGGAGGGCGCCGTCGCGCTGAGCCGCGACGGCCGCGTTGGATTTCGTCGCGGTGCAGGGCGGCGAATGGCCCAATGGCTGGGTGCAAGTTCCGCCGTTAGTGCAGTATTTACAGGTCCGCTTTAGGTATTTCTAGCGAGAAAAGTCTAACAGGCTGATTTCCTGTGGTTTTGTACGTTATAAGTCTAACGGTTTAAATTAGCCCTGGTTTGCGATATGTCAACAAAAGGCTAAAGCCGGGGATAAGTAGTGGAAAATCCCTATGGCAATGGCTTTACTCAAAGTGCGGGAGGGAAAAGGTGGCGAGCCACCAGAGACCAAACGCAAACACGGTGGAGTGATGTTTCGGTTGAGGAGCTGAGGCAGAACGCGAAAACCACCACATAACTCAGTCGGCGCACGCCGACAATGATGCACCAGGAGAACGTCATGAAAACAATCAAACACGTCCGTATAAATCCGATTGCCGTTGCCATTATGCTGTCAGGCATTGCAGCGGTAAATTCAAATGCACTGCCAATCAACTTGGGCGGTAATATCGGCTCAACCTCCGCGCTGTCGCTTGGTGGTGCCCTGTCCAGCATGAGTGGCAACTTTTCCGGTACCGCTGATATGAGCGCTTCGGTGAATGTCGGAATTGATGGTGGGCTTGAGGGTCTGTCCGCCTTGGGCGATGCGTCATCGATGACACTGCCGGGACTGGAAGGTCTGGGCGACGCTGCCGGCAGCGTGTCTGCCGCCAGTGAGTTGGTGGGCAATGCCACTGCAGGCATTGACGGTGTGGGTGAGCTGGCTGGCTCTGTGGAGTCTGCTACCGCCGCTGTGGCTGAGGTGACCGCAGGTCGCCAAGACGCTGCCGACGAGGTTGCCGCTACCGAAGAGGAGCCTGCCGACGACAGCGACGCTGATGCCGATGAGGCGCCGGCTGATGAGGTCGCCAGCGAAGAGGCTCCCAGCGAAGATGTTGCCGGCGATGATACTGCCGACAGCCCGGCGCCAGAAACCGCGGAAGCTCAGCCCGCCGACAACAGCGGTGGCTTGCTGGCCACGGTTAGCGGCGCGGTGACTGGCAATGCTGCCATCGCTGGGCATCTGCAGGGTATTGGCGAGCAGGCGGCAAGCGTGACAGCCACTTTTGCCAGTGTGACCAGCGCAGCAGGTGAGTGGGGCGGCGCGCCCGGTGAGGCAGAAGCTGCCGATGCCGAAGACAGTGCCGACACTGACGACAGCGCTGAGCCCGAGGCCGAACCTCAGGAAGATAGTGCCGAGCAAGCGCCTGAAGCTGAAGTTGCCGACGAAAGCAGCGATTCCGCCAGCAACCTGTCGGTGATTGCCGATGCGGCCGCTAATGCCACCGGCGAAGTAAGTGGCGCAAGCAGCCAGGTTGGAAATTCTGCAGTGAACGTCAGCTACAGCGCATCGTTCGAAACCTCGGCTAGCGGCAATGCTAGTGCCGAAGATGTGAACTACTTAGCCGACGCCTCCAGCACTAGCCAAGGCAGCGCATCTGCTGTGGCAGGAGGTGCCGGTGAGTAAACGCCTCGCCCCCTAAGCGATGACAATCGCGGAACCCAGGCTGGTGTCAACGGCCTGGGTTTTTTCGTATTTGCGCGATGGTTGTGGCAGGACACGCGGCGCGAGCCTCGCACGACAATAATTGGCCCTAGTTTTTTTCCTCGATTATCGGGCCACCGCCGCGATATATAAATCTTGTCATTCAGTCGTGATCGCCAGCTATTAGCTGACCAGGGGTATTTATATGCATAAAAAGTGGTCCCGTTTCAGGCAAAAATTTTATCGGCCCGTTAGGTATTGTCAGGGCTATTTAAAGACGAAAAATTATCGATTACACGAGGGGGGAAGTACTAGAGGGGAGTTAAAAAAACCGGCCCCGCAAGCGGGGCCATATTGTGCACCAGGATAACGCCACGAACACACAGCAAGCTGTGGAGGAATGTGCGTAGCATCTATGCACGAGCGGAGTATAGCTAAAAACAAAAAAAATGCACATTTTAAATGCGGTGATAATTAGAAAAATAAGGGCGGTATGGCACTGCCGGCTATCCATCAGTGTTTGCGCCTTATAATAAAATTTAATATCTGGGGGTGCTTTTATTATTAAATAAAAATTCCCTCCAAATTGACAGGTCCTCTTGCTTAATTTTTGGCGGCTTGGCGGCGGATCGGTGTCGGGTTTTTGGCTAAGGGTAGGCGCCGGGCCGAAAACGCCTCGACACCGGCGGGCCGACCGAGAAGGTTATTGAAATAAAATGAGAAAGATCATTGCGGAACGATATTTTATTCAGAGTAATGGTTTTGGCGTTGTGTCCGCATGCGATGGGTGGCGGGGGTAATTAATTAACAATATTTCCGAAGTGGATTTTTTAAAACGACGGTAAGAGTGTTAAGGAAAGCAAAAATTAACACGCTAAATGACCGCGTGAATGTATACGGTCTCGCGCAATGGCATTGTGCTTGGCTCATTACCAACGGTTTGTCGGATAAATCTTCACAGCTTCGAACGGCGATAATATTTCGGCGTCTTTTTGTCATGTTTTTCGCACCAGTGCGCGAGCACGGTTTCTCTGGCCACTACTCTCTGCCTGTGTCTGCAGTTGCCCAGTGCAGGCTTCTTCATTGTCGACTGCTCATTTATACTTTGCCCGCGTGGCATATGGTGCAGACGAGCAGATTGTTCATTCTCTGTTGTAGTAGCGAAGGGTTTCATCCCAGTCCCTACCGGGCAAACAGGTTCTTAGGCATGATTAAAGTTGGTGTGATTGGCTGTGGGTTTTCGGCCAAGACCTTCCATTTTCCGTTGATCGAAGCGTCGGATGTGCTGCAGCTGTCGGCTATCAGCAGCTCGCGCCGGGCCGCGGTGGCGGCCGAGTATCCGACTGTGACGGTGTTCGATACCCCGCAGGCTTTGATTGCCAGTGGCGAGGTGGAGTTGGTGGTGATTACCGCGCCTAACGATGTGCATTACCCGCTGGCTAAACAGTGCCTGCAGGCCGGTGTTCATGTGGTCGTGGAAAAGCCAATGGTGACCAGCTGTGCCGAGGCCGAAGATTTACTGCGCCTGGCCAGGGAGCGCTCGCTGCTGCTGTCGGTGTATCACAATCGGCGCTGGGACGGCGACTTCCTTACCGTGAAATCTCTGCTGGAGAAAAAGCAGCTGGGCGAGCTGCGACTGTTTGAGTCCCACTTTGACCGCTTCAGGCCCGTGGTGCGGCCGCGCTGGCGAGAGCAGCCCGGCGCGGGCTCGGGAGTGTGGTTTGATCT
>JBFKEA010000162.1:0-5717 GCA_041619375.1 Spongiibacter sp. | reverse complement strand
TTTAAGGTTGTGGCCGATTACCCGGCTATTGCTCAGTGGTTTCCGGTTTACCACTGCGAAATTGAAGGCGAGGGAGCCATTGCGCCAGGCAGTATCGTCGCCCACCGCTACGGTCGCCCGCCTTTTGTGTTGAGCTGCTTTCGCCGCCGTCTGGAGCGGATTGTGCCTGGAGAGTGCCTGGAGGAATCCTATATCGACGGCGGTTTGCGCGGTAAGGGGGTGTGGCGCTTCGCTGAGCAAGACGGCGTGACTACGGCCAGTTACCACTGCCAAGTGAGTGCGCAGAGCTGGTTTGCCCGTTTGGGGTTTCGCCTGCAGGGCAGTCGTGCTCACAGTGCCGTTTACGAAAAATTGCTAGTTGCTTTAAAGGCACGTTGCGAAGCCGGTGACGAATGGAGCGGCGTCTAGGAAAAAACGCCTAGGCGAACAAACGCACCTGAGGCGAGCAGAGAATGTGGGTATCTGTGCCTGCGCCGTTCAGCTGAGAGTGCGCTCCTGTTCGCTAGCCTGCCTCTAGAGGACAGTGCCTTCGTCGCTGTTAGCTCGTCTGCTTAGCGAGCGCCGCGATGCCGGCGATTGAGCGGGCGATCGTTGCTTGCCAAAGCTCGGTGAACTCGTCAACGGCGATGTGGCGGCCAAAGTGGCCATAGGCAGGGTCGCTGCGGACACGACTGTTGCGCTCGATCACGTCAGGGGTACTGGCATTCAACTGCAAGATCGCAAAACCGACCACTTCCCAGAGCAGGCTTTGAGCCTGTTGTACCGACTGACGCTCCGCCAGTCCCGCGCGCTGTATCAGCGCGGCTAGGGTCTGCAGCTTGGTGACCATGGCCACAGACGAGGCGGCAATGCCGATCAGCTCGATCAGCGCTGGGTTGGCGATGAGCGCCGCCAGTGATCTCTCCATCCAGTGTTGCACTCCGGCCTGCCAGTCGGATTCGATATCGGCTTGCACCCAGAGCTCGGCGAGGGCAGTTTCCGCCAATTCGTTAAGTAGCGCATCTTTGTTGCGGAAGTAGTTGTAAATCGAGCTCGGTGAGGTACCCAGTCGCTGTGCTAGCCGTCGAATGGAAAAGCTGCGGTGATCTTCCTGAATAATGGCAAATGCCGCTTCGAGTACATCTTCTCGGCGGGTGAGTGGCGGTCGACCGGATTTTTTTTGTGCCATGTTAACGAGTGCCTATTGACTTTTGTTTCGCTGTTACATAAGTTTTATTGTAACGGTGTTCATTAATCGATTAGAGATTTATTTATGCATTATCCTGCACCCGGTCAACCATTGGCAATTAAGCTGATTAATCGCGTTGGTCGCTACCTTGCCAAGCTTGGCTGGGCTGGCCCGACACTGGCGCCGGAGCAGTTGATTAAAAAAGTGCAGCGCCGTACTGGGCTCAATGATCTCGGTGGCGGTGGCTATGATGTGGCGCTGGCAGCACTGACTGAGTCGTTGCAGAGTGAGGCAAAGCTGTCACTAATTGGTCGCATCGCGGCACAAAATATACTGCTGGAACAGTTGGAGGCGCGCCTGCAGCTGATCGACTATCGCAAGCAGCGCCCTGAAGTCGCTGAGCAGAAGATCACTCGCCCGTTATTTATTCTCGGGCTGCCGCGCACCGGTACCACCATTCTCTACGAGTTGCTTGCACAGGACCCTGCGCACCGGGCACCGATGAGCTGGGAGGTGGCTAAGCCTATGCCGCCAGCGCAGGCCGACAACTTTACTTCCGATCCGCGAATCGAAGAGATCGAGAAGGCTCTGGGAAAGACGGAAATGTTGTCACCGGGCTTTAAGTCGATCCACGAGATTGGCGCCAACCTGCCGCAAGAATGCATCGCGATATTGGCGTCAAGTTTTTTCTCTGATATGTACGGTGCCAGCTTCAATATTCCCAGTTACCGACGCTGGCTGACCGCTCAGGACATGAGTGAGGCCTACCGCTGGCATTACCAGTTCCTGCAGCATCTGCAGGTGGACTATAGCTGCGAACGCTGGGTACTGAAGACGCCGCCGCATCTGGCTTTTCTGGAGGCCTTGGTTGCTCAGTATCCAGATGCCGCTATTGTTCAGACCCATCGCGATCCGATGGAGGTCATGGGTTCGACCGCCAGCTTGTCGTGCACGCTGCACGGCGCGTTCAGTGACGATATCGACCCGGT
This sequence comes from Spongiibacter sp., assembly GCA_041619375.1. Taxonomy (GTDB): domain Bacteria; phylum Pseudomonadota; class Gammaproteobacteria; order Pseudomonadales; family Spongiibacteraceae; genus Spongiibacter. The sequence goes on along the minus strand of JBFKEA010000162.1, from coordinate 3,560 downwards.
GGAAACGGGGCAGCACGAGGTTCACTATTTTGCTCAGATGTTGAACAGGGGGATGGCGCAGCGCGATGCGATGCCGGACTCGTCGCGGCGTTTTTTCGATATTCGTTTTTCAGATTTGGTGTCTGACCCGATCAGTGTCATTAAGCAGTTGTACCAGCACTTCGACTTTGAATTTACCGATGCGGCCGAAACGGCCATGCGAACCTATTTTGAAAACCGTCCGCGAGACAAACACGGCAAGCACAGCTACCAGCTCGAAGATTTCGGCCTGAGTCGAGAGTGCCACAGTCCGTTGTTCGCTGATTATTGCCAGCGCTATGGCTTCTAGCCCCAGGAGTTTCATGTGAATAAATACAATTCACCGTCTGCTAGTGAGCAGGCCTATCTTGAATTTCTCGATACCTTGCGCGATGCGGTTAAGGTCATTAACGGGCCGTTGGGGGCGCGTGACGAGCGTGAACGGGCAGAGGGGTTGCGCCATTTATTGAGACTGGCCTCGTTGGCCACCGAGCAGTTCGTTGAGAAGGGCTCCATTGATCATCCGCAGTTCACGCGTTGGATGGACGCTGGCCGCAAGCTGCTGGGCGACAACCCGTGGACTATCTACGATTCTGCCCAAGTCTTTGCTGACAATACCTATCGCATCTACGGTCAGCGCGGCGAGTCGACGTATATGGGTTTTTGTGTCTACGGTACGACGGAGAATGGTGACCGTTGCATTGTCAGTAATATCGATGATACCGACATGAGTATTGATGAGAGCGGCCATTTTGAACTGTTTCTCGGCCGCGATCGGCCGGTGGGCGCGAGCAATTGGGTGGCGCTCGATGATCGGGCTACCGACGTTATGGTTCGACAGTACTTTTTGGATAACGACCATTCCAAGCAGGGGCTCTGTGCAATAGAAAAAGTGGGCGTGACGGATAAGCCTGGGCCGGTCTCCGACGATGTTCTTGCCGAGCAGATCAATAAGGCGGCCGAATATTTTACCGAGGTGATCAACGTTGAGGCGAACATCAGCGCGCTGATGGAAGAGTCGACGCCGGTGCTGCTGCGCAATGGCGATAGTTATGATGGTGACGACGATGCTATTCCCATTGATTTTCATTGGGTTGCCAAGGCGTTGCCGACAGCGGCCATTACTTACACGGGTTCGTGGGTGGCCAATCTCGGCGACGACGAAGCGATGGTCGTAGAGGGCATAGCACCAGAGGCCCGTTACTGGTCGGTGCAGTTACTGTCACGCTGGATGGAGTCGCCGGACTACGTCAATAACCAAGTGTTCTTTTCGTCGAACAACGTTGTGCTCGATGAGAACGGCCGGTTCCGGATTGTTATCGCGCATCGCGATCCGGGCGTTGACAACTGGTTGAACACAACGGGGCTGCGTAACGCTAATATTGCCTTCCGGGCGTTGCACGCACGGAGCCCTGAACTTGATGTCAGTTTCAGTCGGGTCAAGCTCGCTGAACTGTCGCACTGAAACGATCTACACTGGTTCCGCGTCGGGTGGATTTTTCCGCCCGTCGATGGCTGTATGCTCAAGTGTTCTCACACAGCATGGTCATAAAAGCGGGTGCCGGCTTGGTTGCTGGTTAGTGGCCCAGCTGGTGTATTCGGTACCTTGGCTGAAGCGATGGCGATCGTCTTCGCATCAGCTTGTCGCCACTGTTTGTCGGCCTTCAGTTACGGCCCCCGCTGATTATTGATTACCTTGTGCTGGGTTGGTGGCGTGAAGCGGGTTTATGCAGCTTTGGCGAGGGGCTTAGTAAAACAGTCGGCCAATAATACTGGGTACAGCGGTTTCTACTTTTAGAATGCGTGGCCCCAGGCTAAAGCCCTGCATGCCGGCATCCTGCAGTTTGGTGACTTCATAGGGGATAAAGCCGCCCTCGGGACCAATGGCCAACAACGCCTGTTGCCCGCCCAGTGTGGGCATAGCCTCGTTGCTATAGGGGTGAGCAAGCAATCCCCGTGTATTGTTTAGCTGTGAGGGGAGTTCGTCCTCGGCAAAGGGTTTGAAACGCTTGGCGCGCGCCAGTGTCGGCAGCTGGGTGTCGCCGCTCTGTTCCAAGCCTTCGAGCATGGCGGCGCGCAGGTGAGCGTCGTCGACCAGCGGGCTTTGCCAGTAACTTTTATCCACCCGGTAGCTGTTCAGCAGGATAATGTGTTGTACACCCAGCTCGGTGGCGGCGCGCACTATGCGCCGCGCGGCCTTGGGGCGCGGCAGGGCCAGCAGCAGGGTCAGGGGCAGTTTGGTCGGGGGCGGGCCGGTCAGTGCTACCTTCAGTTCGATACGGTCGCCGATACTGAGAATGTCGGCGCTGCCGATATCGCCGTTCAGTAGGCCGCAGCGCAGCTGCTGGCCGACTTCGGCGCGCAGCACGCGGCGGATATGCACCGCGCGCTGGTCACTGATCACTGCCGTGTCACTGCCGGTAAAATCCGTCTCCTGCAGCAGCAGCAGGTTCATTGCGCCGGCTCGGCCCACAGGTCGTAGTCATCGGCACCGACAACATCGACCAACAGCGCGTCGCCGGGGCGCAGGTCGGTGATGCCGTCGAGGTAGACCTTGCCATCGATCTCCGGGGCGTCGGCGTAGCAGCGGCCAATGGCGCCCTCGTCGTCAACGGTATCAATTAACACTTCGAGCTGCTGACCAATACGCTGCTGCAGTTTGGCGGCGGAGATGCGCTGCTGCACTTCCATAAAGCGCTCCCAACGCTGCTGCTTGATGTCCTCGGGCACCGGGTCGGGCAGCTCGTTGGCGCTGGCGCCGTCCACCGGCGAATACTGAAAACAGCCGACGCGGTCGAGTTGGGCCTCTTCCAGCCAGTCCAGCAGCAGTTGGAAGTCCTCCTCGGTTTCGCCGGGAAAGCCGACGATAAAGGTGGAGCGTATCACCAGATCGGGGCAGATCTGCCGCCAAGCTTTGATGCGCTCCAGGGTTTTTTCCTGGTTGCCGGGGCGCTTCATTAGCTTCAGTACCCGCGGGCTGGCGTGCTGGAAGGGGATATCCAGGTAGGGCAGGATTTTGCCCTCGGCCATCAGCGGAATCACCTTGTCGACATGGGGATAGGGGTAGACGTAATGCAGTCGCACCCATACCCCCAGTTCGCCCAGCGCTACCGCCAGATCCTGCATGCGCGTTTCCATTGCCTGGCCGTCGACAAAGTCCAATTTGTATTTGGTGTCGACGCCGTAGGCGCTGGTGTCCTGGGAAATGACCAGCAGCTCGCGACTGCCGGCGGCCACTAATTGCTTGGCCTCGTCCACCACCTCGGCCAAGGGGCGGCTGACAAGGTCGCCGCGCATGGCGGGAATAATGCAAAAACTGCAGCGGTGGTTGCAGCCCTCGGAAATTTTTAGGTAGCTATAGTGCTGCGGGGTCAGTTTCACCCCCTGCGGCGGCACCAAGTCGCGGTGGGGCTGTTGCGCTTCCGGCGGGATATAGTCGTGCACCGCGCCTAATACCTCGTCGTAGGCGGCGGGGCCGCTGACGTTTAACACCCCGGGGTAGGCGTGTTTAATGGCCTCGGCATCACTGCCCTTACCCATAC
>JBFKEA010000161.1:0-5726 GCA_041619375.1 Spongiibacter sp. | reverse complement strand
CAGCGGCGCCAGCACTCCACTGTCGGCACAGTTCAATTCATCGCCCCCCTCCTGATACAAGCAGCGGTAGCAGGGACTGTCGTCGCGGCGAAAATCATAGACACTCAATTGACCCTCGCTGCGAATCGCCGCCCCCGACACCAGCGGTACACCGGCGCGCCAACAAGCGCGATTGACGGCAAACCGCGTCGCCAGATTATCACAGGCGTCGATCACCACATCGACCCCGGCAACGGCAGCGCCCAAGGCCTCTCCGGCGAGCACGCAGTGGTATTCCAGCAATTTCACATCGGGGTTTAAGCCGCGCAACGTTGCCGCCGCCGAGACAACCTTGGGCGAGCCAATATCGGCATCGCCGTGGGCAATTTGGCGCTGCAGATTACTCAATTCCACTGTGTCGCCGTCAGCCAGGTGTAACTCGCCCACCCCCGCTGCCGCCAGGTACATCGCCACCGGCGAACCCAGCCCCCCCAAACCGACAATCAAGGCGCGACTGGCGAGCAATTTTCGCTGACCGTCAACATCGAGTTGCGGCAACAAAATGTGCCGGCTGTAACGCAGCAGCTGCTGGTCGCTTAAATCTTGCATGACTCCTCCTCGCCAGCCAGCTGAGCCAAGCTCAGCCGCTCATTGCCGCCGTAATCGCGCAGACTGCGCGCCGGACAAAAGCCCGCCGCCGCAAATAATTCACGCACCGCCGCCGCCTGCTGATAGCCGTGTTCAACAACCAAATAACCACCGGCGCAGAGGTAGTCCGGGGCGGCAGCGATAATGCACTGCAAATCCGCCAATCCATTCTCGGCAGCAACCAGCGCGGAGGCCGGCTCAAAGCGCACATCGCCCTGCTGAAGGTGGGGGTCAGCGGCATCGATATAGGGCGGATTACTGACAATAAGCTGAAATTGGCGCCGAGCCGGCAGCGCCGCAAACCAGTCGGAAACCAGCACACGCACGTTTGCCAGGCCGAGCGTGCGGCGATTGCGCTCGGCCAAGGCCACCGCCGCCGGCGACTTGTCCAGCGCCCACCACTGCCACAACGGCCACTCACTGGCCAGCGCCAGCGCCAACGCACCGCTGCCGGTGCCCAGGTCGAGGGCGCGACCAGCATCACTGTTGCTGTACAGCGACAGCGCCGCCTCCACCAAACACTCACTGTCGGGGCGGGGTATCAAGGTGTCGGCGCTTACCTGCAATGGCAGCGACCAGAATTCGCGCTGCCCCAGCAAATGCGCCACTGGCTCGCCCTGGCAGCGGCGCGCCAGCAGCGCGTCAAAATGCGCCTGCTGGTCGCCACTGAGCTGCCGCTCAGGCCAGGTATAAAGATAGCTTTTCGGGCGCTCGAGCACATGGCACAACAGCAGCGACACATCCAAACCGGGCGTATCGCTGACCTCGGCCAGCAGCCGCTGACACGCCAGCGCCTGGGCAATCGTGAGACAATCTCCGACCACGCGCGCTACTCGGCCATCGCCGCCAGCAAATCAGCCTGATGCTCCTGGCGCAGCGGCCCAATGATTTGATCGATATCGCCCTGCACAAACTCGTCGAGTTTGTAGAGAGTCAAATTAATGCGATGGTCGGTAACCCGGCCCTGTGGAAAGTTATAGGTGCGGATACGCTCGGAGCGATCGCCACTGCCAACCAAGTTGCGACGCTGATCGGCCTGCGCCTGCTGCTGGGCATTATTGCGCACATCGTTAATACGCGCCGCCAGCAATGACATCGCCCGCGCGCGGTTTTTATGCTGCGAGCGCTCGTCCTGGCACTCCACCACAATCCCGGTGGGAATATGGGTCAGGCGCACCGCTGAGTCCGTTTTGTTGACGTGCTGCCCACCGGCGCCGCTGGCGCGGTAGGTATCGATGCGCAAATCGGCCTTATTGATCTCCACCTCCTCGGCCGCCTCAGGCTCAGGCATCACCGCCACGGTACAGGCAGAGGTATGGATACGCCCCTGGGACTCGGTTTCCGGCACACGCTGCACACGGTGGGCGCCAGATTCAAATTTCAAATGGCCATAAACATCTTGGCCCGCCACGCGGCTAATGATTTCCTTGTAACCGCCGTGCTCGCCGGGGCGCTCATTGAGCACTTCGATCTTCCAGCCCTTGCGTTCGGCGAAACGCGAATACATCCGGAACAGGTCACCGGCAAAAATCGCCGCCTCATCGCCACCGGTGCCAGCGCGCACCTCCAAAAAGACGTTATGCGAATCATTCGGATCGCGGGGCAACAACAGCGTCTGCAGCTCTGACTCCAGCGTTTCGATACGCTGTTCACCGCTGGCAATCTCCTCCTCCGCCATCGCGCGCATCTCGGCATCGTCTTCACCGAGCATCGCCCGCGCTTCCTCCAAGTCGTCACCAACCTGACGGTACTGGGAGTAACAGGCCACCACCGGCTCGATCTCGGCATACTCCCGCGACAAGCTTCGAAAGCGCTCCTGGTCGGCAATAATCTCGGCATCGCTAAGCAGCGCGCCAATTTCTTCGTAGCGGTCGAGCAAGCTTTCCAGTTTGCTGCGGATTGAGGCCTTCATAGATTCTCGCTTGAACAGAAAGAGGTTGAATTATACATCGGGCCACCGCGCATAGGTGGCGACACCGGACGACTAATCGTCGCGCTCGCGCAGCTGCAGCAACTCGCGTGCCCAATCCACCAGCTCGCTGCGCCCCTTGGCACCGGCCTCTTTGATCTGGGTGGTAGGACTGTGAATCAGCTTATTGGTCAAACCTCGCGCCAGCTGCTCCATCACCGCCGCGGCATCTTCGCCCTTGGCCAACTGGCGCAGCGCGCGCTCCAGCTCGGCATCGCGCAAGCGCTCGGCTTTGGCGCGGTAGTCTTTAATCGTATCGACGGCATCGCGCGATCGCAGCCGCGCCTGCCAGCCCTCCAGGGCCTCGACAATCATTTGGTCGGCCTTGCGGGCCTCGGATTCCCGAGCGCGCTTGTTCTCATCGACAATCTCGCGCAAGTCATCGACGGTGTACAGATAGACATCGTCCAGTTCGGCAACCTGCGACTCAATATCTCGCGGCACCGCAATATCGACCATGACCATCGGCCGGTGCTTGCGTTTTTTTAGCGCCGCTTCCACCGCCCCCTTGCCGAGGATCGGCAACTGACTGGCGGTTGACGCCACCAAGATATCGGTGTCGCGCAGGTACTCGGGAATGTCCGACAGCATCACCGCTTCCGCCTGAAACTCCTCACCCAATTTGCGGGCGCGCTCCAGCGTGCGATTGGCAATGATAATGCGCCGGATACCTTTGTCGCGAAGGTGGCGAGCCACCAACTCAATTGTCTCGCCGGCGCCGATAAGCAGCGCCGTGCACTTGGCCAAATCACTGAACACGTGCTGGGTTAGCGACACCGCGGCATAGGCCACCGACACCGGGTTCTCGCCGATCGCCGTATCCGTGCGAACCTGTTTGGCAACGGCAAAAACCTGCGAAAACAATTGATTCATCGCCGCGCCGGCCGTACCGGCCTCGGCAGCCAGCGCATAGGCCGACTTCATTTGCCCAAGAATCTGCGGCTCGCCCAGCACCATAGAATCCAAGCCGGCAGCAACTTCCATCATGTGCTGCAGAGCCTGACTGTCGCGACTGACATAGCAGCAATCGCGCAGCTGGGCCACATCAACATGATGAAAGCGCGCCAGCCAATCCAGCATCTGCTGCTCGTCAGCGGTATCGCCATCAGCGGCCAGAGCATAAACTTCTGTGCGATTACAGGTAGACAGAATGGCCAACTCCTCGCCCAATGCCGAGGCGACACCATCTTGCAGAGCCACATGAATTTGCTCGGGCACAAACGCCACGCGCTCGCGCAGGGAGAGCGGGGCGGAATTATGGTTGATGCCGATAAGGAGCAGTTTCATTCGATAGGAAAGCCGGGTCGGGAGCGCAAAACTGAGGCGGATTCTAGCAAGTTGGCGTTGAAATGTGGATTTTATTACAGTGCGCACTGCGCTTTTATCGCCAGCGGGGCAACGAATTCACCGCCCAGCGGTCACAGCCCCTGCAATTGGCACCACAAAGCGCCACAATGAGGTAGGATTATTTCTGCACCACCAAGGCTGGCGAATTACCGCGGCACAACCGCAGCAGGACCACGATGTCATTAGCTCATAAAATGCTCACCGCTTGGCTGATACTGCTTACGCAGGCCTGCGCACTTATTCCTCCTCTGGATGACGCCAGCGCGGCGCACACCACCGCACCACCGGCCGACATCGGCACTCGCCCCCTGCCAGAAGACAGTGTTTATGAATTGCTCGTCGCCGAGCTGGCCCTGCGCGCCCAGGACCTAGATACCGCACTGGAGCACTACCGCCGCCAAGCTGACCGCACCGAAGACCAGGGCCTATTCGAGACCACCGCGCGCCTGGCGGATTACATGAACGAGTACACCGTAGCAGCCGACTATGCACAGCGCTGGCTGCAGCGCGACCCCGACGCCGGCGAAGCTCACTTCATTCTCGCCAGCGCACTGTCTCGACTGGGCCGACCACTGGACGGCCTGCCGCATATGCAGCGCGTGCTGGAACTTGGCGACGACAGTAACTTTGCCGCCATGGCGGCCACCGCACTCAGTCGCCCAGATGCCGAAAAAAGTGCGTTTTTCAACGAATTACAGGCGATCGCCGCGCAACACCCACAAGACAACAGCCTGCGCATTGCCGTGGCACTGATGCTGCAATACCGCCAGCAAGAAGAGCAGGCTTTGGCGCTGGTGCGCAAAGTGCTTGACGAGGAGCCGGGCAACGCCCACGCCCTGCTGATCGAAACACGCACCCTGAGCCAGCTGCAAAGGCATGAAGAAGCCTTGGCCAGACTAAAATACGCCGTTGACCAAAACCCGCGGCACAAGCGCCTGCGTCACGACCTGGCGCGCAAATTGGTCAAAACCGAGCTCTATGAAGCCAAGGCGCACTACGAAGTACTGGCTCGCCAGCACCCGCAGGACCACGACATTTTACTTGAGCTAATGCTGATCAATCGCGAACTCAGCAATACCGAAGAGGCCGAGCAGCAACTGCAAAGCCTGAGCAACAGCCCCCAACAGCGCAGCCGCGCCCACTACGTTTTGGGGCGCCTCGCCGAGGAGGACGAAGATTGGGCCGAGGCTCTGCAGCACTACCAAAATGCCACCCTACTGCCCGAATTCGATGAAGCGAGCCGGCGTCTGGCGAGCATCAGCCTGTCCACCGAGGGCAGCGAGCAAGCACTAAAGCGCTTGGCAGACTGGCGCCAAAAACTACCCGAACAGGCCGAGTTCATCTACCTATTGGAAGCCGAAATCCTGCGCAAGGCCGACCTCAATCAGCGCGGCTTTGAATTACTCAGCCAGGCACTGCAACGCTACAGCGACAGCGAAAGCCTGCGCTACGCCCGCTCGTTGTTTGCCGAGCGCATCGGCGATCTCAATGCCGTCGAAACAGACCTGCGCCACATACTCGCGAGCAACCCCGACAATAGCGCCGCCCTAAACGCCCTCGGCTACACACTGGCCAACCTCAGCTCCAGACTGGACGAAGCCGAGCAGCTGGTTAAGCGCGCACTCGCCCTGCAAGCTGACGACCCTGCCATTCTCGACAGCTACGGCTGGATACTACTACTAAAAGGCGACCTCCAAGGAGCCCTGCACTATCTGGAAAAAGCCTTTGCTCAAAGCCAGGACCACGAGATCGCCGCCCACCTCGGCGAAGCCTATTGGCTGCT
>JBFKEA010000160.1:0-5755 GCA_041619375.1 Spongiibacter sp. | reverse complement strand
CCTCGGCACGGCCTGTCCAGACACATTGATACCCAATGCCGGCTCCTTTGTTCAAAACAGCATCGGCGCAGTGAATGCCGCCGTCTTCGACCTCAACGCTGCCTGCACCGGCTTCGTCTACGGCCTCAGTGTCGGCACGGCGATGATCCGCTCCGGCGCCATGAAAAAAGTGCTGGTGATCGGCGCCGACCGCATTCCCTACTTCCTCGACTACAGCATGCGCGATGTCGCGGTTTTGTTCGGCGACGGTGCCGGCGCGGTCATCCTAGAAGCCGGCGAGACAGAAAGCGGGCTGCTAGCCGAAAAACTGGGCTGTGACGGCGACGCCCGCGATATTCTCGCCGCTCGCGACTCGGGCACCGTGCGCGAGCGCTTTGCCGGCATCGACGGCTACTACGACGTCAACTTTGAAGGGCCGGAAATTTTCAAACGCGCGGTGCGCGGCATGGGCCAGGCGATTGGCGATGTACTGGAAAAAAGCGGTGTAGCGGCCGAGGATATCGACCTGCTGGTCCCCCACCAAGCCAATATCCGCATTATCGAAACACTGATGAAGCGCCTCAAGGCACCGGAAGACAAGGTGGTCATCAATATTGAAAAATATGGCAACACCTCCGCGGCCACCGTGCCCATCGCCCTCTGCGAAGCGCTCGAACAGGGTCGAGTGAAACCCGGCGACCACATTCTGACTGCCGCCTTTGGCGCGGGCCTGACGTGGGGCGCGGCGCTGATCAAATGGGGCGACCGCGTCACCCCACTGCGCGACTGCGACGAGGAGCTACCCGCTTGCGACAAGACGGCGCTGGAACTGCTGAAGCCGTGGATCGACGGCAGCAAGGCTGCTGCGGCACAAAAAGCCGCCGCCAACTAAGTGCCTACCCGCCCCACTGCCTACTCGGCTCAGCCGGCAAGGCAGTGGGTGCTATGCTGAAACCATCGCCGGCGCCGACAGCGCCAGCTCCGCGCCCTCGGTCGACAACTCCGCACTCCAAGGACGACTGACACCGCTGAGCCGCTCAGCCACCGCCAACCCGGCCTGAATACCGTCTTCGTGGAAACCGCAGCCAAAGTAATCGCCGCAAAACCAGCTGTGTTGCTTGCCCTGCAGAGCAGGCAGGTTCGCTTGCGCCCACAGCGCCGCATCATCAACCACCGGCTGGCGGTAGCGACACTCGGCAAATACCTGATGGTCGCGCGGCTCCCGCACCGGGTTCACCGACACCACTACGGTTTCAGCACAAGGCAGGCGCTGCAGGGAGTTCATCCAGTAGTTCATCGACACCTGGTCGCGACCACTGCGTCGGTCAACCGCAATATTCCAGCTCGACCACACGTCCTGCCGCTTTGGCAGCAGGCGGGTGTCGCCGTGCAACATCACCCGGCTGTCCTGATAGCCGAAGGCCGCAAGAGTTTTCGCCTCAGCCGCGCTGGGTTCAGCTAGCATCGCCAGCGCCTGATCGGCGTGGCAGGCAAAAACCACGTGGTCAAAACTCCGACGCTTGCCCTGCTCATCGCACAACACAACATGATCGGCAAAGCGCTCGACCCGCACAATCGCGCAATTGAGCTCAATGGCATCGGCGTAGCCCGCAGTGAGCTTCGCCACATACTCACGGGAAGCCCCGACGACACTGCGCCACTGCGAACGGCCGCCGAATTCCAGTAAGCGGTGGCGAAGACAGCAGTCCAAAAACTGCACCGCCGGATAGGCACGCATTTGCTCGACGCTCATCGACCAAATCGCCGCCGCCAGCGGCAGCAGATAGTCCTCGCAGAAACCCGCCGAAAACTGCTCTCTGTCGAGCAGCTCCGCCAATGTCAGGGTCTCCGGCAGGCTCTTCCGCCAATGCACGCTGCAGCGCTCGAAACGCCGGCAGTCGCGCAGCATCTGCCAAAACCGCGGCCGCAATATATTGCGTTTTTGCGCGAATAGCGTGTGCCAGGCATCGGAGTCGCTGTATTCCAAGCTGCCGCGATCCAGCGATACCGAAAAGGCGATCTCCGCGAACTGGGTGGCAACGCCGAGGCGCTCAAACAACGCCCGCGAATTGGGCGAGGCCTGCTCATTAAAAACCACCGGGGCAATATCCACTGCCGTGGTGCCGGCACTAGTGCTGATATCAATGGTGTGGCCATGACCGGCAACATGGGCATCTTTCTCAAATACGGTAACGCTGTGACCCGCTTCTCTGAGCAGCCACGCACAACTTAATCCCGCAATACCCGAGCCGATAACAGCAATATCCTGCGATTTGCCCATAATGCTTCTAACCATCATATTAATAGCCATGATCTCCTTATCTGGCTGCTACGTACTGTCCCTAAGTATCGATCACTACGGGGCAAAATACTGCTTGCACTATCGCAAATTTTAGCCAGATATCCAAAAATTTGTGGGCTAGCACCCACTACTCTAACCACTCGGGAGACACACGATGACTCAAGCCCGGCGCCTGCTGCGCTATGCGCTGCCCGGACTCCCACTCGCGGCGCTGGGCCTGCCCTTCTATATTTACGCGCCGCTCTGGCTGGCAGAACAGGGCGGTTATGGCTATGCCATGATCGGTGCGCTATTTTTTGCCGCGCGCATTACTGATGTCTTTACCGACCTGCCCACCGGCACCTTTGTTGACCGCCACGGCTGTCGCCGCTCACTGTGGCTCAGCGGCTGGGCGACAATGGCCGCCAGTGCGGCGCTGCTGTTGTTAGCGCCTCACCCCTGGCCGCCGATACTGCTACTGCTGGCGCTGATCACCCTAATGCTCGGCTGGACACTGATTACTGTGCCTTGGCTTGCGCTGCCGGTATCGCTGAGCCGCAACGACCAGCAGCGACTGGCCTTTAACAGCGCCCGCGAGGCCATGTTGCTGCTGGGCACGGTGCTAGCAATGCTGGCACCGGCCCTGCTACCACCCACCTGGCAGCCCTACAGCGCGGCCACTTTGCTGTTGCTGCTACTCATTGCCGTGCTGCGCCAGGGCAGCCACCCGCCGCCAGCCGACAATCAGGCTCAGCCTTTCATCACCCTGCTGCGCGACGCTCGGGTGCGCGCGCTGGCACTGCCGTGGTTTCTGAATATGCTGGCCAATGCCATTCCGGGAACGGTGTTGATATTGTTTATGCGGGAGGTGCTGGCGGCAGAACAACTGATTCCAGTGGTGTTGATCAGCTATTTTCTGGCGGGCCTTTTGGGAATGCCATTGTGGTATTCCCTTACTCAGCGCTGGGGCAGCCTATTTTGCTGGCGCCTGGGACTGATGCTGTCGGCCCTGCTGTTTAGCTTTGCCACCCTGCTCGGCGACGGCGATGTATGGTGGTTTGTCGCCATCAGCCTAGGAACTGGACTAATGCTCGGAGCGGATCAGGCGCTACCCTCGGCCATGCAGACCGGGCTGGCGCGTAAAATGATGTCCGAGCAACCGAATGCGGCCATCGCCGCCAAACTGTTCGCGCTGTGGAGCATGCTCAGCAAAGCGGCCATGGGCTTGGCGGTGGGCATCGGCTATGTCTGGCTGGGCAGCCAGCTGCAGCCCACCGAGACAACGGTACCACCGGACTGGGCGATTACCGCCGCCTATGTCGGCGCGCCGGTCGCACTGAAATTACTGGTCTTCTGCCTGCTGGGCCGCCCCCAGCTGCGCCGCTTGAGCGAGGAGGTACACAATGCCTAAGCTGACATCACTGACTTATGCCCTGTTGGCAGCCTGGCTCTATAGCCACAGCGCCCAAGCCACCGACTGGCAAACGGTGGCGGCCGACCACTATAAACTGCTGTGGAAAACCATTACCTACACCCAGCTGCACATTGACCCCAGCCAGCCAGCCCCCGCCGATGGCGACATCCTCAACCCGGCCTATGGCAAGCAGATTGTTATCGAGTACGGCCTGGCGGTATCGGCCGAGCGCTTTCGCAAACTCACCCTCGATCGCCTCGAAGATAGCTACAGCGACGCTGAATTGGCGGCGCACCGGCCCGCCATAGAGAGATTTAACAGCTGGTATCTCGGTGTCGAGAAAGGCGATCGCTACCGCCTGAGCTGGCAGCCCGCGCAGGGCCTGAGCTTATTTCACAACGACCACCATCTCGGCACGCTGAACGAGCCGCAGGCGGCGGCGGTCATCCTCAGCGTCTGGCTGGGACGGGCGGCAATCAGCGAAGAGCAGCGCGACTACTTCCTCGGCGAGTGGCGGGGGGCGCTTAGCAAGCGCCGCGAAGGCTAATTAGTTATAAGCTTATAGCATTTACATCTATTTAATTTTGCCGACAAACCGGCACATTTTGCTAGCATCGCGCCCTTTTATGCGGCACGACTCTGTGCAGCTGTAGCAAAAGGTAATCACTGTGGCCCGCCAACGTCCCCCGTCACTATCTCGCCTGCTGTTTATTGCGGTGCTTAGCCTGACTGAATACGCCCAAGCCGCCGGCCTGAGCATCGAAGAAGTACTCGTTACCGCACAGAAAAAAGAAGAGGGCGCCAACAGCATTCCCCTGGCCATTGCCACCTACACTGGCGACGACTTGCGCGCGCTGGGCGTCAGCGATACCCGCGACCTCGGCCGCTTGCTGCCCGGCTTCTCCTACGCCGACGGCGGCTTCAATGTGCCGATCTACACCCTGCGCGGCGTCGGCTTTAATGAAAACAGCCAAACCGCCAGTGCCACCGTCGGCGTCTATGTCGATGAGTTCAATCTGCCGTTTCCGGTAATGAGCAAGGGCAGCAACCTCGATATCGCCCGGGTCGAGGTGCTCAAGGGCCCCCAGGGCACGCTCTACGGCCGCAATACCACCGGCGGCGCGATCAATTACATTGCCAACAAACCCGGTGCGGAATTCGAGTACGGCGCCGAGCTCAGCTACAGCCGTTTTGACACCTACGAGGCCGAGGGCTTTGTCTCCGGCCCCCTCAGTGACACGCTGTCGGCGCGGCTGGCCTACAAACGCATTCGCGCCTTCGAGGGCTGGCAGCGCAGCCGCACTCGCCACCGCAGCAGCGACGCCTACAATGGCGACACCGGCCGCGATATTGGCGGCCAGTATCAGCAATTTGGCTACGATACACTGGGCGAGCTCGACAAGGACAGCGCCCGGCTGCTGCTGAGCTGGGAGGGCGGTGAGCAGTGGACCCTGAGCGGCCACCTCAATGGCTGGCGCGACCGCTCGGAACCCCAGGCGCTGCAGGTCATCGCCATCGAATCGCAGAACGCCACCACCGGCCAATTCGGCCTGCACCCGGATGTCGCCAACTACCCGGTCAATGACCCCGACACCGACGACCCCCGCGCCGCCGACTGGCCCAACAACGGCATGGAATTTCTCCTCAACGACAGTTTTGTGTCCGCCGGCCTGCGACTGGATTACCAGCTCAATGAGCGCAGCGACATGGTACTGCTGCTGTCCGCCGGTGAGTTTGAATCCGATGGCAGTTTTATTCCCCAGTCAGGGGTCGATACAGTCAACACCGAGCGCAATGTCTTTGCCACCAGCGACTTTTACAATGTCGAGCTGCGCTTTTCCGGCGACGCCAGCGACAGTCTGTTCTGGCAGCTGGGCCTGAACTACAGCGAAGATGAGGTGGACGAGTTCCAGCGCCTGCACCACGACACCGTGAGCATTGTCTTCCCGGTCGACGCACCCGACGGCGACGGCGTTGCCGGCCTGGATAACCGCTCGGGCTTTGGCGGCGAACAGCTGGCGGAAGTCGCGGCGATTTTTGCCCACAGCGAATGGCGCTTTGCCGACAGCTGGAAGCTGAGT
>JBFKEA010000159.1:0-5773 GCA_041619375.1 Spongiibacter sp. | reverse complement strand
TTAACGAGGACAATAAAATTATCGCCATGAAGGCCTTCTGGGGACAGGAGAATATTAGCACTCCCTAAGCGCCAGCGTCAGTGCTCGACCCGACGTCGCCGGGGATAGCTGCCTGCCGGTCGCCGTCTCGGCCGGCCGCCAGCAGGGCTTTTTGCTGCCAGATCCAGTCATACCACTGCTTAAGGCCTTCGCCGCTGGTCGCCGATAGCGCGATGATTTCGGCGCGAGGGTTGAGCCTGCGGGCCTCATCGATACATTTCTCCAAGTCGAACTCGACATAGGGCAGCAGGTCGATTTTATTGATCACAATAAGGTCGGCGCGATTGAACATCGTCGGGTATTTAAGTGGTTTATCCTCGCCTTCGGTCACGGAAAGAATAACCACCCGGCGGTTTTCGCCTAAATCAAACAGTGCCGGGCAGACGAGATTGCCGACGTTCTCGATAAAGAGCAGCGACTCGGCAGTGGGATTTAGCATATCAATGGCCCGGTCGAGCATGTCGGCCTCTAGATGACAGCCGCTGCCGGTATTGACCTGAACGGCCGTGGCGCCTGCGCGCCTGATGCGCGCGGCATCGCGCTGGGTTGCCTGATCGCCTTCGACGACAGAGATATCCACGGAGCTGCTGAGATCGGCAATACTGCGTTCCAAAAGAGTGGTTTTTCCGGATCCAGGGCTGCTTAACAGGTTAAGCGACAGAATATGGGCGTCTTTCAATCGTTGGCGGTTGCGCTCGGCGTATTCATTGTTTTTCTGCAGCAGGTTTACTTCCAGTTGAACAATGCTGTCTTGCGCCGGGCCATGGGCATCGAGATGGGCGGCTGCTTCTTGCTGCACGGTTTCGTGATGATGCGTTTTTGTTGCCGGTGACCTGCTAGCAGAGGAGCACGGCGCGACTTGAAAGAGGGTCTTGCCGTTAAAGGTAATACTAGAATCATCGGAACAGCCGCAATGACCGCACATAACATTTACTCCAGTTCAATT
The DNA here is from genome assembly GCA_041619375.1 of Spongiibacter sp. Taxonomy (GTDB): domain Bacteria; phylum Pseudomonadota; class Gammaproteobacteria; order Pseudomonadales; family Spongiibacteraceae; genus Spongiibacter. The sequence goes on along the minus strand of JBFKEA010000159.1, from coordinate 4,788 downwards.
TCGGAAATGAGCAGCTCCTCGCCGCCGATACACTGCATATCTGTGGAGCCACAAGCGCACTGTCCATAGAGTGTGGCACTGGGCATTTCCTCGCCGCAGGCTCGGCACTTGAGCCGCCCCGCAATGGTGAAAACTTCGAGCTTGGCACCCTCTGCCAGGGTGCCGCGGCAGCAGAGGTCGAAGCAAAAGATAATTGCCTCGTCTGCTATCGCGCTCAACTGACCAATGGATAAGCGCACTCGCGTAACACGTCGGCCGCGGGCATGTTCATTAACGATGCTGACAATATTGCGGGTAATCCCCAGCTCATGCACGGCGATACCTCCTTAAAGCCGCCAGAGCTTGCAATACCAATGGGCCTCAACCGGCACCGGCAGTTCAGGCAGATCGCACCATTTGCGGTTGGGGTGGTAGTAAATACACTCGGCGCAGCGGTATATCATACGGCCATCTTCCATTTCACCTTGTTCACCCAGGCTGTGGTTGGCAAAGCCGCCGACCTCCAGTAAGCCGTAGAGATCGTCGTAGTCCAGTTTGGCCAGTTGCTCCACAATGCGCTCTGCACTGGCGGTATCGGCAACCAAGGTCGTGTCGGTGACAATGCCGGCAGCGAGAATATCTTCAATCACAGTGCGCAAAATACCGTCTTCCAGCATTCTGCAAACACTCAGCTGATCGGGCAGCGGAGAGTGATTGTCGTGGACCAAAATAGTGAGATAGTTGGGCAGAAAGCGTGAGCGCAGGCAATGGATGCAGTGCCCTTTACGACAGAAATAAAGCTGGCGCAGTGCGTCGGTCACGCTGGCCGGCGCTTTTTCAGGCAGCCAGTGACCGCAAGTAACCGCTTGTAGAAAGGGTGAACTACCGGGCCATTGGCAAAATGCAGCAAGTGCGGAGCCATTATCGCGCTCGAGACTACAAGGCGGATTGGTTTTTGTCAGGTCGTAGAAATACTCCTCACCGAGATCCGTTGGTGGTTGGTCTGAACAGGCAATCTGAAGGGCGTTTTCTAGCCCTGAGCATTCGCTCGGAATGACGGCAAACGCCTGACCAAAGGTATGCTCGGGATAAGCAATGAGATAGTCGGCCGCGAACCGCAATACCAGAAAGTCCATTGCGGCGGAGCTTGTTGGCGGCGGGGGACGTTTCGCAGTAAAAAAACTGGCTGCGCAGTCGATATCGTGTTGTATCTCAGCCGTAAGCGAAAGGCCCTGAGCATGAAGGGCGGCCTCGCTCTGTAAGTCAATTATCGCGATGTGCCGCAATTCGGCATTCGCCCCCAGTACGGCATTGATATGTTGTTGATACAACGGGTTCTGAAAGTCTATTGCGACTTTTTTAATCGTATTCATAGCTACAGCCTCCGTCCTCGCATCACCCCGGCGGTCAGCATATTCGCGGGAGTAACTCCCCGGCGGGTACATCTAATACGCGCTCAGCGCCGAAAGGAGTTTTCAGCGCAACCACCCCGCGGTGTTCTGCAACGCACTGGCCGATGATTGTCGCCTGGCGGCCCTCTGGGTACTGCCGCATGCAGTCCAGCGCGTCATTCGCCTCCTCGGCGGGCACAACGGCGACCAGCGTGCCCTCGTTGGCCAAATAGAGCGGATCCAGACCAAAAATTTCACAGCCCGCCCGCACGGATTGGCGTACCGGCAGCCTTTGTTCAGTGATCTTTATTCCCAAACCGGCATCGCTGGCGATTTCATTGAGCACGCAGGCCACTCCGCCACGGGTTGCGTCGCGTAATAGCCGGGTATTGGGGCAGCTTTCCAGCAGGCCCGCGACCAGGGAATTAAGCGCCGCACAGTCACTTTTCACCTCGAGGTCAATTTGAATATCATTGCGCCCCGCCAAAATGGCGGCGCCGTGGTCGCCAATAAAGCCGCTGACAATAACGGCGTCGCCCGGGGTAATCTGCGCGGCTGTCAGTACGATATTTGCGGCGATAACCCCAATGCCCGCGGTGTTGATAAACACACCGTCTGCGGTGCCTCGAGGTACCACCTTAGTGTCTCCGGCAATGATTTCGACCCCGGCGTGATCCGCCGCGGTGCGCATAGACTGCAATATTTCTGCAAGCTTAGCTGTTTTGAAACCCTCTTCGATGATCAGTGCGCAAGACAGAAACCGAGGTTGTGCTCCGGACATCGCCAGATCATTCACCGTGCCGTTTACCGCCAGCGATCCGATATTGCCACCGGCAAAAAACAGCGGGGCCACTGTGTAGCTGTCAGTGGTGAAAGCGACTCTATCGCCACTTTGACTCAACTGCTGCAGGGCAATTTCTGCACTATCGCTGTGGCTTGCGGCTGGAAGCGCCGACAAGGTGGGCAGTATCAGGCTGTCGAGCAGGGTGTGCATGTCGCGACCACCGCCACCGTGGGACAAGGTAATAATGTCGGGTAGAGATTGGTGGTCAAACATTGTCATGGCTGGACTTCCAGATTCTTATAGGCATATCGATAGTAGGCCGCGCAGGCACCTTCGGAGGACACCATTAGCGCTCCCAGTGGCTGCTCTGGGGTGCAGGGCTGAGCAAAAACTTTGCAGTCGCGGGGCTTAATGACGCCTTTTAATACTTCGCCACACTGACAGGCGCTGGGGTCGGGAATCACCACACTTGGTAGCGAAAAGCGTTTCTCGGCATCAAAGCGCAAGTAGTTCTCTTTTAGCGCAACGGCTGAGTAATCGACGGCGCCGAGCCCGCGCCATTCAAACACCTCACGCAGCTCAAACACCTCGCCGAGGGCCTGAATGGCATTGGCGTTGCCGCTGGACATGACAACCCGGGCATACTGGTTTTCGACAAGTGCCTGGCGGTTGTGGAGCTGTTTTACCAGCAGGTAAACCGACTGCAGAATATCCAGCGGCTCAAAGCCGGCTACAACAAAGGGAAGGTGGTAGATGCGGGGAATAAACTCAAAGACGTCTGTGCCGATCACCATGCTGACATGGCCCGGCCCGAGTAAGCCGTCCAGACGCATATCGGGAGAGTCGAGGATCGCCTTAATGGTCGCCACGATGGTGATGTGGTTACAAAATACCGAAAAATTATCGACATTATCCCGCGCTGCGGCCATCACGGTCAGTGCGGTGCTGGGCATTGTCGTTTCAAATCCAATGGCAAAAAATACCACTTGTTTAGTGGGGTTTTCACGCGCTAGACGCAGGGCTTCGTCTGGCGAGTAGACCATGCGAATATCGGCGCCATCAGCGCGCGCCTGCAGCAGGTTATGCGTGGAGCCCGGCACCCTCATGGCATCGCCAAAACTGGCAATGATGACGTCCTGTCGCGCGGCGAGGTCCAGGCAATCGTCGATACGGCCCATCGGCAGCACGCATACCGGGCAGCCCGGGCCGTGAACAAACTCGATCTCTTTGGGGAGCAGGGTATTGAGGCCATAGCGAAAAATGCTGTGGGTGTGGCCGCCGCAGACTTCCATAAACTGCAAGGGCCGATCGCGATTTTTCATTACTGCTGGCAACAACTGCTGAATTTCTCGGAGCAGTTGTGTTGCCAACTCGGGATCGCGAAACTCATCGACATAGCGCAAGGAATTAGCCATCGCTCGGCACCTCGGTTACGTCGCTGTGAACAAGATCCCACAAAATGTGGTAGATCAGTACATGGCATTCCTGAATACGGTGGATGCTTCTGCTCGGCACAATTAATTGATGCTCCGCCAATCCCTCTGCCGCCAGTGCACCGCCATCATCGCCAAGTAGTGCGATGGTCAGTAGGTTTTTCTGGCGAGCGACACGCATGGCATTGACAATGTTTTTAGCGTTGCCGCTGGTAGAGATACAGAGCACTGCATCGCAGGGGCTGGCACAGTGTAGAAGTTGGCGGCTGAACACATTGTCAAAGCCGACGTCGTTACTCAGCGCCGTCAGCAGGGCGGTGTCCGCTGTGAGATTAATGGCGGGCAAGGCGCGGCGGCCAGCGGTGACCGGGTGGCTAAATTCCACGGCAATATGAGCGGCGTCGCAGGCTGAACCGCCATTACCCAAGCTGATGAGTTTGCCGCCTCGATGAAAGCATCTGGCTAGGGCCTGTGCGGCAGCCAGCAGTGCCGAACTGTTCTCGGTGATAAAGGTTTGCTGGGCCAGGCGACTTTCCTCTGCTTTACGCTCGATAGACTGCAGTAAGTGCGCGTGGGACGCGCGCGTCGTATCGCTGCGTAAATGCGGGTAAAACTGCTCGAGGCCGGTCTTGTTATCATCCATTACTCTTCCACCCCACCGAGGCTGCGCAGTAGTGCCAGCGTCGCGCTTGCTTCAGCCTCGTCAATGCGCGCCATGGCGAACCCCACATGAATGAGTACCCAGCTGCCGATGTAGTCGTTTAAGCTGCGTTGGGCATCAGCGATACAGGCCAAATTTACCTCTTTTTTAACGCCGCTGATGTCGACAATGCCGAGCTTGTCGGCAGCGTTGCTGATGGCGACAATCTGACCGGGAATACCTAGACACATCTGCGCTAACCTCTCAACTGTGCTTACTAACCATAGTCTTCTGTGGCCGGCGGCGCTCGGCGTGCATAAGCTGGGCGGCACTGACAAGTGCTTGGCCCACAGCGATGCCGCTGTCATTGGAAGGAATCTCGCCGTGACCTAGCGCACTGAGGCCAACGCGCTGCAGGCGTCGCGCGGTTTCTCGGTAAAGTAGGGCGTTTTGAAATACGCCGCCACTGAGCGCGACCAGCGGTTCTTGCCAGTTTGGATCGCTGCCAAACAAATGCTCCGCGATGCTGGCGCTGCTCTGCGCCAGGCCGTTGTGAAAGCG
>JBFKEA010000158.1:0-5808 GCA_041619375.1 Spongiibacter sp. | reverse complement strand
AGCGCCCCGCTAAAATCGCTGAGCATCAAACCCCGCTTTTCCGCCAAACTCGCCCCCTGTTCGCCACTCAAGGCAGATCAACGCTAAGCATACAATGCGCGCAGCCGCGCCACCGCCTTTTCTAACTGCGCCATGCTCGTGGTATAGGCAAAGCGCACATGCCGGTCGGCCCCATGCTGACCAAAATCGGCACCGGGAGTGATCGCAATACCGTGCTCCTCCAGCAACTCCAGGCAAAACTGCTGGCTATTCGTGGAAAAACGCTCAATTCCGGCATACAGATAAAATGCCCCGGCTGGGCAGTGGGGGATATCAAAGCCCAGCTCACACAACGCCGGATACAAAAAATCGCGGCGACGGGCAAACTCGTCGCGTCGCGCGTCCAGTATCTGCCGGCACTCGGGAGTAAACGCCGCCAGCGCGCCGTACTGCGCCATTGTCGACATGGAAATAAACAGGTTCTGCGCCAATTTTTCTAAATGCGGCACCGCCCACTCCGGCGCCACCAGCCAGCCGAGTCGCCAGCCGGTCATACCGAAATATTTCGAGAAGCTGTTAATCACAAAGGCCTCGTCGGTGATCGACAGCACACTGGGCGCCGCTTCGCCAAAACTCAGGCCGTGGTAGATCTCATCGACGATCAAATGGCCGCCGCGCTGCTCACACAGCTGGTGCAAGTCGCGCAACTGCGACGCGCTGAGGATTTCACCACTGGGATTGGCCGGCGAGGCCACCATCACCCCACAGGTATTTTTCCGCCAGTGCTGCGCCGCCAGTTCGGCGTCGAGCTGATAGCGCTGCTCCGGCCCCACCGGCACCAACTGCCCCTGCCCCTCTACCAAACGCAAAAAGTGACGATTGCAGGGGTAACCGGGATCCGTCATCAGCATGCCCTCGCCCGGATTCACCAGCAATCCCGCCAGCAGCATCAGCGCGCCGCTGGCACCCGGGGTAATCATAATGCGCTCGGGGGCGATCTCCAGACCGTAGTCGCTGCGATAGTAATCCGACAGGGCCTGGCGCAGCTGTGGAATGCCCGCGGCCGGACTGTATTGCGTCTCCCCCTGCGACAGCGCCTGCTGGGCGGCGCGCACAATCGGCTCGGCAGTGGTAAAATCGGGCTCGCCGGCGGCCATATGAACAATATCCCGCCCCTGCTGTTCAAGCTGTTTGGCGCGGGTCAGCACTTCCACCACGCGAAACGGCTCAATATCCGCGAGACGATCAGCTATACGTTTTGCCACAATTTTTCTCCATCTGTCTTGGCAAGCGCGCCTAGTGTAGCAGCGCCGCAGCCTTTACTGGCAGCGCTAAAGTCGACGCTGCGCGTTTTTCTGTAGCGCCAACTACACTTATCTGGTAGTTTTGCCGGTTTGGCGGCATAGCGTCGCCCGCACATCCGCAGTCTGCGGTTAACGGCTTGTTAATAAAGAGGGCCAAGCATGCCTGCAAAGGACACAGCACCAGCACAAGAAAGCCTGAAGACATTTACTCCCTACACCCCCAAAAAAGGTGAGGAGTACATGAATGAGGCCCAGAAAGACCATTTCCGCAAAATCCTCTACGGCTGGAAATCCGAGCTGATGGAAGAAGTGGATCGCACGGTCACCCATATGAAGGACGAGGCGGCAAACTTTCCCGACCCGGCTGACCGCGCCACTCAGGAAGAAGAGTTTAGCTTGGAGCTGCGCACCCGCGACCGCGAACGCAAGCTGATCAAAAAAATTGATGCCACCCTCGACCTGATCGACGAGGACGACTACGGCTTCTGCGACACCTGCGGCGTAGAAATCGGCATCAAGCGCCTGGAGGCCCGCCCGACGGCAACCCTGTGCATCGACTGCAAAACGCTGGACGAAATTAAAGAGCGCCAGGAGCGCGGTTAATTACTAGGGCGGTTGCGACCGCCCATAGCTCACCCGATGCCTACCACCCCGGCGCCCTATGTCGGCCGCTTCGCGCCCTCTCCCACCGGCCCCTTACACCTCGGCTCGCTGTGCAGTGCATTGGCGAGTTATCTCGACGCCCGCGCCCATGACGGCCGCTGGTTGCTGCGTATCGAAAACCTCGACCCACCGCGCGAACAGCCCGGCGCCGACCGCGCCATCATCCAGTCGCTGCGCGCCCACCGCCTGCTGTGGGATGGCGACATCGTCTGGCAAAGCCAGCGCCTGGACGCCTACCAACAGGCACTGACCCAACTCCTTGAACACGGCCAAGCGTTCTATTGCAGCTGCTCGCGCGCGCAGCTGGCCAACCGCGGCGGTTTGCATCGCGGAGGTTGCGTGGCCGCCCTGCAAAAACACGATGCCGCCGTGCGACTGCAAGTGGGCGAGCAGCGCTACCTCATCCGCGACCGACTGCTCGGCGAGCAAATACAAACGCCAGCCAGCGGCGGCGACGTGGTACTGCGCCGCCGCGACGGCCTATTTGCCTATCAACTGGCCGTCGTTGTCGATGACGCCGCCAGCGGGGTCAGCGACATCGTCCGCGGCAGTGACCTACTCGACTCCACTGCCTGGCAGCTGTTGCTGCAGGAGTCGCTTGGCTACCCCCAGCCCCGCTACCTGCACCTGCCGCTACTCACCGACAGCCGCGGCGACAAACTCAGCAAGCGCAGCCACGCCCCGGCGCTGGACGACAGCCGCGCCGAAAGCAACATCCGCACCGCACTCAACTACCTCGGCCAGACCGAGCCGCCGCCGATGAGGGACCTCGATGCCTTACTGCGCTGGGCCACAGCGCACTGGCGCGTCTCGGCGATACCCAATGCGGCCATTGTCGTCAACTGAACAGGCTTTGCAGTTTGGCGGCGCGACAGTAATAATCGCGGCATCCACACGGCTCAACGGCGGCAGCCCATGCGAATACAAGCCCCACTCTTACTAATGCTCTGCTTTATGGTGGTCTTTACCCCCACCCTCAATCACTGGCTGTATAGCGGCGGCAGCTCCTGGTATCGCCTCCACCTGCTGTGGCTGGCGGTCATCGGCTTTGTGTTCATGGTCAATATTCGGCACAATCGCCATGACCTTTGATATCAACATCTTGGTGATGGCCGCGCTGGCCTATCTTCTCACCCTCTTCGCCATCGCCTACGCCACTGAGCGCCAACTGCTGCCGGCGGCGCTGGTCGACCACCCGCTGGTCTACGTATTGTCTCTGGGCGTCTACGCCAGTGCCTTCGCCTATTACGGCGTAACCGGCATGGCCCAAGCCTATGGCCTAGGCTACCTCAATTACTATCTGGGGTTTTCGGCGGCGCTATTTCTGCTGCCAATTATCATCAGCCCGCTGCATCACATTTGTAAAACCTATCAATTAAATTCACTGGCCGACCTGCTCAGCTTTCGCTTTCGCAGCCAGTGGGTAGGTTCGCTCACCACGGTGTTTTGCAGCTTCGCGATGTGGCCTCTGCTGGCGATGCAAATCCAAACCGTATCCGACGCCACCATGCTGCTCACCCAGGCAGCCGGCGACACCAGCGGCAGTGGCTTTCGGCAGCTGTCAGCACTGCTTTTTTGCCTGATCATCAGCTTGTTCACCATTTTATTCGGCTCGCGAAACCTGTCCTCACGAGATAGTCACCGCGGCTTGGTTGCCGCACTGGCCTTTGAATCACTAATTAAGCTCGCGGCGTTTCTCTGCCTCGGCATCGCCGCCACGATCGGCATCTTTGGCGGTTTTGCCGAGATGCAAAGCTGGCTGGCCAACCAACCGGCCCTACTTGAACAACTACAGCAGCCCGATCACAGCGACAGCGCACGAATGATGCTGGTGCTGTTTTTTGCCGCATCGCTGTGCATGCCGCACATTTTCCACATGCTGTTCGCCGAGAACCCCAGCGGCAAAAAGCTGTACCTCGCCAGCTGGGGGCTGCCGCTGTACCTGCTACTGCTCAGCCTACCGGTACTGCCATTACTGTGGGCCAGTACCGCACTGGGCGGCGGCCAGCAAAATGGCGATTATGCCGCCCTGCACGTGCTGTCGGCGCTGGACAGTCCGCTGCTGTCGCTGCTGGTGTACATCGGCGGCATCTCTGCCGCCAGCGGCGCCATCATCGTCGCAACATTGGCCATCGCCTCGATGAACCTCAACCACATTGTGCTGCCGCTGCACCGCCCACGGCAGCGCCCTATCAATATTTACACCTGGCTACTGTGGAGTCGCCAAGCGCTCATCTTCGCTACGATTTTGTTGGGCTACCTGCTCTACACCGTCATCCCCGAGCGCCAGACACTCAGCACCCTGGCCGCCATAGCCGTCGCCGGTTGCGCGCAATTCCTGCCCGGCCTGCTAGCCGTTATGTACTGGCCCGGCGCCAACCGCAAGGGCTTTATCGCCGGCCTGCTCGCCGGCTTCACACTCTGGCTGCTGGGCTTGCTGGCGCCGGCAATCGGCTTTAATCCTCCCGAATTCATCCTCGCCCTGCCCGGCGTACAGGGCAATCAAGCCCAGCGCTGGATGATCATCGCCACCCTAGCGATCGGCATTAACGCCCTGGTGATGATCCTCACCTCGCTGCTCACCGAAACCTCCAAAGAGGAACGCAGTGCCGCCGAAGCCTGCGCCATAGACGACCTCAACCGCCCCGGCCGACAGGCACTGGCACTGAAAAGCGCCAGCGAAATGCGCGACCGCCTCACAGAGTCACTGGGCAACACGGTGGCACACCAGGAATTTGGCCGCGCCCTGGAAGAGCTGCAACTCAATGACCGGGAAACACGCCCCTACGCGCTGCGCCGCATTCGCGACCGCATCGAGGTCAACCTGTCCGCCCTGCTCGGCCCCTCGATCGCCCGCCGGATTATCGACCGCAGCCTGCCCTATGCCAGCAATTTGATGGGCGAGGGCGAAGACATCAACTACATCGAAGACCGACTCGAACACTACCAGACCCACCTCACCGGCTTGGCGGCCGACCTCGACGCCCTGCGTCGCTACCACCGGCAAACGCTGGAGGATCTGCCCACCGGGGTTTTCGCGCTGGCCAGCGACCAGGAAATTCTGCTGTGGAATAAAAGCATGGCAAGTATTACCGGCGTGCAGAGCGGCGATATCACTGGCTCCAGCCTGAGCGGCCTGCCCGTGGCCTGGCGGACCCTGTTCAACGACTTCAGCCAGAGCGAAGACCAGCACCGCAGCAAGGCTTGCATCGACGTCGATGGCCAGCCGCGCTGGCTTAACCTTCACAAAACCGATTCACAGCTGGCCGGTCGCGACGAATTAATTATCGTCGTCGAGGACATTACCGACACGCAACTGCTGGAAAAGGAGCTCGGTCACCAAGAGCGGCTGGCCTCCATTGGTCGACTCGCCGCCGGCGTCGCCCATGAAATTGGCAACCCAGTGACAGGTATCGCCAGCCTCGCGCAGAACCTGCGCTATGAAACCGACGACCCTCTGCTACTGGAAAGTGCCGAGCAAATCGTCAAGCAAACCCAGCGCATCACCAGCATCGTGCAAAGCCTGGTCAACTTCGCCCACAATGGCCGCGAAAACCCCACCCGCGCCAAGGAGGTGGTATCCATTCGCCACTGCGTTGACGACGCCGTGCAATTGCTGCAGCTAGACAAGGAAGCGGAGCAGGTACGGTTTTTAAACAACTGCCCGGCGGAGCTGGAGGTCGCCGGCGACCAGCAGCGGCTCGTGCAAGTCTTCATCAACCTGCTCACCAATGCCCGCGATGCCAGCCCCGCCGAGTCCACGGTGTATATCGACGCCGACACCGCCGCGGAAAAAAATCAAGCGCACATCCGCATTCGCGACTGCGGCAGCGGAGTCGACCCGCTGCTGATCGAGCAGATT
>JBFKEA010000157.1:0-5868 GCA_041619375.1 Spongiibacter sp. | reverse complement strand
TATTGTGCGCCGCGAAGACGGCTTTCAGGATCGCGACCGCTACAGTATTTTGCAGCTGTTTAAAGTGGGCGAAGACTGGACCGCCTGGCAACCGCAATCGCAGTGGAATCGCAAGCTGCTAATTCCCCACGGCGCCAATTGCGGCATGTCGTTTAGCCCCGGCCAGCCACCGCTGACCGATACCTTCGGCGGCCTGCCCGGCGGCCCCGAGCACAGCTATGTCACCGCGTTGGGACGCGGTTTCGCCGTCATGTCTACGGCGCTGAATAACAACGGCCACAACTGCGATGTGGTGCTGCAGGCCGAATCGATGATGATGGCCAAGGAGCGGCTGATTGAGCAGTACGGCGAGCTGCGCTACACCATTGGCACCGGTTGTTCCGGCGGTGCGATTACCCAACAAACGGTCGCCAATGCCTACCCCGGCATTTACCAAGGGCTGCTGCCCACCTGCGCCTATCCCGACAGCATTTCGCCGGCCGTACAAGCCGCCGATTACAATCTGATGCGCCGCTATTTCGAAACGCCCAGCGAATGGGCGAGCGACGCCCTGTGGTCGCCCCACCAATTCGGTTTGGTTGAAGGGCATGTCAGCCACGCCAATGCCGTTGCCATGGACGAGCTGCTATACAAGCCCGCAGTGAATACCGCCGGCAACTGCCTGGACGACGACAGCTACCACCCCCAAGACAATCCCGACGGCGTGCGCTGCGGCGCCATTGAGTGGTATCGCCATATCTGGGGAACCCAGTGGCTGACCGCCAAGAGCGGCGATCGACAGATCGAAGTCACCAAGGTACCCGCCGGTAACAAGGGGATTCAATACGGCTTACAGAGCCTGCAGGCAGGACAAATTACCCCGGCGCAGTTTGTCGACTTGAATGTCAAAATTGGTGGCTTTGACTTCGACATGCAGCCCCAAGTCGAGCGCAGCCGCGCCGAGGAAAGCGCCATTGCCGCCGCGTTTAACAGCGGCGCCGGCAATGTCGGCAACCACCTCGACAACGTCGCCATTATCAATTTCGTCGGCCCTGACCCTGGCGCCGCACACGATGCCGTGCACGCCTGGTGGACGCGCTGGCGCCTGGAACGCGAGCACGGCCACCACGACAACCATGTCATGTGGGCCGGCCCCGTGGCCCTGGTCGGCGACCCCTACTACTTCGAACAGGGTCTGCTCGCAATGGATCGCTGGCTGGCGGCCATCGAAGCCGATACCAGCGCCGCCCCGTTGGCCGCGCGTATCGTCGCCAACAAACCCGCGGACATCCACGACCAGTGCAGCGACGGCCTGGGCCACAAAATCGCCGACGAGGTCTGTGTTGAGCAACTGCGCACGCCCTATGCCTACGGCACGCCGCGCACTGTCGCCGGCGCCGACCACTACGCGACCAACTACGACTGTCAGTTGCGACCGTTTTCCCGCGACGATGACTACGGCCCGGTGCCACTGTCAGACGATCAGTGGCTGGCCCTGGAAACCCTGTTTGCCGACGGCGTGTGTGATTACAGCCGGCCCGGTTTAGGCGAGAATACCAAGACGACACCCTGGCTCAGCTATCAAGACGGCAGCGGCGATGTGGTGGTCGGCGGTGCGGCACTGACCGCCGCGGAGCTCCCCTCCGGTTGGGCCAGCCCCGCCTTTACAATCCCGCTGAACACCGCGAACTAAACCAAACTCAACGCAGCTGCCGCTTGCCAACAGGCGGCGGCAACTGCAACTGAGCAAGGGCAGACCGCAAGCCGCCGCGCGGCCCGCCCCTACGTCACACTTATATCGAACCGCCACCCCCAAGGCCTGCACTACCGTCTCGGACGGCTCTGCACTAGACTGAAGCTGTGTCGTGGAGAGCGTGGCTGTGGTTAACACCGAAACCCTCAAAGATTACTCGCGGATTATATTGCGACCCAACCGCTCCGCCAGCTGGCAGAGTAACCGCCGTATTATCACTGCCGTTGCCGCCATCAACCTGCTCTTCGCCTCCGGCTTTTTAGCCGTTGGCGCCTGGCTAATACTGCCATTTATGGGCCTGGAAGTGCTGCTGCTGTGGTATCTGTTGCGCCGCGTATTCGGCAAATTACAAATCCAGCAAATTGTCAGCTTCAAAGGCCAGCAACTTCAGGTAGAGAGCGGCCGCTTCTGCGCCGAACGCCGCTGGCGTTGGCCGTTATCCGAGAGCGGCATCCTCGTCACCGAACACGACCACCCCTGGACACCGCTGGAAATTCACCTCTGTCACCGCGGCGAAATGGTGCGACTAGGTGACTTTCTGAACAAGGAGGACAGTCAAAAATTACTGGCCGCGCTTAGAAAGCACGGCCTAGCCCTGCGTCAGTGCAGCGCTGACGGCAGCCTCGACGCCTAGCCCTCAGTTCCACCGGGCGCTATGCACTGACTGACCGCGATCAATCGCTTACCTGCAGCAACGCCACTGGCAAGCCACTCACCTCCGCGCGATATTCGCCGCCACTCAGCGGCTGCATAGCGCCGATGGCGCCGGTTAACAGCCATTGGTCTGGCGATACCCGCCAGCCCATCGCCAGACGCTGATTAATCAATGCCAGTAACGCCGCCCACTGGCCACCCTCCACCTCGCCGCTGCGCCCCTCGCTCAACAAGTCGCCGCGGTAAAACAGGCGCATCGACAACTGGTCAATATCGCGCCCAGCCACGACCACGCCATCGCCAACCAAAAAATAGCGCGCGGCAACATTGCCGCGCACTATCTGCAGAGCGTCGGCGCCGGCCGGCAATTGGCCGAGATCCGGCAATTCCATCGCCACGGCAACCTTGGCCAACTCCGAGCGTAGCGCCGCCACATCGGCAATCGGCTCAGCGATCGTCCGGCGCAATTGAAAAGCCAGCTCAATTTCGACCATGCCGCGGGAAAACTCGCCTCGAGAGACACGGGCGCCGCTGCGCAGCAGGCTTCCCGGGGCAAAACTGCCATAGACCGAGCGATCGCTGGCAAAACGCTGCCGGGCCGCCGCGCTGGTCAATCCTGCTTTGAAGCCCAGCGGGGCTCCCGCCTGCATAGCGATAAATTGCTGGTTTTGCTCTACATAGGCCGCAGCCCATTCACTGGGGGTCGCGGCCCATAGCCACCCGCCCGACAGGATTAACAGGCTGGCAAAAACACCGTGGCGCATCATTCGAAATCATTCTCCAAAAAGCTGGCAACCAATCCATCCAGCGCCGATACGGTGACGGTCGGCTCAATTCCCCAGGGGTCAAACACGGCGGCGGCATCGCGCTGCAGCCAGGCGGTGTGCAAGCCTGCACCGGCGGCGCCGATTATGTCAAAAGCATGACTAGAAATCAGCCAGCACTGCCGGCGCGCGCCCCCAGCGCGACGCATAAAATTGCCGTAAACAGCGGGGTTAGGCGCGTAGCTACGCAGCTCTTCGGCGCTGACCACCCCCTGGAAATAGTCGGCAATTGCCGAGGCGTTCAGCAAGGCACTGACCGACTCGGCTGGGCTATTAGAAACCGCAAAAAGACGATGTCCCTGAGCCACCAATTGCGCCAAGGCGTCAGGCACCTCGTCAAATGCGGGCAGGCTCTGGTATACCGCCATTAGCGATTCGCGCTCTGCCGCTGTCAACGGTTGTGCCATCACTTCGCAACAATAGTCCAAAGCTTGACGCCTGCACTGCGAAACGTCGGCGTAGTCCTGCATCAATCCACGCCGAAAGCAGTACTCCAGCTGTTTTTCACCCCAGCGCGCGGCAAATACCTCCGCCAGATCGCCTACCAACTCAGCGAGTCGTTGGCGCACCTCATCGGTATCAATCAAGGTGCCATAAACATCGAAGCCTAACGCTGCGCCCATGCCTCCTCCTGTATGCCAAACGCTAAATCAGCAGACGCGCAATAATAAACAAGGCGCTTACTAACAAACCGCACCACGCCACCCACACCGGGTACTGGCGAACACCGTCTGCCGGTTCTCCGCGGCCCTTCACGCAGATCAATGCGGCATTGACCATCACAAACACCCCTAGCACCAAAAAGCTGGTCAGCTCCGCCAAACCACGCAAATCCAGTGCCAGCGCGAAGCCCAGTGTTGTCGCGGTCACCAGCGCTACTGACAAAGCCGGCGTAGCCGTGCGCGGATAGACCTGCCCCAGCAACGGCGGCAACCAGCCCTGGCGGGACATACCGTAAAGAATGCGCGAGCCCATAATAATTTGAATCAGCGCGCCATTGACGACCGCGCAAAGGCTGATGGCGGCAATCGGCAGTGGCGACGCCCCCGTGCTGCGCTGATAGACCAGAGCCAGCGGCGCCTCGCTGGCCGCCAACTCTGCGGGCGACACGACATGCACCGCAACCCAGCTCACCAAGCCGTATAACACCGTGGCCACCGCCAACGCCGTCAATGCCGCCAGCGGCAGGTTGCGCTGGGGCTGTTTCACCTCCTCGGCGATATTGACCATGTCTTCAAAGCCGACGAAGGGATAAAACGCCAGAAAAGCGCCCATTACCACCCCTGCGGCATCCACCGCCGGGGTCTCGTGTAACAGCGCTGTTGTTGCCAAAGCCTCGTCGGCCAACCATAAATAGCGCCCGCCCACCCAGGGTGACGACTAACAGCAGCCCGGCGGCTTCCAACAGGGTAAACAGCGCCACCACCGTCAGCGATTCGCCAATCCCCCACACCGCCACCATCCCCAGAGTCAGCAACAGCAGCGTAATCAGCAGTGTTCTATCCATCGCCACAAACAGCTGAAAATACCCAGCAAAGCCCTGGGCAATCGCCGCTGACGAGCAAATACCCGAGAACAGCACCAGCAAGCCCACCGCCGTCGACAAATGGCGAAAACCAAAGGCGCGTTGCACATAGAGCGCCTCGCCAGCGCTAAGCGGGTACCGCGCCGCCAACTCAGCGTAGCTGAACACCGTAAACGCCACGCCTACCGCCGCCATCACAAAGGCCAACACCGTCGCGCTGCCGGCCACGCCTGCGACTTTACCGACCAGCACATAAATGCCCGCACCGAGGATATTCCCCAGTCCATACAGGGTAAGCATGGTAACGCCAACGCTGCGCTTCAGCCCCGGAGGCTGCCGCTTTGCCATAATGCCCGCCCTCTTTTGCCCGGCCCGCCAGAACGCGGCGCAGCCGCGCACAACAAGCCCGTCTCATAGAGCAGTCTGGCAGCAATTCGGGTAAAATGCGCAACTCGAAAACAGAGAGGTAATCATGGCCACTTCCGACAAAGCCCCACCACAACCTGCCGGCAGCTCGCCCAAAGTCGGCTTTGTCAGTCTCGGCTGCCCCAAAGCGCTGGTGGATTCCGAGCGCATCCTCACCCAGCTGCGCCTAGACGGCTACCAAGTAGTGCCCAGCTATGACGACGCCGATGTCGTGGTGGTCAACACCTGCGGCTTTATCGACAGCGCCAAGCAGGAATCTCTGGACGCCATCGGCGAGGCCATGAGTGAAAATGGCAAAGTGATTGTTACCGGCTGTATGGGTAAGGGCAGTGATGCCGAGGCCATTAAACACGCCTACCCCGGGGTGTTAAACGTCAGCGGCCCCGCCGCCTATGACGAGGTATTAGGTGCGGTGCACGACTATATTCCGCCGGAAGCCCAGCAGCCCCACCGCGACTTGGTGCCGCCGCAGGGGGTCAAGCTCACTCCGCAACACTATTCCTACCTAAAAATTTCCGAGGGCTGCAACCACCGCTGCAGTTTTTGCATTATTCCCGCCATGCGCGGCGACCTTGTCAGCCGTCCCTTGGCCGAGGTGGTGGACGAGGCCAAGCAATTAGTGGCCGCCGGCAGTCGCGAGCTGCTGGTCATTTCCCAGGACACCAGCGCCTACGGCGTCGACACCAAATACAAATTGGACTTTGTCG
>JBFKEA010000156.1:0-5879 GCA_041619375.1 Spongiibacter sp. | reverse complement strand
CTAATGTCACCGACCCCGAGTACTACCACAAGGTGGTCGATTGCCAATACGCTTGTCCCGCGCATACGCCGGTGCCGGAGTATATTCGCCTGATCGCTGCCCGGCGCTATGCCGATGCCTATATGCTCAACTGGGAGTCGAATGTCTTTCCCGGAGTATTGGGTCGCACCTGTGACCGTCCCTGTGAGCCGGCCTGCCGGCGCGTTCGGGTAGAGAAGGAGGCGGTGGCAATCTGTCGCCTGAAGCGAGTCGCCGCCGATCACAAAGGCGATATCCGCGCGCGTTTGCCTGCGGTGCCTAGTGTCAAAAATGGTAAGCGTATCGCCCTGATCGGCGCCGGCCCTGCGTCGCTGACCGTCGCCCGCGATTTGTTGCCGCTGGGCTATAGCATTGATCTCTATGACGAGCAGGGCGCGGGTGGTGGCTTCATGCGCAGCCAGATTCCCGCCTTCCGCCTGCCGGAAAAAGTGCTGAATGAAGAGGTCAACGTCATTCTCGACATGGGCGTGATCAGTCATTTCAACCATTACGTCGACAGTCTTAAGGGCCTGCTGGATAGCGGTAGCTACGATGCGGTGTTTGTCGGCAGCGGCGCACCGCTGGGTCGCGACCTGGATATCTCCGGGCGCTTGGAAGCCAAGACCAATGTTCATATCGGCATTAACTGGCTGGCCGCTGTCGCCTTTGGTCATGTTCAGAAGATCGGCAAGCGGGTGCTGGTGCTGGGCGGCGGCAATACGGCGATGGATTGCTGTCGCACGGCGCGGCGCCTTGGTGGAGAGGAGGTGCGGGTGGTGGTGCGCAGCCCCTTCGAAGAGATGAAGGCCTCGCCCTGGGAAAAAGCAGATGCCCAGCACGAGGGCATTCCTATCTATGACAACCATGTGCCCAAGGCCTTTCTGCTGGACGGCGGCAAGCTGGTGGGCATGCGCTTTGAAAAAGTGAAGGCGATCTATGAGCGCGGTCAGCGGGAATTGATTGCCACCGGCGAGCCGCCAGTGGATATGGCCTGCGACGACGTGCTGGTGGCTATCGGTCAACAAAATGCCTTTCCGTGGATTGAGCGCGACAGCGGGGTGGAGTTTGACCAGCGGCAGATGCCGGTGGTGGACCCGCTCACCTTTCAATCCAGTCACCCCAAGGTGTTCTTTGGCGGCGATGCGGCCTTCGGCCCAGAAAATGTCATTACCGCCGTGGCCCATGGCCATCAGGCCGCTATTTCCATCGATTTGCTATGCCGCGGAGAGGCGCTTACACAGCGGCCGCCGCCCGGCGTCAGTTTAGTCAGTCAGAAGATGGGAATTCACGAGTGGAGCTACGACAGCCGTATTGAGGACGATGAGCGCTATGTGGTGCCCCAGGCCGCGCTCGCGAAGGCCCTAGGTGACCGGCGCACCGAGGTGGAGCTGGGCTTTGACGCCGCCACCGCCTTTCACGAGGCGCAGCGGTGCCTGAATTGCGACCAGCAGACGGTATTTTCGGCAAATTTGTGTATTGAGTGCGATGCCTGTATCGATATTTGCCCGACCGCCTGCCTGACCTTTGCGCACAGTGATGTCGAGGAACCGGTGTTGCGACAGCAACTCACGGTGGCGGCTAATAACCTTGAACAGGCGGTGTTTGTTTCGGAGGACCTGCGCACGGGCCGCGCGATGATAAAAGATGAAAATGTGTGCCTGCACTGCGGCCTCTGCGCAGAGCGTTGTCCGACGGCGGCGTGGGACATGCAGCAATTTTATTATCACGTTACCCAGGCCGGGCAGGGGAGTTGAAATGGCGCGCATAGAGGCAGTCAACGACTTTGTCATTAAGTTTGCCAACGTTAACGGCACCGGTTCGGCCAGTGCTAATAATCTGTTTGCCAAGGCGCTGTTTCGCATGGGGCTGCCGGTCAGTCCGAAAAATATCTTCCCGTCAAATATTCAGGGGCTGCCGACGTGGTTTGAAGTGCGGGTCAATGAACGGGGCTATTTGGGGCGGCGCGGCGGCACCGACATGATGGTGTGCATGAATCCGCAGAGTATGGCGCGCGACATTCAGGAGTTGGACGCCGGTGGCTACTTCCTCTATGACGCCAGTAAACCCTTGGACTTACGCTTGATGCGCAGCGATGTGCACTTTATTGGCATTCCTCTGCGCGATCTCTGCCGGCGCGAATTCAGCGATGCGCGCCAGCAGCAGCTGTTTCGCAATGTGATCTATGTCGGTGCACTGGCGGCGCTGCTGGATATTGAGTTCGATGTGCTCACCGCACTGGTTGCCGACCAGTTTCAGGGTAAAGACAAATTCATTACCCCCAATGTGCGCGCATTGGAATTGGGCTATCACTACGCCGGCGAGCACTTTGACTGTCCGCTGGGGATTCGCGTTGAGCGCCGCGATGCGGTCGGCGACAAAATTTTAATTGACGGTAATACAGCGGCTGCCCTAGGCGCGCTTTACGGCGGTGCCAGTGTTGCCGCCTGGTATCCGATAACCCCGTCGACGTCGGTGGTCGACGCCTTTGATAAATACTGTCGGCGGCTGCGTATCGACCCGGCCAGTGGCAATAAAAATTACGCCATTGTGCAGGCGGAAGACGAGCTGGCGGCTATCGGCATGGTGATTGGTGCTAGCTGGAATGGCGCGCGGGCATTTACCGCGACCAGCGGCCCGGGTATTTCACTGATGAGCGAGTTTTTGGGCCTGGGCTATTTTGCCGAAATTCCCTGCGTGCTGATCAATGTACAGCGCGCTGGTCCCTCCACCGGTATGCCAACACGTACCCAGCAGTCCGATGTACTGGCCTGTGCCTATGCCTCCCATGGCGATACCAAGCAGTTGCTGCTATTTCCGTCGACGCCGGCGGAATGTTTTGAGCTGACCGCCGAAGCCTTCGATCTGGCCGAGGAGTTGCAAACGCCAGTGATTGTGATGAGCGACTTGGACTTGGGCATGAATGACGCCCTGTCGCCACCGCTGCAGTGGGATGACCGACGGCAATATCGGCGCGGCAAGGTTTACAGCGGCGAGCAGCTCGAAGCAATGAGCGAGCGCTTTGGCCGCTATCTCGATAGTGATGGCGATGGCATTGCCTACCGCACCTATCCCGGCACTCACCCCAGTAAGGGCGCCTTCTTTACTCGTGGCAGTTCGCGTGATGAATATGCGGTGTACAGCGAGGACAGCGGCGACTATGAGCGTAATATGCAACGCCTGCTGAAAAAGTGGCAGACAGCGCGAACCATGGTGCCTGCTGCGCAGCGCTGTGACGCCGACCATGCGACGCCGGTCGGGGTTATTTATTACGGCACCAGTCACGAGGCCGTTCGCGAAGCGCTTGACAACTTGGCCGTGGCGGGCATTGCGGTCGATGCGTTGCGGCTGCGGGCCTTCCCCTTTGACGAGGGCGTGGAGCGCTTTATCGACGGCCACGATCAGCTGTTTATTGTTGAGCAAAATCGCGACGCGCAGATGCGCAGCCTGCTGGTGAACGAGTGTTTGATATCGCCGCGCTGTTTAATGCCGATCCTCCACTACGGCGGTACGCCGATTACCGCCAAGCAGATTGAACAGGGTATCCGCCAGCAACTGGAGGCGGCAGCCGTACACAATCCGCTGGCGGCGAAGGAGAGTGTTCGATGACGTATTTACGTCCAGGTTTTCGCCACCCCGAATTGCCGCTGAATGATCTGGGCTACAGCCGTCGAGATTACGAAGGCGCGCTGTCGACACTGTGCGCCGGTTGTGGCCACGATTCGATCAGTGCTGCCATTGTGCAGGCGTGCTTTGAGCTGTCGATTGCTCCCCACCGGGTGGCCAAGCTGTCTGGTATCGGTTGTAGTTCCAAAACGCCGACCTATTTTCTCGGCAGCTCGCACGGTTTTAACTCGGTGCACGGGCGTATGCCCTCGGTGGCCACCGGGGCAAATTTAGCCAATCGCGAGCTGATCTATATCGGAGTGTCGGGTGACGGCGACACGGCATCTATCGGTATGGGCCAGTTTAGCCACGCGGTGCGCCGCAATGTAAATATGATGTACCTGGTAGAAAACAACGGCTGCTACGGTTTGACCAAGGGCCAGGATTCGGCCACGGCCGATGTCGGTTCGGCGAGTAAAAAGGGCGAACCAAACCCCTTTGAGGCGATTGATTTGGCAAGCGTTGCACTGCAGTTGGGCGCAAGCTTTGTGGCGCGCAGTTTTTCCGGCGACCGCCGGCAACTGGTGCCGTTAATCAAGGCCGCGATGAGTCACCGCGGTTTTGCCTTTATTGACGTAATATCGCCCTGCGTCACGTTTAATAATAATCCGGCATCGACCAAGGGTTACGACTATGTTCGCGACCATCTGGCAGCCACCGGAACCGTGGATTATGTGCCCTTCAAGCAGGAAATCAGTGTTGACTACAACGACGCTGAGAGCAAGGCGGTAACCCTGCACGACGGTTCGGTGGTGCATTTACGCAAAGCTGATGCTGAGCTGGACTTAAGCAGTCGCCGCTCGGCGCTGCGGCTGATAAAAGACTACCGCGCCAAAGAGCAGGTGTTGACGGGTTTGCTGTATATGGATGAGGACTCGCAGGACCTGCACGAAATTATCGGCAGCAGCAAAACGCCACTGTGCGACTTGGGGGAAGCTGAGTTGTGCCCCGGCCAGAAAGTACTAGACAAGCTTAACGACAGTTTGCGTTAGGCGCCTGTTGGTCGCGGCCGTTCAATTGCTCGAGGCGGGCGATCATTTGTCGGCATTTTTCTGCCTGTTGGTGCGCTCCTGGCAGGCTGTCGAGGGCACTCTCCAGCAAACGGTAGGCCGGCAGTAATTGCGGGAAATTCGGGTCCAGGGCATAGAGGCCACTGAGCAGTCGCACCGCCGCGCGCGTATCGCCGCGGTGGTGGTAAAGCTGTGCTAGGCGGTAGCGCAGCGCGGCATCGTTAAGGCGGTAGTCCGGGATGGCGGCGCACAGCCGCTGATACTCGTCCAACAATTGCGCGTTGCGATTGGCATTGGCCAGCAGGGTCAGCGTTTGCTTGGCAATGGGCCGCAGGCGTTTGCGGCTGTTGTCGCAGGACTGGGCGCGCTGCAGTGTATAGTGCAAAGCCGCTGTCATAAATTCCAGTTCTTTAGCACTGCTTGCCAGGCTTTTGGCAATCAAATTGTCCAATCTCAGCCATTCGCCTTCGCGCAGCAGAATGGCCATTTCAGCGAGTTTTCGCTGAATGTGGCTGCGCGGCGAGGTAGCGGGCCGGTATTTTGGCTGCAGCAGCGTTTGCAGTACCGTGCGGTGACGGCGTTGTACCAGCCCCAGATAATGGCTGCAGAGCACCGTAAAGTAGCCAATGGTTAACCATTGGCCAAAGGTAAATAGCGCGCCGCTAAGGGGTGCTATGGCGGTATGAAACAAGGTTATACATGCTGTCGCCAGCAACAGGGCGAGCAGCAGCAGGCCGTATTCCGCCCGACACAGTGCCATCAGTCCTACCAATGCCCTTGGCTTGAGCGCCTCGGTCAATTGCTCGCTGGTGTTGTACAACATCATGGCCGGTGGCGTGACAAGCGCCAATAACAAGCCTAGTGCCAAGCTTGCGCTGCTGCTGATCCATTGCTGGGCGCTTAGTACCAATGCCAGACTGGCCAGCGGCAACAGCGCCAAGCCGTGTGGGGGGAATAGCAGGTTGAGTGACTCGACAAACGCCGGCGGGTGATTCTCGCCAGCGGCGCTGCTGCGCAGGCAGCTGCCGGCAAAAGCCGTCATCAGACTCAGCGGGAGTAGTTGCCACAGCCAGCCCAGAGGGGCGTAACTAAATAGCGTGGACAGTAGCGCAGTAACGGCAATCACGGGCAAGGCTGGTACGGCGTGTGGATAGCGCAACAGGGTTTCGATGTCCTGATCGACACTGT
>JBFKEA010000155.1:0-5923 GCA_041619375.1 Spongiibacter sp. | reverse complement strand
CGGGCTGCTGTGTTTGCCGCTGCTGATTACCGGTCTTATCCGCTGGTGGCCACGCCGCCGTTGGCGCAGCGCCTTGCGCATTCAATGGCGCAATCCCCGGGTATTTTTGTTCACCAGTCATCGCGCGATTGGCGCGGTATTAAGTTTGCTGCTGCTGTTTATTGTCGCCACCGGTGTGGCGCTGAGTTTTCACGAATGGAGTGAAAAGCTGGCCAGCGGTCTCAGCGGCGAGCCGCCGCGTATGCATCGGCCGCAGCTCGGCGATGCCGCCAGCCCACTCAGTGTCGATCTCAGCCTGGATACGCTGGTCAGCGCTGCCCGCCAGCGCGCCGGTGGCGGCGAGCCGCAGTTTGTCATTTTGCCGCACAAGCCCGCACAGCCAGTGGTGTTTCGCTGGCGCTTTACCAAGGAGTGGCATCCCAGCGGGCGCTCGGAATTGTATTTTCACCCGCGCAGTGGCGAGCTGATCGATGCCTATCTGATCGACGAGCGCAATAACACTCAGCGTGTCCTCGACAGCCTTTACCCCCTGCATATTGCCGCGCCGCTGGGCGCCGCCGGTAAAAGTGTCTGGCTGTTTGCCGCCCTTGGGCTGGTGTATTTTTGCCTGAGCGGCGTTGCCATTTGGAGGTACGGCTGGCAGCGCAAACGTACATCGGTCCGCCGTCGCGGCGTCCGGGACGAGCCCCGCGATGCCGCAGTGCTAAATGTTGAGCCATAGGGCGCCGCGCTAATACCGGTCAGCCTCATTTGCTTGGGTGATTCAACGCCGGCGGGGTTTGTTTACACTGTTGGTAAATCCCGTTTGAGTGAGCGCACGTATGACAGACAAGACCATCAAACCCTACACCGCCAAGCAGGAAAAGTTTGGTGCCTGGCTGATTAGTCGCATTGGCCGCTGGCAGGTAAAGGTGTACGAATGGACGGGCGGTCGCCTGTGGAATAAATTTCTTGGCGCGCCGGTGGCGATTTTAACTACAGTGGGACGCAAGTCCGGGCTGGTGCGCAAGGTGCCGCTTCTGTATCTGATGCACGGTGACAGCGTGGTCATGACCGCCTCCAAGGGCGGCATGTCGAAACTGCCAGTGTGGTATCACAATGTGAAAGCCAGTCCGGAAGTGACTATTCAGGTGGGCAATCAGAAAAAACGCTATCGCATGCGCGAAGCCAATGAGCAGGAAGAAGTCCAGCTGTGGCCACAGTTGGAGAAAATGTACCCGGACTACCGGGAATACCGCCTGCGCACGGCCGACGTTCGCCGCATCCCGGTGTTGATTTTCGATCCGCTGAACTGAGTTTGGCGGCGCTTTCTCTAAACGCTTGCCCGGCCCTGCACAGGGCCGGGCGCGGTTTAGCGCGGCAGCAGCCGCACCGGCATGGTTTTAAAGGCGTGAATCGAATTGGAGCGGATGTAGCGGGGCGCTTCCAGCAACTCCAGTCCGCCGAAGTGTTTGAAAAACTCCTCAAAGAAGATGCGCGCTTCCATCCGCGCCAAATTGGCGCCCAGACACAAATGAATACCGTGGCCGAAGGCCATATGCGGATTGTCCTGGCGGTGGATATCGAAGGTCATCGGCTGCTCAAACACCGCTTCATCAAAATTGGCCGAGCTGTAGAGCATCACCACGCGATCCCCCGCTTTAATGTCGACGCCTGACAGACGGGTATCGCAGGTCGCGGTGCGGCGGAAATAGTGCAGTGGGCAGGTCCAGCGCAGCATTTCCTCTACAGCCCCCGGCAACTGTGCCGGATCGGCTTCCAGTTGGCGATAGAGCTCAGGGCGCTGCAGCAGCTCGTACATGCCCGAGCTGATCAAACCGCGGGTAGTCTCATTGCCGGCCACGGCAATTTGCACAAACAAGCTGGCAAATTCCGCTTCAGAAATCAGCTCGCCGTCGACCTGCTGATTGATCAACAGCGAGATCAGGTCGTCGCCGCCCTGATCCTTGCGCGCGCAGGCCAGCTCAAAGCCATAGGTGCCCATCTCGATGCTGGCTTGCATCACTTGCTCTTCAGTGCCGCCCAGATCCGGGTCGGAGGAGGAGGTTTGCATATCCGACCAGCGGCGGATCTGTGACCACATGTCCCGTGGAATATCCATCAACTGACAGATGACTGCGGTGGGCAAGTCGCCGGCCAAGTCATCGACAAAGTCGACACTGTCGCGCCCCTGCGCCGCCTGCATAATCTCTTGGGCTATCGCCCGGATCTGCGGCTCCAAGGCTTTTAAGCGGCTGGAAGTAAAACGGGTGATCACCGCGCGCCGGGGCTTGGCGTGGCGCGGCGGGTCCATGCCCAGCAATTGGTTGCGCACCATTTCCATCGTGCTGTCGGGTAGATTGTCCACCAGCACAAAGCCTTGCTCGGCGGAGAAGGTCTGGAAGTCGCGGGACACCTTCATTACATCGGCGTGTTTGCTCAGTACCCAGTAGCCGCCGCCGTCGGGGTGAGGGTGCCAATACACCGGCGCGTTGTTGCGCAGCCACTGGAACTGCTCGTGGGGAATGCCCTTGAGATAACTGTCGGGGCTGTATACATCAATATTCATTGCTGGCTTCATCCCTTATTCCACCAGTACCTTGGGCCGTGGCAGGCCTTCGGCTTCACACATGGCGAGGTAAAAATCCAGCGTCATCTGGCCGTCGACCACCGAGGTGATATTGCCGTCGGCGTCCATATTGATGTTTGAACCGTACATCTGGAACCACACCCGGGTGTCGTCTTCGATGCACTGCAAGGTGTGAACCGAGCCCGCTGGTTCGTAGAGAAAAGAGCCCGCGCGGTTGACGTAGTCGTATTCCTTATATTTCCACGCGCCGGAGGTGGTGTAGCCCCAGACCGGCCCGGTGTGCTTGTGGGTTTCGACTTCATAGCCGGCCTTGAACACATTCTCGATAATCCACAACCCCTCGCCGCGCTTGACCTGCAGCACGCGCAACAGACTGCCGTCGCCAATATCGATAAAGGGCAGCTCATCGGCCCCGATGTGAATCGCCTCGGTAATAGACATCTTCTCTCCTCGTATTATTGTCATGGGATTATGTATTGGGATGACACTTTGCACCTCAGTCTACTATGACGAGGCGAGTGCACCTTTAACACCTCCATATGGAGGAGGGCGAAACAACAAGTATTGCAAGGGCTGGCCACTAAACTAGCCTATTTGGCGCAATGCTTGAATGACCGGGCAAGCTTGCCTTGCTTAGAAGATCACAGCGAATACAATGCAAGACTGAAACAAGGAACGTATACGATCTAGTTATGGAGTGAGAATACATGGATGTAAGTTGGGTTTTTCATCGAGTCTTATCCAGTGCAGTGACGCTGGCACTGGCGCTATCGCCTTGTCTAAGTTATGCCGCCCCGCCTCAAGAACAGCTTGGTGTACTGGTGGAGTTTGCTTGGAATGTGGGTGATGTGCACCCCGATCAGAGTCGCTGGCAGACCAACTTTGCGTTGGGTCCGAGCAGTAATATCGTACGGTTGATGTATGAGACCGATTCTATAAACGCTAGCGTAGGTGCCTCGTTCGAAAATAAGTACTTTGCAGGCTACTCTGGCGAGCGTTCGCTGCTGCCCTTGCAGTGGTCGACGGATTCAATGGGCAAGTCGCTGGGCATGCTCTACGGCGTGCCAGTCGTGACCAAGTTTTCGCCGGTTTTCAATGCGTCCGGAAGCAATACTGGGTCAGGCCTTACCATCGTATCTAATCCGTGGGTATGGGTAGGAGCCGCCGTAGTCGGGCTCGCTGCTGCCGCTGGTGGCGGTGGCGGCGGTGACAGCAGTGGTGGCCCAGGCGGACAAGGTTGCGATGTCGTCGGAGGTAATATTGGGAGCGACCCTGACGTTGTTATCGTGAGTGAAGGCTGCGAAAACAATGGCACAACGCCCACTTCAGTGGACCCGCAAGAGCCCTAATAAAACACCTTAGGCAGATTATGGCTTGACCTACTAAAGTGAAGCCATAATCTCGTTTACACCTCTGCAAATCAGTGACAGCCTAAATTAGCGTTTTCCGCCTCGTTTTGCCCTGATATTCCCAGGCTGTCCGGACGCCCTGGGAATCGTGTGGTCGCTCTTCCTTGTATTCCCGCATCCATTTTTAGCCTGCTAGACTGAAAGTGACCGATGCTAGGCGCAGTCAACGCCTCCTGTAGCCTGAGGAAACAATAATGAAAAACACCTTATTGACGTTGCTGCTGTGCGCGTCGCTATTTGCCTGTGATCGCCAGCCCATTGATAAAACTGCGGATGAGCAGGGCCACAGCGCGGCGACCAGCCACACCCAAAAAGCCAACCGTGCAGTTGCAGCGCAACTGCCACTGGCGGACAGCCGCGATCGCGACAATGCCGTGCGCGGCCTGATGGCAGCGGCCAACGACCTGGTGATTAAGGGAGAAAATGGACAGCCCATCTGGACATTGGCTGACTACGATTTTATCGACGGCCCGGCTCCGGATACGGTCAACCCGAGCCTGTGGCGCCAGGAGGGGCTTAATAACATCGGCGGCCTGTTTCAGGTCGCCGATGGCATCTACCAGCTGCGCGGCTTTGACCTGGCAAACCTGACCCTTATTGACGGCGACACGGGCTGGATTGTTGTCGACCCGCTGATGACCAAAGAAACCGCCGCCGCTGCAATGGCCTTTGCCCGCCAGCAATTGCCATCGCGGCCGGTGTCGGCAGTTATTTATACTCACAGCCATATCGATCATTTCGGCGGGGTGCTCGGCGTCGTTAACCCCGACGATGTGCGCAGCGGCAAGGTGCGGGTCTACGCACCCGAGGGTTTCTTTGCCGAAGCCACCAGCGAGAATATTATTGCCGGCACCACCATGTCGCGCCGGGCAACCTATATGTACGGCCAGAATCTGGCGGTCTCGGCGCGCGGGCATATCGGCGTCGGCCTTGGCAAGGCCCCGGCCTTTGGCGGCAGTTCCGGCGTGCTGGCGCCTACCGACATCATCGACAAAACGCCGCAGCCAATGAACATTGATGGCGTAGAGTTTGTGTTCCAGAATGTTCCCGAATCGGAAGCGCCCGCCGAACTGATGTTCTACCTGCCCAAGTACAAAGCCTTCTGCGGCGGTGAAGTGGTCTCTCAGGTCATGCATAACCTCTATACCCTCAGGGGCGCCAAGGTACGCGATGCGCTGAAATGGAGCGGCTATATCGACGAGGCTTTAAAGCTGTTCGCCGATGCGGAAATTTACTTTGGCAGCCATCACTGGCCGCTATGGGGCAATGCCGAGATTGTCGATTTTCTGAAAAAACAGCGCGATACCTACAAGTATATTCACGACCAAACCCTGCGTATGGCTGCCCAGGGCTTAACGCCGGGTGAAATCGCAGAGCAACTGACCATGCCTGAGAGCCTGCGCAGCACCTTTTCAAGTCGCGGCTATTACGGCACCGTCAAACACAATGCCCGCGCGGTGTATCAGGCCTATTTCGGCTGGTACGACGCCCACCCAGCCAACCTCGACCCACTGCCGCCAGAGCAGGCCGCGGTGCGCTATGTGAAGATGATGGGTGGCGCGGACGCTGTCCTAGAACAGGCGCAGGGCTATTTTGACGAGGGCGACTACCGCTGGGTTGCCGAAATACTGAAACACCTGGTGTTCGCCGACCCAAATAACGCGCAGGCAAAAGCCCTGCTGGCCAAAACCTTCGATCAGCTGGGTTACCAGGCGGAATCCGGGCCGTGGCGCGGCGTCTATCTGTCGGCCGCCTACGAGTTGCGCCACGGCATTCCAGAAATTGGCTTCAGTGTTGCCTCCGCCACCGACATGCTCCGGCAAGTACCCATCGCGCGCTTTCTGGATTTGGTGGCCGCCAGCATCAACGGCGAGGAGGCCGACGGCAAATATTTACTGATCAACTTTGTGTTTCCCGATCGCAATGAATCCCATGTGCTGGAAGT
>JBFKEA010000154.1:0-5952 GCA_041619375.1 Spongiibacter sp. | reverse complement strand
CGCACCGATCACGGCCTGCAGCTGATAACTACTGCCCCACTCGGGCACCAGCCCCAGCGCCGTGAAGGGGAAGCGCAACCGCAGCGACTCACCCACGTATACAACATCGGTATGCAGCAGCAGCGTCGCGCCGCCACCCACTGCCACACCTTTAGCCGCGCTGACAACCGGCTTGTTAAAATCGACCAAGCGCCGCGCGCAACGCTCGAAGGGGTGCTCTTCTGCGGAGTCCGAAAAATCATTCAGGTCCACACCGCTGGAAAAATCACTGCCCGCCCCAGTGACAACCACACAGGCCACCGCAGGATTGGCCTCGGCAGCCACCAAGGCCTCGCCAAATGCCAACCACTGCTCGTTGCTAAAAGCGTTTTTCTTTTCCGGCCGATTCAGTGTCAGCAGCAATACACCCTGCTCGTCCAGTTGTTGAAGTACGGTATTGCTCATACTTTTTTCTCGATAGAGTTACGCGTAAAACCGCACACACTCGCCCGCTTCGGCGCGCTCGGTGCGGCACTGATTAACACTGGCCTCGGTATCTTCGCGGCCGAAAGAAATACCAAACAACAGCTTGTTATCGGCCTCTATGCCCAGTACCTCACGCACCAGGTCGGCGTTAAAGCTCAATGCCGTCTGCGGGCAACTGGCCAAACCCTCGGCCGCCAGCGCCAACATCAGCGTTTGCGCGTACATGCCGCAGTCCGCGGCTTCGCGCAGACCAAAGGGCTCGGGCAGGAAAATAAACGCGACATGGGGCGCGCCAAAAAACTCGAAATTGCGCATAAACTGCGCATTGCGCCCGGCCTTGTCCTCGCGGCCTATCCCCATCGCCGAATAGAGGTCAGCAGCGGCCTTGTACTGGCGCTCTTTGTACACCCCCTCATACTGACCGTCATAGGGAAAATCCATCGACCACTGGCCCGCAGCAAAGGCTTCGGGAATGCCCTTGCGCAGCGTTTCAAGCGGCTCGCCACTGGCCACTGCACACAGCCAGGGCTGGGTATTACAGTTCGACGGCGCCGCCTGAGCCTGACTGAAAATGCGCTGCAACTGCGCCTCGGCCACTGGCTCTGGACGAAAGGCACGCACCGAGCGACGCCGCTGTAGCACTTGGTAAAAGGCCTCAGTTTGTTCCATTCTTAGACTCCTCCGGAGGCCTCACCCACCGCCGCGCTGGCGATCAACTCCGCCGCTTGCGCGTCGCTGTAACCCAACTCGCGCAGGATCTCCCGACTCTGCGCGCCGCTTACCGCCGGCGAGCCCTGTATTTCACCGGGGGTGCGCGACAGCCGTGGCGCGACAGCACTCTGCATCACCCCATCGCGCTCCACTATATTGCCGCGCGCCGCATTGTGGGGGTGGTCAGCCGCCTCATCGAGGCTAACAACGGGCGCCACGCAGGCATCGCTGCCGTCGAAAATTTCGCACCACTGGGCCTGAGTTTTTTCCTTCACTCTGGCGGCAATCACTTCACGCTGACGCGGCCAATCCGCCTTGTTGAGCTGCACGCTGTAGTCAGTACCGCCAAAGTCGACGCCGAGCTTGTCCAACAGCAAGGCGTAGAATTGCGGTTCGATAGAGCCAAAGGAGATATAGCGGCCGTCCTGACACTCGTAGTTGCGGTAGAACGGCGCGCCACCGTCGAGCATATTGTTATCGCGCTGGGCATCCCAAAAGCCGATACCCTTGAGGCCGTGAATAGTGGTCATCAGCGATACCGCGCCATCGCAAATCGCCGCGTCAACCACCTGTCCCTTGCCGGACTGCCCGCGCTCATACAGTGCCGCGAGCACACCCATAATCAAAAACAGCGAACCACCGCCGAGGTCACCGGCAACGTTCAACGGCACCGGCGGTGTGCGATCGGCGTCACCGAAAGAGGCCAACATGCCGCTCAGGGCGATGTAGTTGATATCGTGGCCGGCGGTTTTGGCCAGCGGGCCCTGTTGCCCCCAGCCGGTCATCCGGCCGTAGATCAGGCCCTCGTTACTCTGCAGGCAGGCATCGGGCCCCAGTCCAAGCTTTTCCATCACCCCCGGACGAAAGCCTTCAACCAGAATATCGGCGCTGTCGATCAACTGCCTCGCCAAGGCCAAGCCCTGCTCGGATTTGAGATCCAAGGCGATGGAGCGGCGACCGCGGGTGCTGACATCGCCGGGTTGACCCACAGCGCCACTGCGATCAATGCGAATCACTTCAGCGCCGAGGTCAGACAACAACATACAGGCATAGGGGCCGGGACCAATTCCCGCCATTTCGATAACACGTAGACCTTTCAGTGGGCCAGACATTAATAAACTCCTCTTAACGGCGTTTAACCAGGTAAACACCGGTACACATTTATAGGGCGCTAGCGAGAGCGGGCCGACCAAGCACTCTGCGGCAGCTGCTCAAGCGCTATTCGCCGGTAAATTGGGCTGGGCGCTTTTCCTTGAAAGCGCGCATTCCCTCCTTGGCATCCTTGGAGGCAAACACCGGGCCGGCCAGTTCATCGGATTTCAGCATGGCTTCGTCCTCGGCCAGATGCTCGGTGTGCTCACGCAGCGAGCGGGTCACCGCCTTTACCGCCAAGGGGCCATTGGCACAAATTTTTGCGGCAATTTTCTTCGCTTCATTCAGGGTTTCACCCTTGGGCACAATGCGATTGATCAAGCCAAAATCCAGCGCCTGCTGAGCGCTGACATGCTCGCCCAACAACAGAATTTCCGCCGCGATGCAGTACGGAATTTGCTTGCGCAGGCGCACCGTCGAGCCCGACATGGGATACAGGCCTCGCGCCACTTCAGTCACACCAAAAATGGCATCTTCCGCTGCCACACGAATATCGGTGCCCTGCAAAATCTCAGTGCCCCCGGCAAGCGCATAGCCCTCCACCGCCAAAATAAGCGGCTTGCAGGGGCGGTTGTCACGCAGCAGCGCCTGCCAGTGAATATTCGGCACCGTCGCCATCAATTCCATAAACTCTTCAGTGCTGCGCTGCTGGCCATCGGCACCCGCCTTCAAGTCCATGCCGGCACAAAAGGTGTCGCCATTGGCGGTCAGAATCGCACAGCGCAGATCGTCATCCTCATCCAACAGTCGCCACGCCTTATACAAGCCCAGTAACATTTCAGGGCTGAAGGCGTTCTTTGCTTCGGGACGATTGAGGGTAACAAGCAGCACGTGGCCGTCTTTTTCGACGATGCAGTTATTGGTACTGATAGGCAGTTCTGTGGACATGTTTGGCTCCGTTCACTATTCGTTGTTATAGGTTGTTTCGAAAAGCGGCGGCCATTGGCATTTAAAAGGGGGGAATTAGGGCGGCAAGCCGCCCTAACCGGCGGCTCAGGAAGCCTGGCCCTCACCACTTAACGCAAAGGCTTTCGCCGTTTTGTAATCAGGTTTGCCACTGGGCGCACGGGGAATTTCTGCAATGATATGCACCTCGCGCGGCACCTTGTAGCCGGCAATATGTTTGCGGCAGTGCTCCTGAACCTCGCCGAGATTCAATTGCACGCCATTGCGAGCCTGTATTACCGCACTCACGCGGTTACCCCAGCGCTCGTCGGGCACGCCGACAACCAGCGCATCAAAGATGCCCTCGTGCGCTTTCAGCGCGTCTTCCACTTCTTCCGGGAAGATTTTCTCGCCGCCGCTGTTGATGCAGTTGGAGCCGCGGCCAAACACGGTGATCGAGCCGTCTTCTTCCAACTTTGCAGCGTCGCCAGTCAGCAACCAAGTCTTGCCGTCAACTTCGACGAAGGTTTTTGCCGTTTTCTCAGGGTCGTTGTAATAACCCATTGGAATATAGCCGGCGCGGGCAAAAATACCGGTTTCACCGGGCTCGACATGACGATGGGGCTCACCCGGCTCGTCGGTGATCACATCCATAAAGTCGGTGCGACTGACATTGCCCAGGCCCGTGGTGTTTTTGCGGCTGCCGTTGTCCATACCCATTTGGCCACTCTCGGAAGAGCCGAAGGCATTGGTAATGAAGACATTGGGGAAGTGCTTTTTAAAGCCTTCCTGTTTGGCGTCCGAGAAGATCGCACCGCCAGAACCCACATTGAACACCGCCGACAAGTCCCAGCGATCGGGGTTGGCATCCAGGGCGTCGAGCAGCGGAATCGCCATGGCGTCGCCGACAATCTGTACAGCGTTGACCTTTTCATCGGCGATGATCTGCCACACCTGTTCACCGTCGAATGAACGATTGTGATTGAGCACCAGCTTGTTGCCCGCCAGTAACTGAATACAGGCATACCACCACGAGGCGCCGTGCATCAGTGGCGCAAGTGCGATACCCACCAGAGGGTGCTCGCCGACGCGGTCACTAATATCTTCCGGTTTTTCACAGGGACCCAGCGGGGAGAAGTGACCGCCACCGCCCATCGCCGCGAAAAAGACATTTTTATGCGGCCACATTACGCCCTTAGGCATGCCCGTGGTACCGCCAGTGTAGAGCACAAAATAATCATCTTCGGCGCGCTCGCCAAAGTCGCGCTCAGCGCTTTGATCTTTAGCCGCCTCGGCATAATCTATCGCGCTAATAACAGACAGATCTTCGCCGCTGCCGTCTTCCACCGCAACAAAGACTTTTAGCTTATTAGCCGCAGCGCGTACTTCGGCGATATGCGGAATAAACTCGCGGTGGTGGATACAGGCCACCATATCCGCGTTATCAAAGACATACAGCAGTTCCTCTTTGACATAGCGGTAGTTGACATTAATGGGCACTGCACGAATTTTGAAGCAGGCCAGCATGGCCTCCAAATATTCGTTGCAGTTATACATATACAGGCCGACATGGTCGCCGGCCTTAACGCCCTGACTGTTCAGGTAGTGGGCCATGCGGTTGGCCCCTGCATCCAGTTCGGCAAAGGTGGCTCGGCTGCTGCCACAAACCAGCGCTTCGCGGCTAGGTACTTTGTCAGCAACGGCTTCAAACAAGTCGGCAAGATTAAAATGCATGCTCATAGTGGGTCCCTGTTAGATCGGCAATGGCGCCAGCCAAGGCCAATTTGTTAACTTCTTATGTCTTGTAGTATTTCAACACTGCTATCGGCTACCGCTTACGCGGCGCATAGTTCAACACAGTAACAAGGGTGTGGAGCAGCAGCCATCCTCCCAAGGGACGAGTCTGGGAGGATGGCTGATGACCATTTGTTAATGCGTGTCGCCAGGCTTTAGCGCGCGTCAGTGTTTCTCACTGCTGACCACCCACATCGAGTAGAACTGGGCACCGCCACCATAGGCGTGACCCAGTGCCATTTTGGCACCGTCGACTTGATGAGCACCGGCCAAGCCGCGCACCTGCTGCGCCGCCTCGGCAAAGCGGATCATGCCCGAGGCACCAATCGGGTTGGACGACAGTACGCCACCCGAGCAGTTCCAGGGGATATCGCCGCCCTCATCCAGCGAAGTCGCGCCGCTCATGGTCAACTCCCAGCCCTTGCCCTCTTCGGCAAAACCGAGGTTTTCCAGCCACATAGGCTCGTACCAGGAAAACGGCACATAGACTTCAGCGCAGTCCAGGTCCTTGCGTGGATTGCTGATACCGGCCTGCTGGTAAACGTCTTTGGCACAGTCGCGACCGGCCTGAGGGTTAACCTGCTCGCGACCCGCATACATGGTCGGCTCCGAGCGCATCGCAGCGCCGCGAATCCACGCCGGCTTGCCGGGCGACTGCCCCGCCAGCTCTTCGTTGGCGATCACCATGGCGCAGGCGCCGTCGGACGACGGACAGGCCTCTAGGAAACGCAAGGGTTCCCACAACATCGGGCTGTCTTCGACTTCCTTCATGGAAATTTCCGGCAGCTGCAAGTGAGCCAGCGGGTTTTTGGCGCCGTGCAAACGGTCTTTTACCGCGACTTTAATTCCCGCGTCATAGGGCGCATTGGAGCGGCGCATATACTCGCGAATAATCGGCGCGAAATAGCCGCCGGCACCGGCGTTGAGGTGGGGCGAAAAGGGCTG
>JBFKEA010000153.1:0-6076 GCA_041619375.1 Spongiibacter sp. | reverse complement strand
CGCCGCCTGCTGGTACTCGGCAGCGGCGCCACCTACCACAATTTGCAGGCTTATTTTTCCGGCACTATGGACCGCCGCGCCCACGCCGAGTTCGAGCAATGGCTGTACCAACGCTGCTGCGACCCCGCGCTGAGCGACGACCAGCGCCAAACCGCGCTGGCCAACTGGCACCTGGCCCCCGGCGCCCTGCACTGCCACCCTCGCGCCGAACACCTGCTGCCGCTGCAGGTCTGCGCCGGCATGGCCCGCGGCCCCGCCCAGCGGGTATTTTTTGACGAGATTATGGGCGAGCCCAGCAGCGCGTTCTTATGGCAATGAACAGCAACCGCCGCAGCCTGCTGTTAGCCGCTGGCCTGTGGCCCGGCGCCGAACTGCAGGCCCATAGTTTTGCCGAAGTGGTGACCCTGCCGCTGCCCTTTTGGCTGTACGCCTGGGGCAGCGCCGCCGCGCTGCTGCTGTCGTTTTTATTAATCGCGCTGCTCGGCGGCCAGCCCTCGTCCCACGTCAACCGCGATGTTAGCCACCACCGGCTCGTTCAGCTGCTGCGCGCCAGTCGGCTGAAAACCCTATTGCAATTGCTTGGCGTTGCCGCGCTGCTGTTGTGCATTGCCACCGGCCTGTGGGGCAATCGCAGCCCCTACGGCAATTTTAATATGACCTTCTTCTGGATCGTCTTTCTGCTGGGCTGCAGCTACAGCAGCGCCCTGCTCGGCAACTTTTACGCGGCGGTAAACCCCTGGCGCAGCCTCTGCGCGGGCGTCAACGCGCTGCTGCCTGCCTACGACCGCCCGCGATTGCAATGGCCCGGCTGGCTGGGCTACTGGCCCGCTTTGCTGCTGTATATCGGGCTGATCTGGCTGGAGCTTCTCGGCCCTGCCACCCCCTACGCCCTGTCACTGGCACTGCTAAGCTACAGCCTGCTGAACCTGGTAGCGGTAGCGATGTTTGGCAGCAACCAATGGTTTCGCTACGGCGAGTTGTTCAGTGTACTGTTTGGCCTGCTCGCCCAGCTGTCGCCAGTGGATTATCAGCCCACAA
The DNA here is from genome assembly GCA_041619375.1 of Spongiibacter sp. Taxonomy (GTDB): domain Bacteria; phylum Pseudomonadota; class Gammaproteobacteria; order Pseudomonadales; family Spongiibacteraceae; genus Spongiibacter. The sequence goes on along the minus strand of JBFKEA010000153.1, from coordinate 5,038 downwards.
GGCGCGGCGCCAAAGGCCACTGGCGACTGCGCCGGCCACTCACCGGCCTGCTGACATGGCGCGTCAGCCAAGTGAGCCTGCTGGCGTTCATTCTGTTTATGCTGTCATCGACGGCCTTCGACGGCCTGCACGAAACGGTCATCTGGAAGAAGTGGTTCTGGCTGGATCTTTACCAACAGCTGCTGCGGCCTTTGACGAGCTACAACCCGCTGGCGGCGTTTCCGCAAATGCGCCAATGGTTTGTGTACTGGCAAAACAGCTGGCTGCTGCTGTCACTGGCGGTTTACTTGGCCGCCTATCTACTGGCCCTCATGCTGGGCCGATGGCTGGCCGGCGGCCGCTCGCTGCGCGAGCTGGCCCTGCACTTCGCGCCCGCCCTGCTGCCTATCGTCCTGGTCTATCACTTCGCCCACTACTACACCCTTATTCAGACCCAGGGCATAAAAATTGTCAGCCTGATCTCCGACCCCTTTGGCCGCGGCGACAATTTTTTTGGCACCGCGCATTGGCTGCAGCGCCAGCTGCTACCGGACACCACCACCGTGTGGCACGTACAGCTCGCCAGCATCCTGCTGGGCCATATGGCCAGTGTGTGGATCGCCCACCGCCTAGCGCAAAGCTATTACCGAACACCCCGCCAGGCCGTCCTCAGCCAGCTGCCCATGCTCGTGCTCATGTTACTGCTCACCACCGGCGGTCTGTGGATACTATCGCAGCCGCGCTAAGCCCCAAGACAATGCATAAGCACACCGCCGCAAACGGCGGCCATAAAAAAGCCCGGCCTAGGCCGGGCTATTATTTTTCAGTCTACCTTAGGGCGCGAAATCACCCTCGGGCGGTGCCGGCCGCAGAATGCCGCCAGGATTCGTTACGCCACCTCGACTGCGGATCGCCGCGCTCGAGGCCTCAGTCAGCGCCCAGGTTTGTAGGTACGCCTCAGCAGAATTGAACAGTTGCAGGGTCTGCTGCGCGGGATTTTCGCTGTCCAGCACCACCTCTTTAACAAAGTCCGCCAGCATGCCGTAGTGGGCGTTGCCGTCCACATCTTCGTGCCAAGTGCGCTTCACTTCACCGTCAATATTGCTGCTGGCCGGCTGCAGAAAACTGATCGGCTGGGCGGCGTTAAACTCACTTAGACTGGCAAACGGTTCGCCGTCAAACAGCGTGAATGGATACACAATCGGCTTCTCGGGGTTGCTTCGCGGCCGGGTCTGACTCGACAAGCCATTGGTGTCGGTGCCGTAGCCAAAACCAAATAACAGCGGCTCTTTGCCCTGCTCCGCACGCTTGGCCATCGCGGCATTATAAATGCCAAAGGTCTCACTCATATCCGCGCGAAAACCATTGCTGGAGCCATTGCTCGGATAGAGAAAACCGCCGTTGGCCAACAGCCGTGTCGCCTGGTCATTGGTGGTGCCGCCAAAGGTGCCGTGGGTCGAAACGAATGGATAGGCGGGATCTTGTGCCTCAGCCAATTCCAGTGCCTGAGTCTTCATCCCCACTTCCATGTGATCCCAGTCGAACAGAAAGCCCATTTCCATCATTTTGCTGTAGGTATACAGTCCCGCAGGGGTCATCCAACGCGCATTGCACTGGTTTACGTCGCGCGGGTAACACGGTGTACTGCCGCCCGAGCGACCACCCTGGCCGGTGGGAATACAGGCTGGCTGCTGCAAATAACTCTGCTTGCTGCCTCCGCTGTTGCCCCACAAGTAGCCGCTGAAACCTTCGGTTTCCCCTTCTATGGGGCAGTCATAGGTCGTCCACCACTCCCCCGTAGCCAGTTCAGTGGTGGGCAGGTTGGCCACCAAGGCTTCAAACTGCGCCTGATTAGGCTGCCCTTCAAACAGCTGCGTCAGCCCGGCCAGATCACCGGAGGGAACACCACCGCTGTTTTCGCGGTTGCCAAGATTCAGTATCAGGCCATCGAAAATACCATTGCCGCCGAAGGCATTATCAAACTCATGAATGGAGATGATCTGCCTAACGCCCCAGTCATAGATACGCTGCATCTGGGTGAGGATGGAATTAGGCTTGCCCTCTTCAGTGGTACATTCATAGCTATTTTCTTGCGGATTGCTGTTATCCGAGGGCTCTTCCTCGGGGCCCAGCTGGCGCGCCGGGTTGTACTTGACCTTGCAGTCAAACAGATTGGAAATTTCGATGCCCAACACCACGGCGATTTTTCCGTCTTCGATCACCGAGCGCGCTTCACTGGAGTCGTGGACAATCTGGAAAAAGCCCTTACCGGGGCCGCCATACTGGGCGTCGATGTAGTTTTCCATGGCGTACATGGTGCCCGCCTGACGACCGGCGTTATTCATCGAATTACAGTCGCGATTGGGCTCACCGCTGACATTGCGCTGCAGCTCACAGAGCGTTTCATTGTCAACCAAGTCGTTGACAATCACGCGCAGCCCACCGGCCCAGGCGCGCTCAATCCACTTCCAGTAAATCGCCTCGTGGGTCAAGTTACTGCGCTCGGGCCAGTCGGTGAACGTCGGGTAGCCATCGGTGGCGTGACCATCGGTGTCCTGCTGGAACAGGCCGCCGACCACATCGCCAAAGCCGCTATCGCCGTGATCGGTTTTGCAGTCGCCCAAGGCGTGCTCAACGCCAAACTTATGGAAGGGGTAACCCCAGTGCGCACCGCCCAAAAATTCCGTCGAGCTGATATGCACATGCGCGTCGGTGTGGCCCAGCACCGTGCCGTCGGGCTGGGTTCCTTTAAACGGTTCGCCGACGAAATTGCTTTCAGCTTCCGGGAAGCTGGCGCAGCCCGTTGTGGCTTCAAAAATGAAACTGTCGAGATTGCCATCGGCATCGGCCGCGGTTTTCAGCACGCCGCTATCGTCGACGACCAGCTCACTCTGGGTGGCATCTGAGGCTATGGTGAAGTCCACAGAGCGCACGAAGGGATCCTGGAAGCCGTGCCACAATTCAACCTGCTCCGGCGTGGGCTCCTCGTTGTAGGCGGGGGTTTGCGGGTAGGCTGTGGTGTCGCCAACCGCGACCACCGTCCACTCGGCATTATCCGTCGCAGCGGTCGTGCTGATATTGGTCAAACTGCCGTCGCCGGCCGCCGACACCAACTCGCGACTGGCGCTGTAAATCATGTACTTACCCAGCGCCGTCGGCTTAAGGTAGAAAGCCTCGGCAGCGCCGAGGTCGGCCGCCGACGCGCGGTAGCCACTGCCATCGGCCGCAAGATACTGGCCGCTTCCGGACGCCTTAATGGCCCAGCAGGCATTGGCCATAGTGTAGCGATCCAAACGGCTGTCTTCATCATTATCACCAACGCCATCACAGCCGTCGTCGGCCAGATCAATCAGGCCATCGCCATCGTTATCGAGGCCATCGTCGCACTGCGGCGGCTGCACGGGGTCGGTCTCACTATCGTCAGCCGCAGTGGCACAGCCCGGATCCGCGAGATCCACCTTGCCGTCGCCGTCGTTGTCCACGCCGTCGCTGCACTGAGTCACCACGACAATATCGGTCTCATCAGCGTCGCTACTGCTCGCACAGCCGGGGTCGTCGGGGAAGTCGATAAGGCTGTCACCATCATTATCGACACCGTCAGCACAGGCCGCCGCCGGCGTCGACGCCGAAGGGCTTGAGCTACCCCCACATGCCACCAGCAAGGCCAGCAAAGCCAACGCAATCAAGGTATAAAGTCGAGGAAACATAAGGGTGCTCCGCAATTACTGTCGTTATTGTTCTGCAACTGTGCGACCAGCCACGCGAATATGAAGCCTGTAGCCGACCACTGTGCAGCTTCCCATTGCGAACAACAATCGGGAGATATGCGGAGGGCCATGGCGGCAGTGCTTCTCATAATGAACCATTTAGGCACTACTGATACCATTCTAAACACTTGTTAACATTCTGTCCTACCCGGCAGCGCTACACTGCTTCTCCACCCTCGCGCCGGGGTGGGCAGCAATCCCCACTACCCTCAAGGACCTCCCCAATGCCAAAGCTCAGTGATTCCCTGCTCCTGCCCTGTGGCGCCAGCCTGCCCAACCGCTTGCTAAAGTCGGCCATGACAGAGGGTTTGGCTGATGAGAACGACCACGCGACACCGCGGCTGAACCGGCTTTATCAAGCCTGGTCAGAAGGCGGAACCGGCACACTGGTGACCGGCAATGTAATGATTGACCGGCGCTTTTTGGAGCGCCCAGGCAATGTGGTGATCGACCACAACGGTGGCGAGGAAAAGCTGCGAAATTGGGCCGCCGCCGGTCAAGTGGCGGGCAACCAGTTGTGGATGCAGATCAACCACCCCGGCCGGCAGTGCCAGAAGGTGGTTTCCCATCACCCACTCGCCCCCTCAGATGTCGGTATCGAACTGGCCGGCATGTTTGGCAAACCCCGGCCGATGAGCGAAGCGGATATTGAAGGTGCCATTAGCGGCTATGCACGGGTTGCCGGGGTAGCCAAAGACAACGGCTTTAGCGGTGTACAAATTCACGCCGCCCACGGCTACCTGATCAGCCAGTTCCTCTCGCCGCTGGCCAACCGCCGCAGGGATCAGTGGGGCGGCAGCTTGGAAAACCGCGCTCGGTTTTTACTTGAGGTGATTCGCCGCTGCCGCGAGGCCGTCGGCCCCGCCTTTCCGATTGCCTTAAAGCTGAATTCCGCCGATTTCTCCAAGGGCGGTTTCAGTCACGACGACAGCCTGCAGGTTGCCGCCTGGGTGTCGCAAGCCGGTATCGATTTACTGGAGATTTCCGGTGGCACCTACGAAAAGCTGGCGCTGATGGGCGACCGCGAGGACGGTGCCGCCGCCAGCCGGGCGCGAGAAGCCTATTTTCTGGACTATGCCAAGGGCATCCGCCAGGTCACTGACATTCCACTGGCGGTCACCGGCGGCTTCCGCAGCTACAGCGCCATGCAGGCGGCGCTGGATAGCGGCGCCATGGACGTGGTGGGCATCGCCCGCCCACTGTGTATCGAACCCGATGTAAAAGCCCTGCTGCGCGGCGAACAAACCGGTTTTCGCGCCTGGGAAAAACAACTGCGTATCGGCCCCGGCTGG